>CANFQO010000008.1 GCA_947449135.1 Planctomycetaceae bacterium | reverse complement strand
GGCGGCTGGCGGCGGAGGAGATTCGCGACGCGGTGCTGGCGGTAAGCGGCGGTCTCGACCGATCGCGTGGGGAGGGGCACCCCTTCCCACCGCCGTTCGAGTGGGGCTTCACGCAGCACGGGCCGTTTAGCGCCGTCTATGACCATGGGCATCGCAGCGTCTACCTGATGACGAGCCGGCTGAAGCGGCATCCCTTCCTCGCTCTCTTCGACGGCGCCGATCCGAACGCCTCCACGGCCGACCGGCTGGGGACGACTGTGCCCACGCAGGCGCTCTTCTTCCTTAACGATCCGCTCGTTCACCGCGCGGCTGATGCCTGGGCCACGCACCTGCAGACCATGACTACCGACAACGCCGGGCAGATCCGTGCGGCCACGTTCGCGGCGCTCGGCCGCGAGGCCGACGAGGTAGCGGTGGCGACGGCTGGTCGGTTTCTCGATGCGTATCGAAAAGAGTTGGTCGATGGGGAAGATGCAGCCGTCACCGACAGGACAAGTCCCGACCACGTTGCCCTCGCCGCCTGGCTGCGGACGCTGCTTGGCAGCAATGAGTTTCTCCACGTCGATTGAAGACGTGAACGACCGACACCTTCTCACCTGACGGCTGACTGCCATGAACTACTGCACTTCGCCCGATCCAAGCCGCCGCGGCCTCCTGCGGTCCATGGCAGCGGGATCGATCCTCTGGCCGGCGATCGTCAACGAACTGATTGCCGGTGACTCGCCGTCCGCCGGTCCATCCCTGGCAGCGGCTGACCCGCTGGCGGCCCGCTCACCCCATTTTCAGCCGAAGGCGAAACGGGTGATCTTCCTTCACATGAGTGGCGGCGTCTCGCACGTCGAGTCATGGGATCCGAAGCCGCGGCTGGTGACGGACGCGGGGAAGACGGTGACCGTGCCGGAGTTCCAGGGACGGAAGGGGAGCTTTGAGATGTTCCTCAAGGGCCCGCAGTGGAAGTTCTCGCCGCATGGCCGCTGTGGAACCGAGGTCAGCGAGCTCTTTCCGCAGATGGCGCGATGTGTCGATGACCTGTGCGTGATCCGGTCGATGAAGACCGATCACACGAACCACTACGAGGCGACGCTCGGCATCCACACCGGCTCATTTTCGTTTGCGAGGCCGAGCATCGGATCGTGGGTCAGCTACGGCCTGGGAACTGAAAACCGCAATCTTCCCTCGTTCATCGTCATCGCACCGCACGCCCCGTATGCCGGCAATCAGGTCTGGGGAAGCGACTTCCTCCCAGGAGCACATCAGGGAACGCGGGTGGTGCCGGGGCCGGAACCGATCGCGAACGTCCGGCGGCGGAGCCGTTCGGAGCGACTCCAAGAGCTGGAGCTCGCCGAGCTCGCCGCCATGAACCGCCGTCACCTCGCCGAACGGGGCGCCGATCCGCTCCTGGCGGCGCGGATCAAGTCGTTTGAAACGGCCTTCGGGATGCAGTCGGAGATGCCTGAGGCCTTCGACCTGTCGGGTGAGACGGCGGAAACACTTCGGCTCTACGGCCTGGAACCGGGAAGCACGCAGGGCTTCGCCTGGCAGTGCCTGATGGCCAGGCGTCTGGCGGAACGGGGCGTGCGTTTCATCGAGTTGATCGACGTCGGGTCATCGGCCAACTGGGATGCACATGGCGACATGATGACGCACCTGCCTTTGGCGAAGAACGTCGATCAACCGATCGCGGGGCTGCTCCAGGACCTGAAGCGGCGTGGGTTGCTCGACGACACCCTCGTGGTCTGGACGACTGAGTTCGGTCGCACGCCGTTCAACGCCGCGGCGAACGCGGCGGGAAGGGAGCACCACCACTGGGTGTTCTCCTCCTGGCTGGCCGGAGGGGGTGTGAAAGGTGGAATCACCTACGGGGAGTCGGACGAGCATGGCATCAACGTCGCGAAGGACGTGGTGCATGTGCACGATTTTCATGCCACGATCCTCCACCTGCTCGGTCTCGACCACACCCGTCTCACCTGGCGGCATTCCGGCCGCGACTACCGCCTCACCGACGTCCACGGCAGGGTGGTCACCCCGATTCTTGCCTGAGTTGCGGCGGTGATCCCGGTGGCGACCGGCGTCGTAATCCCGCTTTTTAGACGCGACATCCACGACATCTGGCCGTCGAGACGGGTGGGCGTTAGACTGAGTGCTCTGCTAATTCGGAGGGTAAGCGAATTGGCCAGCGGTCTGACTCGAAATCAGATGCCCAGCAATGGGTTGTGGGTTCGAATCCCATGCCCTCCGCTCCCGTTCGTCGCAGGCGTTTTATGGCCGCGATGACCGACGTCTTCGACTCCTGAATCTGCCCGATGGGCGGTGCTGGATAGAAGCACCATGAGCCCCGCGGCCCCGCCCGTCTCTTTGGTGGCGGCGGTTCAGCATCGGCCGCGTTTCGAAGAGGTCCACCTGCAACGCTTCTGCCGGAAAGGCACGCTTTGCTGGCGAGGCGCCTCCGTGACGGACACGACGAGCATCTGCGGGCTCACTTGAGCCGCGACCGCCGCCTGCCGATTTCTCCCTACGGCACGTGGGCTTCCGAACGCCTTGGCCGGCCGTTCGTCCCCGTCAGGAGCGCATGACAATGGAAAAAGACACATGGCGGATCGTCACCCGCGGCACGGACGGTGAGCTCATCATCCGCGACTTTGACTCCCCCGAGCAGATCCTCCGCACGCACTTGCAGGTCGGGACCGACGACTGCAGCACCGACCTTGCCCTGCGGGGAGCACCCATTTTCCGCTCGCTCGTCGGCCCGATGCCCGAGGGCCGCAACGTCGTCCGCTACGAGTCGCCCGAGGTGTTTGAACACCTCACCAAGGAGTGGGCCGTTCCCAAGGCGCCACGAAAGCGGATTCGCAAGACCGCTGCCGCTCGCCAGGCCGAATCCGTCTTGGAACAGTCACTTCCGGAAGCAACCGATGACAGCGCCGGCTGAGACCATCTTCTCCCGGATCATCAGCCGCGAGATCCCA
The DNA here is from genome assembly GCA_947449135.1 of Planctomycetaceae bacterium. Classification (GTDB taxonomy): domain Bacteria; phylum Planctomycetota; class Planctomycetia; order Pirellulales; family UBA1268; genus CAMCQY01. Next base: position 67,179 of record CANFQO010000008.1, on the reverse strand, counting down.
GCCCGCATCGAGCACGAAGACGACCTCTGCCTCGCCTTTCACGACGTGGCACCGCAGGCTCCCGTCCACCTGCTCGTAATTCCAAAGCGGGCGATTCCGTCGCTGGCCGAGGTGACGGCAGCCGACGCGCCACTCCTCGGCCATCTGATGGGCGTGGCGTCGTCGCTCGCGCAGAAGCTGGGGCTCGAGGATGGCTACCGCCTCGTCGTCAATTGCGGCCGCGACGGCGGGCAGACCGTGCCCCACCTGCACATCCACCTGCTCGGCGGCCGCCCCCTGACCTGGCCGCCGGGCTGACCACGGCGTCCACGACCGCCGCCACCCCCGGTCACACGCGTCTACCAGGCCACCCACTCGATGGGGCTCGGTGACAGCGCCGGGCAGCCGTCCACTGATCCGGCTTCGTGGACACCTTGGGCCGGGAATAATCGCCCGTGGATCAAAACGAACCTTTTCGTGGTATGCTCCGTAGGAGCGCTTGAAAAGTCCTATGAAATTCTGAAAAGACCGTTTGTAGGGCGCGACAATGGCCGGTTTCCAAGCGAACAATCTCGCAACCCCACCCCTCTTAGGAGGCCGTTGAATGGCCACTTAGGGTGTGGGCGTGGGATTTTGCGGAGGTAGGATCGGCGGCAAGGTCGGTAGCAAGAAAGCTCCGAGGAACGAGCATGAATGCCAATGCAAACGGCGTGACGAACGCTCGGGGGCAACAGCACTCAAACTCGTCTCCGTTTTTCAAAACGGAGACTCCAGAGCATGCTTTTTGCCCGAGTCGGAAGGACAAGCCGGCGGGCTTCACGCTCATAGAGCTGCTCGTCGTCATCGCGGTCATCAGCGCGCTCATGGGGCTGCTTCTCCCTGCAGTGCAGAGCGCGAGAGAGTCGGGACGACGTAACACCTGCTCAAACAACCTGAATCAACTTGCAAAAGCGTTCATTCTTCACGACGACCAAAAAAGAACGCTTCCTGGCTGGCGAAACCGGCTTCCAGGCTCTGCAAATGGCAATGGATTAGTGGTGGGTTGGCCAATCGCCCTGCTGCCAAACCTCGAACGGAACGACCTCTACAAGATTTGGTCCTCCGGAACCGCTTCAAACAGCACCACGATTTTTGCGGCCGGCAAAACGTACAACCTTTCCGACGCAAGCCCATCGATTTCGATTTTCCAGTGCCCAACGACCCCTCGCGATGGAACGCCGCGCGATCCCATTGCCTACGCGGGCAACGCCGGGAGTGGCACTGAAAGAATGGTGATAACAGCAGGAACAACTTCTTCCGTAAACAACCGTGAAGGCGACGACGACGACGACGAGGATGAGGGCGAGGGCGAGGGCGGCTCACGCTCATCGTCCAACTACTACCAAGTCAAAGGGGAGGGCGTGCTGCTTGACGCCGTCACCTCCACTGAGGCGACTCGCACATACTCGCCTACGAGAACAAATCTGGCCTACATCTCGAGCGGAGACGGCACATCGACCACGCTTTTATTGAGCGAGCGCTGCGGAGCCTGCGTTCCCGTTCAGCCGGAGTGGAATGGCACTTCCAACATCAACGCGGCATCCGGGGCGACTGGGTATCGAAACTACAACTCCAGTTCCGGATGGGCCCCAGTAAATCAGGCATCTCCGCTCGTTTTCTTGCTGCCCTTCGTCACTACCAAACGCACTCCGGATACCGTTACCCCGACCCCAACGAACACTCCGAAGGTGATCAACGTGTCGACCGACGGCTATCGCTTTCCGTCTTCGAATCACTCCGGTGGTGTGAACGCGGCTTTCGCTGATGGGCATACGCGGTACATTCGTGACAGCATCGATGTGCAGACATACTGCCATCTCATGACGTCAAACGGACAGAACACGTTGTCTCTTTCGACAACGGTGTTGGGCTGGTACCGCAGCACTGGCTGGATACCCCTGGACGAGCAGAAAATCCATTGACTGAAGTCGCGCGCGTTGCCTGACGATTCATCCAATCAGGCATGCCGTCGATCTCCATTTCGCTCCGCGGCAGGCCAAAAAGCTGCGTTGAGCCTGCTGCGTTCCCAACTGTCTCAGCGGCGCGACAGGCCGGTCAGCAAAAAAATGAACCTTTTTGTGCCCGGCTTCGTAATGCGTTCTGAAGAGCGAACGGGACTTCCTCGCGTCTCTACGAGCCAGAAGCTACTCACCATCTGTTTCTGAAACGAATAATTGGATAGCCCCACCGCCGGGGCATAGGGAATGCGGTAACACGAGCGTAGAGTCAATTTAGAGGAAACGCAGCGAGAGGACACGCAGCAAGAAATGCTGCGAGGAGCGGGCATGAAAGCCACTGCATCCGTAAAAAAAATCGCCGCCCTGCGTCTGCCTTCGACGATGTTCGAGGCCCGCAACGCGGGCCGCCCGGCAGCGGCGTTTCCCAGCATCGGCAGGGCTCGGTCGGCTGGATTCACACTGATTGAATTGGTGGTGGTCACCTGCATTCTGGCGATCCTGTCGGGCCTCATGCTTGGCGGCATGCGCAACGCGGCCCGCGCCAGCCGCCGCGACACCACCAAGTTCATCATCCAGAAACTCAACGACGCCCTTCTGGATCGGTGGGAGCAATACGAGGATCTGGCGGTCCAGATGAACCCGACCACCCCCGCGCAGCTGGCGTCGCTCCGCGCCCGCATTCGCGAGGAGATGCCAGATTCCTGGGAGGACGTACCAGACTCATCGGCGACGGCGCTGACGCCGGCAGGCCAGTGCTATGCCGAATACAAGAAGACGTCCACCACTCCGTCGTCGGCCTACGCCGGTGCCGAGTGCCTCTACATGATCATCACCCAGTCGGGGATGTTTCCCGATTTTCTTGAGCACATCCGGGCGGATCGAATCGGCGACATTGATCAGGACGGCAAACTTGAATTTTGGGACGGCTGGAAGCGGCCGATCTCGTTCATCCGCTGGGCGCCCGGTTTTTCCTCCCCGCTGCAGGAGCAGAATGCCGTCACGTCGCACGACCCCATCGATCCCAACAACGTCGATGCCACGGCATTCGCTTTGTTCCCGCTGATTTTTTCGCCGGGCCCCGACGAGTCCCTGAACGACCCCCTGTCAGGTTCAGCCAGCGGCTATGGGCTGGTCAGCGTGGCGGAGACCGGTTGGCCGACTGCGTCTCTTGGCGTGGCCAACGGCAGTTCCCCCTGCACCTACGCGCCATCGCGCACAGACTCGAAGACACCCGTGTTGGTGGGAGCCCCCGATCCTGCCAACCTCGACGCATATCGAGACAACATCACAAACCACGACCTTCTCACGAGGTAGTCACACCATGAACTACCATTCCGGCTCGCTGCGTCGCGGCATGACTCTGGCCGAGTTGCTGGTGGTGGTGGTGATCCTCGGCCTGCTCTCGGTGGTCGTGTTGCCTGTGCTCAACGGTCGTTCCGGAAAGAGACGACTGGTCGATGCCGCCGAAGCGGTTTCGGTGCATTTAGGCCAACAGGCTTCCCGAGCGATCGGTTCGCGGAACGGGGCTGCTGCCTGGTATGAGGCGGAGACATCCGGGTCCGGTGCGGGACAGGCCATCGTGGCGTTACGGACCGGCCGCCCGCGATCGGGTGTTGCCGGTTCCACGATCGTTGATTCCCAACCCGGCTCAGGCAACGCGGTCGTGACACTCGCCTGCTCCGCCGACGTTCTTCCCGCTCCGATTGAGTTCGCCGGCATTCCCACGGTCTTCACCGCCCAAACCACCAGCAGGATCGAACTCGCCGACGCGGGGACAAACCGCAATGCCGCCAACCTCGCCTTCCCGTCCAAGGGCATGTCGATCCCCTATACGTTGCGGCTGCCGCCACAGCGCCGCGCGTCGGCGTCCGTTGGTTTCCTGAACGACGACACGTGCATCGATCTGTCGTGTTCGACCATCGGCGTATACGGGTTTTCCCCGGTTGTCACCGGCATGGGCGATGCCACAACCGTCGCGATCGAGTTTGATCGCTGCGGTCGGCCTCTGGCCGCCTGGCGGCAACTGGCCACCACCTCAGCGTGGGTGCGCACGCTCCTCCCTCCGATCACACCGGTAGCCCTCCTCGTGGGGCTTCGCTCCCAGGTGGGCGCAGCCTATGCCACCAGTACCACCGCCGATGACCCGGGGGTAAACTGGCAGAACCCGCAGGCTCGATGGGTTCTTGTTGATCCTCGCACGTCGATGGTGAAGGTTATCGAAATCCCGGCAAATGCCTCGACGATCGGGGACTCGCAGGCATTCGTCGTGAAGGCATTGCGGGGCATCTGATTCCCGTTGCCAGTGAAGCCTCATGACCGCCCATGTCGCCAGCCATCGCCGCGGCATCACGCTGCTTGAAGTGCTGGTGTCGCTCGGCATTCTTTCGATCGGGCTGGCCTGTGTCGTGGCACTCCTTCCCGCAGGTGCCTCCGAGGCGAAGAAGGCGATGGACGATGACCGCCGGGCCGCTGTGGCGGCCGCTGCAAAGGCCGATGCAATCACCCGCGGCATCTTGAACCCAGCCACCTGGACCCCGGCCCCGGCGTCATCGAACCGACATGCCATCATCGTTGATCCGCTGGGAAACAACGGTCTTGCCAACGCCAGTCCCAGCACGGGGCTGACCGCAGTCACCATCGGGAATTTTGGTGCCGGCACCGTGGCAGCCGATGAGGTCTTCCGGTCGCAGGACGACCCTGTCTATGAGGCCGTGCAATCCAATGACGATCCGCCTGTTCCGAGGTTCGACACAGCGGCCGGCAAGCGGGCGAGCAAGGGGAATTTCTCCTGGCTGGCCACGCTCGTGCCCGCGACGACCGATGCGTTGCCACAATTTTTTCGCCTCTCCGTCGTTGTCTGCAACCGCCGTGGCACCGGAACCGCCGCCGTTGCCCCGCTGGCAGGCACGTTCTCGCCCGCCACGGCCACCGCCACGTTCACTCCGGGTGTGGCGACGGATACATTCCGGGACTTCAGCCCAGTGGGAGCTGTCGTGCTCATCTCCGACGGGGCGACGACGTGGGAATGGCGGCGGCTGGTGCTGGCGGCGCCGCTGGTATCTGGGGGCCTGGTGACAAGCGCGAGATTTTCGTTTGACCATGACGTTTCCAATGCGGCCAACAGGGTGCATCTGGTGCAGGGAGCGATCGGGTATGCCGAGAATTTTGTGACGCTCGAAAGGAACTCCCCATGGACTCCCTGAGATGCGGGTGGTGCCGCAGCGGACGGCGCCGTCGGGGCGTGCTGCTCTTGGTAGTGCTGAGTGTGCTCACGCTGTTCCTGATGCTCGGGGTGGCCTACCTCAGCATTGCCACGCGGGCTCACAAGTCGGCCCGCGCGTTCGCCAACAACGCCGTCACCGACACCGCCGCAGGCATGGGTGAAATCCAACTGGTCGATGCGGCGTTCATGGCCGTCGCCCGCGGCACGACGGCCACGCTGACGAGCGGCACGGCCCTGGCGAGCGGAGAGGATCTTCTCGGTGACAAATACGGGCACAACTCAGCGATCACAGGCCGCATTACCGGAGCGTCGTTGGTCGCCACCGGCAGCGGGACGACCAACTCGCTGATTCAGCTCACCACGGCCGGCCTGGGTGCCACCACCACGGGCAGTTCGTCGCTGCCAACGAACGTCTCTGATTTGAATGGCCGCGTGCTCACGCTGCTGCTGCCGGGGCTATGCACGAGCACCCGCATCCTGCAGGCCAGCGGTTCCACCACGGCGCCGACAGTCATCATCGCGGCGGGTCCCACGGTGGCCGGCCAAGCACTGTCGCAGTCGGTGCTGGCCGGAGCGGTGGCCGCCGTTTCCGGAACGCAGCCGACGCTGGTCATCAATGGGCGGGAGTTCAGCGGTGATCCAGCGACGAGCAGCGACACGAACGAGCCCTGGGACGGCTTCGATACCCGCAATCCACTGCTGACTCGCATTCTGTCCGGCACGCTCCCCACCGTAACGCCCGCACCGTTGTACTCAGGAACGTCCCCGGTCTCGATCGACAACGATGGAGACGGCGTGGCCGACAGCCGGTTTCTGGATATCGGACTCCCTCCTCTCGTCGACTCGTTTGGACGCATGGTCTATCCCCGGGCGGCGGTGCTTGTCGTCGACCTCGACGGTCGCATGAATGTCAACGCTCACGGCTCGAATGTCGACGCCGAAAACCTCAACCAGTATCCGACGCTGACCTCGGGATCCAGTTCGCCCGATACCGTGACGCTTGAGCAATTGCCCCGGGGTGCGCCGGGCGGCCCGGCGGGAGTGAGTCTCATGAGGGGACTGGCCTTTGATCCGACCGGCTCAGGGACGACGAGCACGTCTACGATGCTGCAGCAGGCGACCCGGTTCACCGCTGGCAGAATGCCGTTGTCGACCGTAGAAACTGATCCTCTCACCGGCAGGGAAACCCCGCGTGTTGGCAGCGTGGAAGGCCGCCATGGTGACGCCGTCTGGGACACGACGAGCTGGAACGGGTCGACGGCGGTCTCGCTGCCGACACAGCCGGGTGTCGTCGGCAGCAACGACTATCCAGGGGCATTTTTCGACCAGTGGCGGGCCTCGCTCGTCACCTCCGGCACCGACAAAGACCGGGCCTTCAATTACTTCGTCTCGCCTGGGCGATTTGGAGCACCCGGGGATCTCCACGGCACCATGCGGGTGTGGGTGGACGGCTTCGGGCAGCCGGTCTACTACAAACCGGTCTGGTACCAAGCCAGCGGGTTCAACGATGTCGTCGACGACCCCTACGAGGTGAATCTGACCCGTCGCGGCGCCCGGACGGGCTATTCGGCAACTCCCACCGGCGCCGCTACGCCCGAAGACAACCTGCTGACGCCCGCCGATCTGGAGGGGCTGCTGCGGTATTTCGATCCCGACTCGCTCCGGCTCGGCCGCCGGCTCGTCGTTCTCAGCGGCACCAATGCCAGCCGGAATCGGCTGGCACTCACCACCGAGAGCTGGGACACGCCGGTAATCCCCGGCACCCGCTGGAAAACCGTCGTGGGAGGCACCTTCGCCAGTTTCATCAGCACCTCTATCACCGGCACCGGCAGCAATCGCCCGCAGGACCTCTTCGCTCCCGAGGTGCTGCTGGGGCACCGGATGGATATCAATCGGCCGTTCCACGACACGCTGACCACCGAACCCAACGACGCCACCGGCAACAATGCCACTGCCCCGCTGGGACGTCGGCAGATCTTCGCCCGTCAGCTCTACTGCCTGATGGTGTCGATCGTCCGAGCCAACAACAGCGGGACGCTCTCGGCCAGCGATGCCCGAAAAATTGCCCAGTATGCGGTCAATGTCGTCGACTTCCGCGACGAAGACTCGGTGATGACGCAGTTTTTTTTCGACGCAAACTTTGGCCCTGCCAGCACGACATGGTCACCTGGCTCGGGTGATTTTGTCTGGGGGTGTGAACGGCCGGAACTTCTCATCACGGAGACCCTGGCATGGCACAATCGGCGGACGGACGACCTGAGCGAGGGTAATAAGATCACTGCTTCCAGCAATCCAGATAACGACCTGGATCAATCACGTCGTCCGTGGGGTGCCTTTTTCATCGAGCTCTACTCCCCGTGGCAATCACAGGCAAAGCAGCTTGTCAGCGGCACGGTTGGAAACGTCACGCTCTCGCCATCGGGAACCGCCCGCGGTGAACCAACGCCGAGCGAACTCATCGTTGGCGGCACCAGTTCGTTCTCGACAAACACGACGATCAGCCTGTCGTTGACGACCCCCACCTCCGACAAGACGCCGGTCTGGCGACTGGTATCCGTCCGTGGGAACGTTGAAGGGGGCACGGGGTTTGACGCCCAAGGCAAGTTTGTCGATCCCGCCGCGGCGAACTCCACCGCCAAGATCGACCGTGCCTTCTATTTTGCTCCACCTCCGGCAGCATTGCAGGTCATCTCCGGCACCGGCATGGCCGGTGTCTACTGGACCACGATGGCGGCCACTGTCGAACCATCGCAGTCGCAGTATGTCGTGGCAGGTCCCGAGAACCTGATTTTCGACTTCCACGACACGCAGCCCAATCCGAAGGGCAGCGGAAAGAGTTCCGACGGCTACTTCTACGATCAGCCGGCAGCCAATCCCTCCCAGGGAATGGAACTGGCCTACATCAACAAGGTGCCGCTCCGTTTCAATGCGTCCGCCAGCACCTCGGGCCGCACCGCCCCGACGCTCTCTGAGCCGACGGCTTTCGACGGATCGGAGCCCTACGAGGTCGTCGCCAAACTTGCCTATGGATCCAACAACAAGTTCACACCCGATTTCAATGCAGAACCTCATTGGTATGACGACAGCAAGAACCCCATTTCGCTGCAGCACGCAGTCGACACGCCGCTCGACGGCTACTTTCTCAATGGCAGCACGACCGTCAGCCCGCAGTTCTTCATCAAGGGCACCGGCACGACGTCGGCAGCCACACCGCTCCTGATGCTCAACGGCACGCACGACAATTTTGCCGTTGTGCACCTGCAGCGACTGGCCAATCCCACCATCGCCTACAACAGCTCCGCAAACCCCTACATCACCGTCGATTCGATGACGGTCGACCTGACCGTCATCAACACGATGAATGCCACCAACAACGCTGTCTCCAATCCGCCCGCGGGCTACACGCAGGCCAACGTGGACGACCCTTCATTTGCCAGCCAGCGGAACTATCGGTTTCGATCGGCCGAGCGGGGCGGCAAATGGACCGATCCTCCTGCGGCAGCAACCCCCGAATACGACATCTGGAGTGGTCGCGTGCGGGCCGATGGGAACCCTGCACCCTCGCTCGTCATGACCGCCTCCAACTCGTCACCCGTGCGGTCTGCCACCCCTCTGATTACGACCCCAACCAAACAACTCAACGCGGCCCCTGGATTTGGCACGACTGCCGACGAATTGAAGAGCACCCTCAGGGAGTTTACTCGGGATTCCAACGGCAACCCGCTGACCGGGCTTCCCAGCCGCTTCTACGCCAACGGTGGATCGGAGACCTCCACTCCCAGATTCCCCTGGCTCTGCTTCTTGAACAGGCCGTTTAACACCGTGTATGAACTGGCCCTTGTGCCGGTGGGCTCGCCTACGGAACTGCTGCAGTCGCACTCCGTCGCCGGCTCCCCCGCCCCCACTTCTCCCTTCAATCACCTGCCGGGATTCTTCGAGGATGCAACGCCGCCGGCGCCATGGGACGCTGTCACCGGTAGGTCGGCCACGAACGCGGCGTCACTCTTCGATTTTCTTCATGTGCCGTCGCCGTTTGCGGGGATCTACAACACAGTGTTCTCCGGCACCGCCACTGCCACCCAGCAGGCCAACCGCGGCGGCCTGGCCAAACTCGGCCTCGATGTCATGCCTCTCAATCAGCTCTCCGACTACCGGGAGCCGGGGCGTGTGAACGTCAACACGATCACCGATGCCCGCACCTGGCGGGCGCTGTTTGGCGGCCTAAAAGCCCAGGGCGATGCCGACGTGGTGGCCCCAAACTTCTTCGACGCATTGCCGCGGTGGGACAAGGATCAGTTGGGGAAATCGGTCCTGCAAAGCCCTGGCGATCTGTTCCTGACCATGCCTGCCGCCGGAAGCTCCCAGCTCTCCTCCCCCAGCCGCAGTGGTGGCTACCGTGACGCGTTCGTCAGCGAAGACGCCAACGGCAATGGCTCGCTCGACGCCTCCGAAGACGGCAATGGCAACGGCTCGCTCGACCTCAACAACCACCGCAACACCGACCGCCACGCCTCCTTCCGCTACCAGACGATGAACCAGCTGTCGGGAGTGGTGACCGTCCGGTCCAACGTGTTTGCGGTCTGGGTGACGATTGGCTACTTCAGCGACGCCGCCGGCACCCTCGAGATGACGCCCGTCGAACGCAATCGCGGCTTCTACATCTTCGACCGCTCGATTCCCGTCGCCTACGAACGCGGCCGCAACCACAATGTGCGTGATGCGATCCTCTTGCGGAGGATCATCGAATGAGCGTGCGTCGCGGCATGACGTTGGTGGAAATGCTCGTGGCGACGACGCTCACGCTGATCATCATGGGTGTCATCGCTCAGCTGTTCGGCATTCTGGGCAACAGCATCTCCCGCAGCCGCGCCTCGCTCATCACGTCGGCACAACTGCGGGCCATTTCACACGCCCTGCGGATCGATCTGGCTGGCGCCACCGCCCCGACGGTTCCACCGGTGGCTGCCGATGCCGACGCCGGATACCTCGAGATCATCGAGGGTTCCGCCAACGACACGTCGCTCGGTACGTCGCAACTGATCGGCGACTGTGACGATGCTCTGCTGTTCACCACCAGCACGCTCGACCGGCCCTACGTGGGACTCTTTTCCGGCACGTCGTCCATCGAATCGCGGACAGCGGAGGTGGCCTGGTTCTGCCGTCCCTCCAGCGTCACCACGGCCGGGATGACGCTCTACGATCTCTACCGACGGCAGTTGCTCGTTCTCGATTACGTTGGCGCGGGGGCGTTTGCGAGCAGGTCCAACCGGCTTGCGGTCGCGTCGTTTGGCGTGCTTCCCGCGGCGACGTTTTCGGTTCTGCAGTCCTACGATCTCTCGCTCCGGGTGGAGGGCACCGAGTTCCTGCCGAATACCCTCGGTGATCTCACCAAGCGGGAAAACCGGTTCGCCCACAATCCAGCGGGCACGGTCAGCAGCGGGTCGTTCCCCTATGCCGGCACGGCGGGGAATCTGTCGAGCGGCGCCGCTGTTCTCTCGGGTTCCCGGCAGGGTGAGGAGATCGTGCTACGGAATGTGCTGGCGTTCGATGTGCGTGTGTTCGATCCGGCGGCGGCGATCCGTGCCGTGTCAGGGAACAGCGTGGGACTGGTGCCCGGGGATCCGGGCTATGCGGGAGCCACAACGCCCAGTCCGGCGGGCCTGGGCTGTTATGTCGATCTCGGCTCGGGCGCCGCCTCGACTACGCTCACAGGCTCTGCCACAACCCTTTCGAAACTGACACGCATCTACGATACGTGGAGCACGCATTACGAGTGCAATGGCATCGACGAGAATAACGACACCGTAGTGGACGGCGGAACGGACGGGATCGACAACAACGCCGACGGTGTCGTGGACGATGACGCCGAGCGGGATACTCGCCCCCCCTACTCGGTTCCGCTCCGCGGGATCGAGATTCGCATCCGCTGCTATGAACCATCAAGCCGCGAGGTGCGGCAGGTAACGGTGCGGCATACATTCGTGCCGCATTGATCGCAGCAGTCGCAGCCCCATGGGGGCGATTCCAGGGCTGACGGGGCTACTGCCACCAGCGTCGCACCCGGTCGAACATGCTGCCCGAGCGTTCGGTGGACGGGGCCGGCTGCACCGGGCTTTCCATGCCTCGCAGAGCATCATCACGCACCACTGCCATCGCGGCTACCGCGTCGTCCGTGACGAATTCCGTGAGGAACCGCGGCCAATACGTGTCGAGTTCGACGAGGCATGAGCCCAGATCGTTGGCCACCAGCCGCTGTTCCATCAACGAGAGCCGCCGCGACAGTTGCACTCGTTGCGATTCGTCGAAGGCCAGATCGAAGACTCGCACGCCGTCGATCTCCACGGTGCCAGGCCCCAACAGGTCGAACCGCACCCGCAACGACTCCAGACCGTGGGCCGGCAGGTCGTCGACCTGGAGAACGAACTGCGACCAGCCTGGTGTGAGCGGCTTGCCGCCCGCCAGCCCGCCCACCGGGGCAAACCGGTAATACTCGCTGCCCTCCTGCATGCCCTCGAGCGCCAGTCGTAGCGGCGGCTGTGGATCCCCCTCGGCGATGCGAAGCCACACGGCCACGCTCACACGGCCAGTCGCGGGTGGCGGAAACGGATTGCTCCGCACGGTCGACAGTCCGTTCACCGAAGAGAAACCGATCCCGCGGCCAGCCGCACCATTGACGCCAGGCACAAAGCTGACCTTGCCGCGACTCGCCTCCACGAGCTCCCAGCCTCCCACCCCGCCGCCCGGGGCACGGTCGCCCGCATCGGCGGCGGCGCCCCCCGGACCGGCCAACTCGAACCCCGGATTGTCGAGCACGTCGAGTGGCCGCGGTGTCTCGAGCACGGCACGACGGCGATTCAGGTCGGCCAGTCGCGCGGCGATCGCAGTCCGCACATCGTCGTCGAATTCCACCCGCGATCCCCGCACTGACACACCGCCATCGAGCACGAGTGTGCGGATCTCCCAGGGCCGCAGCGGCACGGTCGCGCCCCCCGATGGATCGAGCGGCAGCCGCGTGCCATCGACGGCGTCCACGACCGCAGAAGGCGAGCCTGCGAGCGCGAGCCCGGCCCGACAAGGGGCCGGTCCCGCATTCGCGACACTCACGATGGTCCGCCCCTCGTCACGCCGACTGCGGACCACGAGCGGTGCGGCCAGCGACTCGGCCAGTTCGAGCCCTCCCGCAGGCAGCGCGGCGAAGGCCTGCAGGCAGCGATCGAAAGTCGGCTCGACACGACCGTAGAGGAGCCCCATATCGAACACCACCTCCACATCCGACGTCACGAGCGATTCCGCGAGAGACCTGCCTCGCGCCGGCCCCTCGGCCACCGCGTGAATGGCCGCCACGTCAGCCGCTGCAGCCACGCCGCCGAACGGTCCATGCGGCACGATGTGATCGATTGGCAACGGGAGCGACTGCTCGATCGCGATCACTCCCCGGCGGGCCGCGCAGGCAACGCCCCGGGCCACGGGCAGAGAGCGGTTGGCATTGTCCACGATGCAGCGGTCGAGGAGCGCGTCAGCTGCAGCATGGACGTGCGGCGACACGAACACGATCCGCCGATCGGCGGTGATTCGCGAGGGAACAAGCCCAATCTCGCGCAGCAGATCGGCGTCGGCAGGCTCTGCGGCCAGTGAGGGACGGAATCGCGACGCCAGTTCTCCCTCGGCAAAGAGCGACGTGGGCACCACGTGCAGGCTCCACCGTGGCTCATGCTCTGCCAACACGGCTGCCAGTCGGGAATGGAACCGTGCCATCGACTCCGCCCGCCACTCCAGCCACTGCTCCCGCAGCGGGCCTTCGACAAGCGCCGCCCGCCGGGCAAACCGCTCACCACCCGTCGCCGGCTCCTGGCCACCCACCTCAGCGAGGAATCGGGAGAAGGTGGCGTCGTCGAGACCCCAGGCCGTGCCGGGCAGATGCATCCAGCCGTCGTGCGGCAGCACCAGTGCCAAGCCATCGACGGCCTCGGCCCCCTGGAGCCGTCCCGCCAGTTCTCGCACGACATCCTCCACGGCCTGCTGGACCCGTGGATCGAGCACGTTGTAATGACAGCCCCGGCCACCTTCGATCTGCCGCGGCTTCCCATCGCGGCCCACGGAGGCGATGCCGGTCGCCTCAGCGCCGCCGACACGAAGCATCGCCTCAACGGCCGGGAGCGGTGCATCGAACGAAACCGCCGGCAGGAGCCGCAGCCCCTCGCGGGCGTGGAGGCGGCAGAGCATGCCGAGCAGATCCTTGCGAACGGGATCGAGCCCTGCATCAGACGTGGCACCGCTGTCCCAACGCGGAGCACCCCGCGTCAGCCGCGACGGCCAGGTGGCAGCGCCCTCGCGGTAGACGACCACCATCGCCCCCGCGGCACCCTGCGCTGAAAACCATTCCGCCGCATGCGACGCCCCGGAGAGAAACGTTTTCCAGTCTGCAAACGGCCGACCGGCACCGCTGGCCGGTCGCTCAAAGGCACCGAACTGGGAAAAGTCTGGAGTGGGCACATAGGCATGCACACGTCGGCCGCGACCAGCCGCTGCGGTGAGACTGCGGTCTGCGCCGGCGGCTGCTTTGGCCGGCGGCCGCAGCGGACCGGCTGACACTCGCACCCGGCCAAAGACCGCCGGGGCGTGGGGCGATGGATTGGCGATCACAACGAGCGGATTTCGGGTAGTCGGCCAAAACACAAAGCTGTGTCGGCCGAGCTCTGTCGGTCCCGTGCTCGTGGTGGCGGCGACGGGGGGAGTCACTTCGAACCCGCCGCTCGAACGGACCTCGACTGACGCCTCTGCCGCGTCGGCCTCCAGCACGGTCACGCCCACGACCGCCCGCTGATCAAGTGGAAACTCCACCTCCACAAGATGTGGCAGTCCCGGCTGCGCTCCGGCGATCACGATACCTTCCCACGCTGGCTCGTCAGCCGATCGCGCCGGTGGCAGTCGCAGCATCGGCCCCAGGGCGTGCACCTCCAGGGTGGAGTGCCCCGCAGCCAGCAGACCGCTCAGCCGGGGCACCATCGACGACACCGACGACACCGACGGCAGAGACACCGCTGGGATCGGCAGCTTCGGCATCGGCATGCTGGGTATGGACACATTCGGCATGGGCACGTTGGGCAGAGCAACGTTCGGCAGTGCCATCGACGGCATGGACATCGAAGGCATCGGCATGGCCGGCATCGGCACATAGGATTTGCCAACGCCCGGCAGTCGGCGGAGCCGTTCGTGCAGCCGTGGACTGCCCGGGTCGAGCTCGTGGATCACCTTCCAGCCGGTGTCTGATGCCGTTGCGGTGACATCGGGGTCGACATCGGAAACAGCCAACAACTGCACCGTCCGCGTGGCAAGTGGCCGGGACCAGCGCAGGCCGCCCCGCTCGACAGCCTCGAGTTCGATGTCGTAAACCCCTTCGCGAGCCGATAGAGGGATGTCGAAATGGACCTGCTCGTAGCGCTGCAAGCGTGGCTCAGCTGGCGACGCGGCAGCCGCCCCGCCGGCCTCCACGAGCAGCAGTGATTGGGCAGCCGTTGGCTCGGCGTCGACTGCAGCCTTGAGCCGCATGCGGAGCTCGACCGCACCTGATCCAGGCGACCGCTTCGGCAGGAGCGGATCGACGGCGACGCGGACGATCTCCCCCGGGCGAAACATCGTCGTGGGGACAGGTACGCTGCCGGCGACCGCTGCGGGCACGGAGCATTCCACACGGAGCGCATCTCCGGGGGCAGGCTTCAGGGCGAGGCGGTTGCCGTCGCGATCGAGCGGCTGCTGCTGGGCCTCCACCAGCAGATCGGCGACGGAGACCTCGAATGTCGAGGCAGTCCGCTCGTCGCCGTCGGCCACCAGTCCTACGGCGATCCGCGATCCTCGCCAGCGCGGGATCACCAGCTCGATCCCGTTGCCGCCGCGGCGGCTCGGTTCGTGCACGAAGATCGTGCTGCCAACCGCGTGGACGGTGGCGGCCGCATCGGGGTCGGTACAGAGCGTCTGCCACTGAAGGTCAGGAGGAGCGGCCTTCGCCTCAGCTTCAGCCGGAACCACCCGGATCGAACCCGACCAGGCGTGGGCCTTCCCGCCGCCCCAGGTCACGCGGATGGTGACCGGGCGTTCGACGAGTCCGGCATCCTGGGCGGCAGCCGGCACCATCGCCCAGTTGGCCGACAGCACGACCGTGGCGAGCAGCAGCCAGACCAGCCCGCGGCTGCGGCAGGACGATCGCAAAACGGATTGTGGCAGTGGGCGCACCATCCGGGGATGGTAGCGGGGGCCAACCTGTGCCACCAAGCGGGTTTTATCGGCGAAAAACGCATGTTTCCATGGCGTTATCCGCTCGCAGCATCGGGCAGCGACGCCCCCCAGACGGCCCTCTGCTCACCAGCGATGGCACGTTCCAACAACTCGCCGAGCGGCCCAGCGACGTCTGAGCAGCGGTTGGCGACATCGGCCAGCTCAAAGAAATCATCAGGCTTGGCAAAGAGGCGGACAGGTTGTTCGTGGGTCCGCTGCGGCTCGGGTTTCAGGCCGGGCTCCACAGGACCGGCGGCTCGCAGGCAATGCCACGCCGGCATGACGATCGCAGCACCATCGGGCCCCGCCACTACCACCCGGTCACGAACCGGCACCGACCAGTTCTCGAACAGTCCCGCCAGGCTTCTGCCCTGCCAAGGCGTCAGCGGATCGACAGCCGATGCGTGCGGCTGCGATCCAGCCGCCTCGGCTATCCAATCGCGAAGCGTTCGCCCCAGATCGGCAGGCACGACCAGCCCGCCGTACCGCTGGGCAGCCATCCTCCCAGCCGCATCGACGACGATTGCCGGCAGATGGATCAGTTCGCCATACGGTAGTTCCGGTCCTCCCACGCCGACCCAGCCATGGAGCCCAAGCGGCAGGCCACGGACGCCGACAACGACCACCGTCCAGTCGCTGGCGTTGTCCACTCCCTTCCGCACCGCAGCAAACAACCGGGCGAGCTGGCTGTCGAGCAAGGTCACCTGTCCGGCAAATACCTGTCGCACCCCCACGACGCGATCGGGATCAGTGTCGGCATCGACCGCAAACCCCGGCACACTGGCCCCGCCCTGCGGCGGCGGATCCTCTGGGTCGATGTAACGATCGCGATACCTCTCCGGGGCATCCCATGCCACGCCGAGACTGCCGACGTGGCACCAGACCAACCGGTGCTGCCTCGCGGCGAGCGTGTCGATCGCAGCATCGACAAGCCGGGCGATGTTGGTCCGCGCATCGTCTTCCTCGACTTTTGTCTTGGCCGCTGCCTCGACTAGTCGGACGCTGACGGTGGGCTCGGCGGCCGTGACGGCAGCCATGCCCGCCGCCACGGCAGGATCGTCGGTCACGACCGCGGCCTGCCAGCCACCAGCGGCCGCGAACAGTTGGCCAACCAGATCGTGGAGCGTCTGATCGGGAGCGGGCGACGTCGCAATCACGCGATCGAAAAGAACGCCCCTCGCCGCCAGGCTGTCGAGGGCCGGCGTCGACACCCAGGTGGCGCCGTAGGCGGCCAGCATCCACGCCGGCAGCCGATCGACCGTGATGACGAGCACCCCCGCCTGCTGGAGAGCCGCGGGCTCGCCGTGATGGTTCGGCTGATTGGGTTTCGATTCCATAGAGTCATAAGTGTCTGCTGAATGCGGCGTTTGCACCAGAGACGGCAGATGTGCCACATTCTGCAGGGCAGTCAGCCGTTCTGGCCACGCTGCCAACCTGCCCCGCGTGGGCCCGTGAGACCGACATGACCAGCACGACCGCCAACCAGACCGGGTTTGCCACGCAGCCTTCCGCCACCACCGGCATGCCGCCAGGCATCCCCTACATCGTCGGCAACGAGGCGGCGGAACGTTTTTCGTTCTACGGCATGAAGACGATTCTCGTCGTGTTCATGACACAGTTTTTGCACTCCACGGCGGGCGGCCCCGACTTCATGACGGAGCCGGAGTCGCGGGAATGGATGCACCTCTTCGTGGCCAGCGCCTATTTTTTCCCGATCATCGGCGGCATCGTGGCCGACGCCTTCCTGGGAAAATATCTGACGATCCTGCTGCTCTCGGTCGTCTATTGCCTCGGACACCTCTGCCTCGCCCTCATGGATCTGCCGCAGCCGTTGCTCGCGGCCACGCTCGAACCACGGGGCTGGCTGCTGGCCGGCCTGGCCCTCGTGGCGATCGGTTCCGGCGGCATCAAGCCCTGCGTGTCGGCCCACGTGGGCGACCAGTTTGGTCACTCAAACCGCCACCTCCTGGAGCGGGTCTTCGGTTGGTTCTATTTCGCCATCAACTTCGGCTCGTTCTTTTCGACCCTCCTCACGCCATGGCTGCTGCGGCAATACGGTGCGGGCTGGGCCTTCGGCGTGCCCGGCATCCTGATGGCGCTTGCCACGCTCGTCTTCTGGCTGGGGCGGCACAGATTCATCCACGTGCCGCCGCGGGGCCCGCGCTACTTCGCGGAGACCTTCGGCCCGGAGGGCCGGGCCGCCATTTTCAAACTCGTGCCGCTCTATCTTCTGGTGGCCGTATTCTGGTCGCTCTACGACCAGTCTGGCGGTGCCTGGGTGCAGCAGGCGCAGCGGATGGACCGACGGTTTCTCGGTGTCGAGTGGCTGGAGAGCCAGATCCAGGCGATCAACCCACTGCTGGTGCTCGCGTTCATCCCGCTCTTCAGCCTCGTCGTCTATCCCGGCATCTCGCGGTTCATTCCTCTCACGCCGCTCCGTAAGATCCTCGTCGGCTTCCTGCTGACGATTCTCGCTTTCGCGATCACGGCGCACGCCCAGCGGCTGATCGACGATGAGGCAGGACGATTTCGCGGTGTGGTGGCGGCTGTTGTCGCCGACGACGGCGTGGACCGCGGGGCGACCGAGGCCGCCATGCGGGAGGCGGGCCTCAATGCGCTGGCCGACACCTTCCAGAACAATGAAACCGTCCGCGATGCAACTGATGCCCGAACGGAGGCGATGGTCGGGGCCGGCATCGCGATCACCGGTGACGGCACCCGGTTGGCCGCCCGCTGGCCCTCCGTGGGCTGGCAGTTGCTGGCCTACGTCGTGATCACCGCCGCCGAGATCCTCGTCTCCATCACCTGCCTCGAATTCAGCTACACACAGGCCCCGCCACAGATGAAGTCGCTGATCATGAGCCTGTATCTGCTGAGCGTCTCGCTGGGCAACCTGTTCACGGCACTGGTCAACACTCTCTCCCAGGATGCGGCCGGCAATTCCATGCTGTCGGGGGCGGCCTATTACTGGTTTTTCTGCGGCTGCATGGCCGCGGCCACCGTGCTGTTGCTGCCGGTGATGTGGACCTACCGCACCCGCGAATACCTGCAGGACGAGCAAAACAACTGACGCCGGCGACGAGGACGTCGGGGGGTTTTCCCATGGCGGCTGTGCGGCATGGTGTCGCGGCATCGGCGTCTGGTACTCTTCCGGCAAGGGTGCACCCATGCCAAACTTCGCCGCCTATCATCAGCACACCGCCACCGTGAACCGACGTGGATGGAATCGTCGGGGCTTCCTGGCCGCCATCTCAGCAGCGATCGCCAGTTCGCAGGCGTGGGCCGTCGACGCCCCGATCCCAGCCCCTCTTTTCGGCATTTCGCTGGCGGAATGGTCGCTGCATCGCACGATCTTCGCCGGCAAACTCGACAACCTCGACTTCCCGCGGGCTGCGAAGGAACAGTTCGGCATCGCTGCCGTCGAATACGTCAACCAGTTCTTCAAGGACAAGGCGAAGGACGCGGCCTACCTCGCCGACCTCGCCAAGCGGGCGGAAGATCACGGTGTGACGAACGTCCTGATCATGTGCGACGGACTCGGAAATCTCGGTGATCCCGACAACGCGGCCCGGAGCAAAACAATCGAAAACCACTTTCCATGGGTCGAGGCCGCCAAGCGGCTCGGCTGCCACTCGATCCGGGTGAATGCAGCGAGCAAGGGCACGCCAGAGGAACAGCAGAAGTTGACGGCTGACGGCTTGGCGCGGCTGTCTGACTATGCCTCCCAGATGGATATGGCGGTGCTCGTGGAGAATCACGGCGGCCTGTCGAGCAACGGCGAGTGGCTGTCGGGGGTGATCCGACTCGTGAACAAACCGAACTGCGGCACACTGCCCGACTTCGGCAACTTCCACGACTACGACCGCTACCGCGGCGTGGAAGAACTGCTCCCGTTTGCGAAGGCCGTCAGCGCCAAGAGCCACGAGTTCGACGCCGATGGCAACGAGGTGCGAACCGACTACCGTCGGATGCTGCAACTGGTCGTGGCCGCCGGCTACCGTGGCTGGGTCGGCATCGAGTATGAGGGCAACGCGCTGCCCGAGGCGGAGGGAATTCTGGCCACCAAGAAACTGCTCGAGCAGGTGCGGGAAGAACTACAGGCGTAGAGATTGGCGGGCCTCAGGCCCTGACGCCTGCTCGTTCTTCGGGTCGTTGGGCTTTCCCGGATCCGCATGGCACGCGGGATGGCATGCACACCCGGAGTCCCCCGGCTTCCGCCGGGGTCTTTTATTCGAAGGGTGCGTTCCCTCAGGCGGTTCGGCAACGCTTGAATAGAAGCCCGGAGCGGAACCGACGGGACACCGGGTCGTTGGGCTTTCCCGGATCCGCATGGCACGCGGGATGGCATGCACACCCGGAGTCCCCCGGCTTCCGCCGGGGGCTTTTATTCGAAGGGTGCGTTCCCTCTGGCGGTTCGGCAACGCTTGAATAGAAGCCCGGAGCGGAAGCGACGGGACACCGGGTCGTTGGGCTTTCCCGGATCCGCATGGCACGCGGGATGGCGTTCCCTCCGTGTCGACGTCACTCAGCTGGCAGTTTGCCGAGATCGAAATCGACGACGACAGGGAAATGGTCTGAGATGTCGAGATCGATCGCGTGGCAGATGAAGGCCCGGGTGATCGCCGGCACCAGATCGCGGTTCACGAGCACGTGGTCGATCATCGTAAACACGTCATCGCTATCCGCGGCGCCGTTCTCGTTGAAATCCCAGTGCGACGTGTAGCGATCGGCCACCCGCGGGATGAACTGCGCTGCGTTGACGAGTTCATCACCCGTAGAAGCGTCGTCATAATCCTTGAGGTCGTGCAGCACGGTCGTCCGGGTCCGACGGCCGGCGTCCGCCATCGGAACGTCAGGATCGTAGTCGTTGATGTCGCCAAGCACGATCGGCGAGTAGCCGCGGGCGACGATCTCCCGGCGGACGATTTCGCGGGCGATCGCCGTCTCGGCCGAGCGCTGCGCGTTGCTGCCAACGTCGGATGGATTGCTCTTCAGATGCAGCCCCAGCAGGCCGATCTTCCGGCCGCAGACCGTGAAGTAGGCGACCGCATGCCGCTGCAACACCGCCTGCTCGTTGCGGGTGACGCCGCGGGCGTCGACGTGGCTGTAGGCACGCCGGAGCCAATCGTCTCCCCCCTCGGTCTGATCGTCGCCATCCCCAGCAGGCTTGGACGAACGCTTGTTTCCTGACGGCACGAAGATCTGAATCGGCCGACCATTCACCTCGTCAGGTTCGATCCGCGAGAGGATGGCCACATCGAATCCGGAGAACTTGTCCCGGCCGTCCACGTGATAGCCGCGATACTCCCGCAGCCCCTTGGCGTGGAGCAGGTCCACGACCGCGTCGACCCCGGCGCGAGACACCACCTCCGGCATGACCACGACATCCGCCGCCAGAGTCTCGATGACGGCCGCGATGTGCTCGAGGTGACGCCGACGGGCTGGTTCGAACCGGAACCGGGTGAGGGTGGTCCGCTCGCCGGGGGCGGCGAGATTCTCCGCATTAAAACAGGCGATGCGCAGCGGACATGGTGGGCGGGTCACCTTCGCCTCCTCAGCCCGCGTGGGCAGAGCCCACAGCATTCCACACGCGAGCAGGAGCACGACACCGCCGAAGCAGCGACGAGCACCCTGCAGTCGGGCCTCGTTCAAGGGCAACCGTTGACGGACGCTGTTCATCACCGCTAGAGTTTTCCAGTGCTTTGAGAAATGCCGCCCAGGAAACGCCGACGACTACCCATGACCCTACCACAGGATAGCAATCTGCTTTCGGAGCGGCCCGCAAAACCAAAGTCCGGATCGGGAAAAACGGCCCGCACCACCGGTGCTGAAAGGCTCCGCCAGCTGGTTCGCGTCGACGAAACGCCAGTTGGTCGCGGAGTGTTCGCCCGCCGGAAACTCAAGGCCGGCATGGTGCTGGGCGAGATCCAAGGCGAGATTTTTCCGGTGGAGCCCGAAGATCCGAGCTATTGCATGGAATTGCCGAGCGGCAGGGTGCTGGAACCGACCGCTCCGTTACGATTTCTAAACCACAGTTGCGATCCCAACTGTGAGCTCTTCTACTGGTTTGACGAGGATGGAAGCCTTCAGGAAGACCGGCTGTGGCTGCAAACGATCCGTTCGATCAACGCGGGCGACGAGCTGCTGATCGACTATTGCTGGCCGGCCGACGCGGCGATTCCGTGCCGCTGCGGGGTGCCGGGGTGCCGGGGCTGGATCGTCGATCCAGAGGAACTGCACCTGCTGGCGAGCCGGGAGCGGCCCCAAACGACGGCCCGCGATACTGGCGAATCGGTGCCGCAGTTGCCGTCGGACTCCTCACGCTCCTAGCAGCCGTCGGCCTGTCCCGTCTCAGGATTGACGACGATCTGCGGTCGTTGCTCCGTGACGCCAACGCCGACTTCCGGCTGGTCGACGAGGTGGCTGCCCACTTCGGCGCTCCAGACCGGGATTGCATCATCCGTGCCTCGGCCCGCTCGGGGAACCTGTTCGATGGTCCGTCGCTCGCGGCACTCCGCTCGCTCGCCGACAGACTGGCGACCATCGACGGCGTGGAGCAGGTACGGTCGATGTTCGACATCCGCCGCCAGGGTATGGCCGGCGCGATGCTGCCGGTGATCCCGCATGTCGAGGGTGAGCTTACCCCCGCCGAAGCCGAGGCCGCCGAGACCCGTGCCCTCGACCACCCACTGATTCAAGGCCATTTGCTCTCAAGCGACGGCTCCTCCGTCTTGATCATCGCCCGCCTGGATGCCGCCGCCGACAAGCCGCCGCGGCTCGGCGAGGTGGTGACCCGCATCGAGAACCTCCTCGCCGACCACAACGCAGACCGTGGCAACGGCGTGCTGAAGCTTGCCCTCACCGGCATGCCCGCCCTCCGCGAGCAGGCGGCGCTGGCACTTCGCCGCGACATGCTCTTTTTCAACTCACTCGGCCTCGGCCTGGCCGTTGTGCTCTCGGCGGCCGTGGCACGTAGCCTGCGGTCGACCATCGTCGCCTGCGTGCCGCCCTTCGTGGGCGCCGTGTGGGCGATGGGGATCGTCGGCCTCTGCGGCGTGCCCGTCAACCTCCTGACCAGCGTGGTGCCTTCGCTGGCGCTCGTGGTGGGCACGTGTGACTCGATCCACTTCATCGAAGACATGCGCCGCAGCGCCCGCCGCGGGGTCGCTGGCGTGGCCGCATCGAGTGGGGCCATCCGCCGAGTGGGGGCGGCGTGCGGCCTGACGAGTCTGGTGACGGCGATCGGGTTTGCCTCGCTCGCGGCAGCTCGCATCGATGCGGTCCGCATCTTCGGGCTCGCTGCGGCGGCTGGCGCCGTGGCAAGCTTCCTCGCCGTCACGCTGCTCACCCCCCTGCTCGCCTCTACCTCCGCCTTCAGCGGCATGCGGCTGGGACGATCGTCCCGGCTTGCGGGCCGCCTGGCCAACGCGCTCACGGCGTTCTCCGTCCGACACCCTCGATCGATCTCCGCAGTGGGCTGTGCTGCCACACTCCTGCTTGCTTTTCTGGCCACAGGACTCGACGCCGACAACCGAGTGATCGATAGCCTGCCGCGGGAGGCTGTGGCCTCCCAGACGCTCACCCGCGTCGATCGCGAGTTTGGCGGCGCGATGGGCGTCGATGTCGTGGTCCGCTGGCCGGAGGATCTCGGCTGGCTCGACGCGGGCGTGCTTGAATCACTTGACGATGTGCATAGCGTCCTCGATGAATCCGGGGGAATCACGCGGGCACTCTCGTTGGCCACGGTGGCCAAAACGGTGCCGCAGCGGGCCAGGCAGCGGCTCGACCCCGCCGAGTTTCGCGATCTGGTCGACGAGGAGAACCGCATGGCGATTGTGCGGGCCCGCGTGGGCGACCAGATCGCGAACGCTGGAGGGTGTTTACGCCCGCATCGACGCGGGTCTGGCCGGCCTTGCCGCCGACCGCCCCGGCTGGACGTTCGAACTGGCGGGAATGTCGGTCGTCTCCGCCCGCAACATCCGCCAACTGGTCCACGACCTCGGCTCCAGCCTACTGCTGGAGGTGGCGGTCATCGGCCTCGTCCTCGCCGTGGCCTTCCGCTCGCCGCTGGCTGGCCTCGTGAGCCTGATCCCGAACGTGTTTCCGCTTGCCGTCATCGGGGCACTGCTCGTGTGGCTCGGAAAATCGCTCGATCCCGCCACGGTGATCGTGTTCAACGTCTGCCTGGGGCTGGCCGTGGACGATACGGTGCACGTGCTCGCGGCGCTGAAGCGTCAGCAGCGCGAGGGGCTGTCGATCGCGACCGCCGTCCGCCGTGCCGTGGCGGAAACGGGCAATGCGGTCGTGCTCGGAGGCCTCGTGCTGGCGATCGGATTCGCGGCCGTGACGGTGAGTTCCGTGCCGGCGCTATCACGATTCGGGATGCTCGCCTGCGCCGCCGTGGCCGCGGCCACGGTCGCAGAACTCGTCTTTCTGCCGGCGCTCCTGGTGGTCACCGACGCCTTCGTGCGACGACGGCAGACCGTTCGGCGCGACGGCATTTTCGGAAGCCCTGCGCTGTCCTGGACGGCCCCGGGAAGCGACCACCCATCCGCCGGCAAACTGGCTGGTTAGGCAGTCGCCTCCATCACATCAGCGACGGTTTCGACGGCCTGGGCGATCTGCTCTTCGCTGTGCTCGCTGGTGATGAAAAACCGCACGCGGGCGGCGCTCTCGCGAACGGCTGGATAGAGAATCGGCCGGGCATTGATGCCCCGCTGCAGCAGCATCTGCGAGACCTGGATGGCCCGCGTAGAACTGCCCACGATGACCGGGATCACGGGTGTGTCAGCACTCGAGCCCGTGTCGAGATCACAGTCGGCAGCCAGTTTGAGGAACAGTTCCGACCGCTCCCGAAGCCGGGTCACCCGCCACGGCTCGCGACGGATCACCCGCAGCCCCTCGAGCGCCGCGGCGGCGTTCGGCGGTGAGCAGGCGGTCGAGAAAACGAAGGCGGGGGTCGTATAGCCGAGATAGCGGATCAGCCGCTCGCCGCCGGCGAGGTAGCCACCACCGGCCCCGAGCGCTTTGCTGATCGTGCCCATCCAGAGGTCGCCGTCGGCGGGATCGCAGCCAAAGAAGTCGCAGATGCCCCGGCCTTCGGGACCCATCGTGCCCAGTGAGTGCGCCTCGTCCACGTAAAGCAATGCGTCGTGCCGCTTCTTCACCTCGATGAACTTCGGCAGGTCGGGATAGTCGCCGTCCATGCTGTAGACGCCCTCGATCGCCACCACCACCCGCTTGTATTGCGACCGCAGGTCGCGAAGCAGGCCGTCGAGTTGTTCGTAATCGTTGTGCCGGAACGAACGCTTGCCCGCCTTCGATGCATTCGCACCCTGCATGATGCTGTTGTGGGCCAGTTCGTCATAGAGAATCAGGTCACCGGCCCCAAACAGATGGTTGAACACCGAGGCGTTCGTCCCATAACCGCAGGGAAACACCACGGCCCGCTCGGTGCCGAGAAAACGAGCCAGTTCGGCGTCAAGGTCGTCGAGGATCGTGTTATTGCCGCCAACCATGCGACTGGCCGAGGCGCTGCAGCCAAAGCGATCGATCGCCTTCTTGGCGGCCCTCGTCACATCCGGATGACAGGCCAGGCCGAGGTAGTCGAAGCTCGTGAAGCTGACGACGTCGCGACCTCCCACCCGTGCCGTGCGGCCGTGCACCTCCTCGTTGGCGCGGAGAAAGGGATTTTCGAGCCCGGCCGACTCAAGCCCCGCGAGCCGCTCCTCGAGCGCAGCACACTCGGGAAACGGGAAGTGGTCATCGGCAGGCGATCGGTTCGCCGCTGCCTGATGGCCCGGCTTCCGAGTGGCCCGAGCGGCGGTCTCGACTGCACGGTCCGCCTCATCAAACATGCGGGCGGCGATACAGTCCATCAGATCCCGGTAGGTTCGAATGCCGTGGAGCCACTCGTCGCGAAACCGCATCTGATAGCGGCCCTCGATACGGCTGATGAGGTCGAGGAAGCGAGCGGCGTCGACACCGCCTTCGGCCAGCGACGACTCCGGGGTGAGGATGCGAATCGTGGCTGCCGGAATCACCCGGGCGAGTTCTTCGAAGACCACCCGCTCGATCGACTCCGTCGCGTGTGCCCGGGGCCCGCTCCGATCCGCGACCAACTGCTCGCCGTATTCACCACCGACCCCAGTCATCGTGCTCATGATGCCGACTCCCATCGAATGCTCCCCTCCGTGCGAGTAAACGCGAGAGCGACAAAGCATGCAGTCTGTCCTGACTGCATGATCCTGAACGACACACGCCGCGTTCGGGCGGCGACGGCATCGAGTATACGCTGCGGTGACGCCGCTGCGAAGCAGATCGAGACCTTGCCGTCTGCGCAGAGATTTCCGCCCGATCTGAGATCCGCCGTCCGGCCCGATGGCCGCGTCACACCGCCAGCAGTTTCCGCAGCACGAAGGGCAGAATCCCGCCGGCGCGGAACTGATCCAGTTCGACCGGCGTATCGATCCGCACCATGCAGGGAATCTCTCGCACCGTACCGTCAGGCCGCGTGGCCTTCACCATCACGGTCGTCCGCGGCACGAGGTTTTCAAACGGGATGTCGAACGTCTCTTCACCCGTGAGACCAAGCTGCTGCCACGGCTCCGGCAGCACCAAAGGCAGCACACCCATGCCGACGAGATTCGAGCGGTGAATCCGCTCGAAGCTGGTGGCCAGCACGGCTCGCACACCCAGCAGCATCGTCCCCTTCGCAGCCCAGTCGCGGGAACTACCGGTGCCGTATTCCGCGCCGGCCAGCACCACCAGCGGCGTGCCCGCCTCCTTGTACTTGACCGCGGCATCATAGACCGGCATCACCTCCGTCCCCGGCAGAAACCGCGTGACGCCCCCCTCCGTGCCCGGCACGAGCAGGTTGCGGATGCGGATGTTGGCAAACGTGCCGCGGGTCATCACGCGGTCGTTGCCGCGACGTGCACCGTAGCTGTTGAACTCGACCGGCTCGACGCCGTGCTCCATCAGATAGTGCCCGGCCGGGCTCGCCTTGGCGATGCTGCCGGCCGGCGAGATGTGGTCGGTCGTCACGCTGTCGCCCAAGGCCAGCAGCACGCGGGCTCCGCGGACGCTCTGCGGGGCCGCTGCTTCGCGGGTGATGTCGGCCAGAAACGGCGGTTCCTGGATGTAGGTACTCGCAGCCTGCCAGTCGTAGAGTTCGCCAGCGGAGGTCGGCACGGCGTTCCACCGCTCGTTCGAATTCCAGACGTTGCCGTAGCGATTCTGGAACTGTGTCGGCAGCACGCACGCGTCCACGGTCTGCCGCACCTCTTCGGCCGTCGGCCAGATGTCGCGGAGAAACACCGGTTGGCCATCGCGGCCACTGCCGATCGGCTCGCGATCCATGTCGATGTCGGTGGTACCCGCCAGTGCGTAGGCCACAACCAGCGGCGGGCTGGCCAGCCAGTTGGCCTTCACCAGCGGATTGACCCGGCCCTCGAAATTGCGATTGCCGGAGAGTACGGCAGCGGCCACCAGATCCCCTTCCGCCACGGCTTTGGCGACTGCGTCGGGCAGCGGACCCGAGTTGCCGATGCAGGTCGTACAGCCGTAGCCGACGGTCTCGAAGCCGAGCGCGTCGAGGTCCTTGTCGAGGCCCGATCGCTCCAGGTAGTCAGTGACGACACGGGATCCGGGGGCAAGGCTCGTCTTCACCCATGGCTTCGTGGCGAGCCCCTTGGCCACCGCCTTCCGGGCCACCAGACCTGCAGCCACCATCACGCTGGGGTTGCTGGTGTTGGTGCAGCTGGTGATGGCGGCGATCACCACCGCGCCGTGGTGGATCGTGGAGTCATGGCCGTTGTCCTTGACGGTTCCGGTCCGCGATAGGGCCGGCCCTTCAAGTGCGAAGCCTCGCTTGGCCGTGGGGGCTGTGAGCGACTCGGCAAATGTTTTCTTGACCGAGTGCAGAGCGACCCGGTCCTGCGGCCGCTTGGGGCCAGCCAGGCTCGGCACGATGCTGCCGAGATCCAGGCTGAGCCGTTTCGTAAACTCCGGTACGGCCGCGGCGGCCGTACGGAAGAGTCCCTGCTCTTTCATGTATCGCTCCACGAGCGTCACCTGCTCCGCCGGTCGCCCGGTCAGGCGGAGGTAGCGAAGCGTTTCGTCATCGACCGGGAAGAAGCCCATCGTGGCGCCATACTCGGGGGCCATGTTGGCGATCGTGGCACGGTCGGCAAGCGACATGCCGGTGAGTCCAGTTCCGAAAAACTCTACGAACTTCCCGACTACGCCCTCCTTCCGCAAGATTTCGGTGACCGTGAGCACGAGGTCGGTCGCGGTGGCGCCGGCGGGCAGACGGCCGGTGAACTCAAAGCCCACCACCTCCGGCAAGAGCAGCGACAAGGCCTGCCCGAGCATCACGGCCTCGGCTTCGATGCCCCCCACGCCCCAGCCCACGACCCCGAGACCATTGATCATCGTCGTGTGGCTGTCGGTCCCGACGAGCGTGTCGGGCACCGCGACTTTAAGCCCCTTCCCGGCACCGCTGCCCGCCGCCGGATCGTCGCGGAGGAAGACACAACCGGCCAGATATTCGAGGTTCACCTGATGGACGATGCCGATCGCCGGCGGCACGACACGGAAATTACGGAACGCCTGCTGTCCCCACCTCAGGAAGGCATAGCGTTCGGCATTCCGCTCAAACTCGATATCGACGTTTTTTGCCAGTGAATCAGCCGCACCGAAAAAGTCGACCTGCACGGAATGATCGATCACGAGGTCGACCGGCACGAGCGGGTTGATCTTGCGTGGATCACCGCCAAGACGCTTCATCGCCGCCCGCATGGCCGCAAGATCCACCACACACGGCACCCCCGTAAAGTCCTGCAGCACCACGCGTGCAGGCTTGAAAGGAATCTCGGTCTCGGCCGGCTGGGCGGCGTTCCAGGTGGCGAGACTGCGGACGTCGGCCTCCGTCACCTCGTAGTTGTCGCAGGTCCGCAAGAGGGCCTCGAGGACGGTTCGGATCGAATAGGGCAGCCGAGCAGTGTTCGCGATGCCGGCGTCGTCGAGGGCCCGTAGACGGTAGAGCGTGGCCGGACCGGAACCGGTGTCGAAGGTGGCGCGGGCCGAAAACGGGTCGACAAACGTGGCTGCCATGATGTGGAACCTTGAGGGGTGAACCGCTGGGGGGGAACGCGTGTGGATCTCGAGAGTCCGATCCGCCTGCCGGCGGCTAGCCTACCGAACCGGTCTCTGGGCGGAGAAGTGTCCACTGCCAGGGCCCCGGAAAAAGCCTCACAGCACCGGAAAATCCGCGGATAACGGCTGGCTCCACGGGGTCTTCAAAAAATTCCCAGGCCGGATTCGACACGCCCGCAATTTTGGGGTAGGGTTTGGACAGGCGAGGAAGTCCTCCCCACAAAACACTCACCGATCTCTTCAGCGGCTGTTCCCCCCCCCAAAGACCCACACTTCTAGAGCCGCTTCCGGACCCGTGGTTTCACAACCACGGGTCCTTTTCTTTTCGTGCGTCCTCTCGACGCCTTCTCTGTGGCTCCTCGATGCGTTTCGCCGCAGACTTCAAACAGCCACTTGCGGGGGGTTTGATCACCCGTATAAATCGACTCTGTGCTTCGGCATCACATTCAGGACACGCTCCACTGAAAAAGTGAAAGGAATCGACAGACGTGGTTCAGGCACGGACGGGTCGACTCAGGGAGAGGTCGATCAGCAGTTGGCACGGATGGAGCACGATCACCAGGGAATTTCAGCCGCTCTCGCCATGCCCGTGGCAGCAACGGTGCAGCCCTGCGATTCAGGCGTTTCGGGGCGGTTTCAGTCTCGTCGAACTCGTCGTCGTGGTGGCAATCATCGCGATCCTGCTCGCCCTCCTGCTGCCAGCCGTGCAGGCAGCGCGGGAGTCGGCTCGACGAACGGCATGCCAAAACAACCTGCGGCAGCTGGCCGTGGCGTTGCTGAACTACGAATCCTGTAGTGGCCGGCTCCCGGCTGCGGCTGAAGTCAGCGAGGCGACCAATCCGACGACGTGCACCGGCTGCTGGAACCCCTGGGCCGAGGCCCGACTGACGTCGTTCATGTCGGGTACCAAGCACGGGTCGAGCTGGATCCTGCCGGTCTTGCCGTTCATGGAACAGGCGCATCTCGCGAATCTCTGGGACCACTCCACCAACGTGCTGGGCAATGCCGCCGTGGCCCAAGCCGACATCCCCTCGCTCTATTGCCCTACCCGCCGTTCCGGCATCCGTATCGATCGCGATGACCATAAAAACCTGGTCAACGCGAACTGGAGGGGCGGCGGCACCGATTATGGCGGCTGCTACGGCCGCCTCGACGGCTTCATGAACGACACGAGTCTGGATCACCGCTTCACCGACATCAACACTCCCGTCGTCGGCTCCAACGGGCGCCGTCAGGGCCTGTTTTTCCCAAACAAAGGCCGGCCGCTGGCGTCCGTCATCGACGGCCTGACCAACACGATCATGCTGGGCGAGTTGCAGCGACTTCGGCCGGTCGCCGGGGCAACCAGCGCCGCCAAAACCTACAACCGCACCAGCCAGGATGGCTGGGCCGTGGGGGGAGTGGCCACGCTCTTCGTCACGGCGACCGACCCGGGTCATTCCAATCCCGGCGGCATGAACAACATCTTTTTCGAGTCTCCGGGCAGCCAGCATGCCGGCGGTTGCTTCTTCGCGATGGTCGACGGGTCCGTCCAGTGGCTCAGTGAATTCGTCGACTGCAAGGACAACAACTCCGTATTCCCGCGTCTGGGATCGATGGCCGACGAAGCCATCGCAAGCCTCGCCACGGCCGGCTATTGACCGGCCTTGGAGCCCGTGATCGTGATGCTCCTTCTCACTCCCGCTCCTGCGCACTTCCTCACCGGTATTCGACGGGGATTCCCGGTCGCCTTCGTCGCGCTGACCCTGCTCGGCTGCAGCGGGTCGCAGCAACCGCCGCTGGGCCGGGTCAGGGGCACCGTCATGCTCGACGGCGCAGCCCTCGCCAACGCCACCGTGCTGTTCACCCCGGCAGGTGCCGGCCGCACCTCGCAGGGAACCACCGATGCCAGCGGCCGCTATGAGCTCTCCTACCTAAGGGATATTCGTGGTGCCAACGTTGACCGGCACACGGTGAGAATCACCACGGCAAGCGAGGAAAACGGCGGCCGGGAACTCCTCCCGCCACGCTACCACTCCCACTCCGAGCTTGAGGCTCGGGTGGCCGCTGGAAGGAACGTGTGCAACTTCGAACTCCGGTCGGACGATCGCTGACCCGTCTCGAACGCTCGCAATTACCCCACTCGGGAGTGGCGTCTCCGCTGACTCCCGCCCCTCTTCCCCTGGCCATTTTCACCATATCATCAATGAAACACGGTGGTTTTCGTGAAAATGTTGGCCGAGGAAAGCTTTTTTCTAGCGTTTATCAAATGCTGAACTAAAATTCGCTTTTCAGCGTATGGAAAGCGTTGCATTCCCCCGTTTCCCTCACGGGGTGTTGATCAGAG
This sequence comes from Planctomycetaceae bacterium, assembly GCA_947449135.1. GTDB lineage: Bacteria > Planctomycetota > Planctomycetia > Pirellulales > UBA1268 > CAMCQY01. Next base: position 36,224 of record CANFQO010000008.1, on the reverse strand, counting down.
AGTGCTTCGCAGGAGATGGCTTGATCATGGAAGACCGGAGAAAACGATCGTGAGCATTGTCAAGCAGGGCCGCTCGGTATCCCATCAGGCGACAGCCAACCATCAGTCCATGTCGTCGCCGAGTTCCCAACCGGCTGCCGCGCGACCGATCGACATCTCCGTGATCATGCCCACTGTTTTCTGGACGGGCACGTTTGAGCGGTGCGCGCAGCGGATTCTCTCCCTCATGTCCGCCTCCACGTCAAACGTGGAGGTTGTCTTCGTGTTCGACGGGGACGCTCCAGCGGCCCCTGCATGGCTCGATCGGCCCGGTGTCACGATCGTCACGACGGGCGTCCGGTCAGGGCCAGCCGTTGCACGCAACCTTGCGGCCCAATCAGCCCGGGGAGAAATCCTCTTCTTTGTCGACGCCGATGTGGAACTCGCATCTGATGCAATCGAATGCGTGCAAGCCGCCTTCGATGCCGATCACGATATGGTGGGTCTATTCGGCACCTACGACGACGAACCGTCAGCAGATGGCGTAGCCAGTGTGTTCCGCAATCTGCTGCATCATCACACGCACGCGTCGAACCCCGGTAAGGCCGGCACGTTCTGGTCGGGCTGTGGCGCCATCCGCACGGCGGCCTTTCTCGATGTCGGCGGTTTCGACGAGAAGTACACCGCTCCGAGCGTGGAAGACATCGAACTCGGCATGCGGATCACGGCCAACGGCGGACGCATCGTGCTTCTGCCCGAATTGCTCTGCAAGCACCTCAAGCGATGGACGGTCGCATCGATGGTGATCACAGACATCGTGCACCGCGCCAGACCGTGGACGCACCTCATCATGAACAGCCGGGAGCTGCCAGCCTCGCTCAACCTGGATTGGCGTGGCCGTCTCAGTGGCATCTGTTCGATCCTGCTCGCTGGCTGCCTGGTAGTAGCGGCATTCACACCGATCGCCCTGTGGCTGGCCCTGTCCTGCGGACTGGCCTTGATCGCGCTCAACAGCAGTTTCTACCGACTCTGCCTGAAAAAGCGTGGCGTGGGATTCGCCTTCTCGGCAGCCACCCTCCACTGGCTCTACTTCGTCTACTCGTCCCTAACCTTTGTCGTCGTCGCGGCCGAAACACTCGCGGTCGAGCGGTGCACATCCATCACGGGCCGCGTGCAACCGGCCGTAGCGAATCGGGCGACGGCGCAGGCATCCGGGCTGTCACCGGTCCGTTCCTAAGCGACGGCACTCGCCTCAGCTCGTAGGCCAGGCTCACTGGCGAGGGGTTTGAGGCCGAGCGGTTCGAGGGCGGTCTCAGAGCCCTGTCTCGCGCAGGTGCTGCAAGAGGATTCGCTCCAGCTCGGCAATCGTCTGCGGATGGTGATGCACCTGCGTATGCTTCGCCGGCACCGTGATCTCACTCACCACGCCTGGTAGCCGGGCGCTCGACACCGGCACGATACAGTCGCCACCCTCCCCGACGGGAGACTGATGGGCATTGCCGATGATGCTGTGCGTCGTCACCCAGCAGGGCACTCGCAGCCCGTGGAGTGCCTGCAAAATTGTGGAACTGGGCTCGAGCACGTCCACCGTCGTTGGCAGGCTCCGTTCGTAGTCCGGCCGAAACGATTCCGGGTTGGCACGGATGATCTCGTCGTGGATCGCCTTCATCTCTGGAGGCTGTTGCACCGTAAGAGACGCCACGCGGCCGATCCCGAGCGACGCCAGCGCCGAGCCGCTGTGAGGCGTAGCGATAAATACCAGTCGCTTCACGAATGGCAGCGGATGAAAGAAGTAGGCCGGTGCCACCTGACGTCGCAGATCCGGCCGCATGTGGATTTCCTCGAACGGACGGCAGGCGATGGCATCCCACATGGCCGTGCCGGGCTCCACCACCTGCAACTTTGCGTGCAGGCCACCCATGCTGTGGCCGACAAGCACCAGCGATTTGAGCGCGGGGTCGGTGCCCTGTGGATCAAGCCGCTGCACGGCGGAAGTGAGCTCGCGGCGCAGCACCGCGGCCGATTGTAGGAACGACGCGCCGGTGGGGTAGTGGTACAACCAGGCCTCAAACCGGTTGTGAAAGGTCGGCCACGTTCGCAGTTCGTTGATCATGTCAAACCACGTGCCCTCGTCGCTGGCCAGGCCGTGGATGAACACCACCGGGATCTTGCCACGCTGGTGCGGCTGGAGGAATTCCAGCCGTGGCTGCGTGTCGCCCGCGCCGAACGGCTGGATGAATCCCTGGATGGCGTTGGTCTGTGGCAGGCTCTCGAGCATGTCGAGCAGCGGCGACGTGAGATCGGCCGCGAGCAGCGGCTTCGCCGGCCCAATGTGGACGGCGGCGAATTCCATCGGGTTGACCAGATCGAGGATGGCCGGGGCATGGTCGCGGGCCAATGGGCCCGAAAACTTTTCCAGGGCATTTTCGTCGCCTGGCATCTGGAACCGCAGCACTGCTGTGGCGGCGATCGACTGTCGCGGCGGTGCGAAATCCCCTGCCACGCTCCCCTCGGCGCCCTTGGCCAGTCGCACAGAGACCGGCAGACCAAAGCCCCCACGCACCTGGCGTCGGGAGATCCGTTTGTCGTCCTTCGGACATGCCGCCTCGATCGACTCGATCACATTGTCATCCACGGGCAGCGACCGCGTCTGGATCGGCACGCAGACCGGTTGCCAGGTCGGGCCGATGATGAGCCCCTGCCCCGTGAGCCGGCCATGGCAGTGAGCGGATTCAAGCAGTCCCTGGAGCGCGTCGGCGTAGACGGCCGACGCCTCGCAGAGAATCTCCTGCGAACCCGGGCAGGTCCAGATGGCGTTCCAGGCCTCTTCACAGGCCGTGTAGTAGCCGTCGACTGCGTGCCAGTCACATTTTTTCGCGAGGTCAGATGAGGCAGCCGTCAGATCGCGAGCGCGGCGGAGATGCCCTCCCGCCACCTGCTCCGGCGGCACTGCCGGCATGAGCGACGGACGCCCCTGACCATCGGCGGCTCGGAGGATACCGGGCGACATGATCGCCGCCGTCAGCATCAGCCCGGTAAGCACGCCAGCGCGAACGAGCACCACGACATGGCCCCCTTGCCACTTCCCCTGTCGAACCGCCTTACTTATCGACGCGGCGGACCGTCCTATCCCGCTTCTGCGACACAACCGGCACACTCGCCGCGGTCTGCCTGAACTACCGGACTGCGTGCGCGGCCCCGCCTATGCGGGACATCCGGGTCTGGCCCGACGGCATCAGGGCCGTGCGGCCGCGTGCTCTTCGGCAACGAGTTCCAGATCAGCACTGAGATACTTCACGGCCGCCGACGGCGCGAGGTTGAAGTAGACACGTCCCGCCGTGCACCAGCGTGTTCCGTCGTAGAGAAACTCCGCCGTGGCGGCCCGCACGTTCGAGACCGCCTCAACCTCCTCCATACCGCCCCCCACCACGGCCTCGAAACTCACCTCAATCGCGACGAGGGCCTTGAGGCACTGGTTGCGGCGATCACGGGCATAGATCACATCGTCATCGAAACTGACGTTCGTCCACGTCAGGCCACGTGGCTTGCCGCTGGCGGCGGCCCGGTCGATGAACTTGGCCTCCAGTTGCTCCCGTTGGCGGTGGAAATCCCGCTGGATTCGGGACAACTGCTCCGCACGTCGCGCGGCACGGATCGGCCGCAGGGCCATCGCAATCGCGGTACCGGCCAAAGCCGCTAGCACTCCCGCTACGATGATCGACACTATGCTGCCCACGTTTTGACCCACGAAGGATGCTCACCACGAACTCTCCGAAGTGTACGAGCCACAGTCGACCCGTCAAAACCGAATGTTGGTTGGTGGGCTGGCGGCGGCCCACCAGCCAAGGTGACAGGCCTTCCAAACCGCCACGAAACCGTACACTGCCGGCCCCGTGGTCATGAACGCGGTTCGTGCACCCGCTTGGAGTCCGAACGTCCCGCCACAGCCATATGGCAGCAGACCCTACCCGCATGAAGCCGAAACCTGACCGGAATCCGCGTCGGAAATCCGTGACCACGTCACGGGCCGTAGCCCCAGTGAAAACAGACGCTGCCCGCGCAAAAAACCGTGCCAAGCCCCGCGGTTCCACTGACGGCGATTCCGGTCGAATCCGGATCCTGGGCGCCCATCAATCCATCGCCGGCGGTTTGAGCCGGGCCGTGGATCGGGCGGTGGAAACCGGCTGCCACTGCCTGCAGGTATTTACCCGCAACATCAACCGCTGGGATGTCTCCCCGATCGATCCTGCCGATGCAGAGGCCTTCAGACAAGCAGTCACGGCAGCAGGCCTGTCGCTCGTCGTGGCACACGATTCCTATCTGATCAACCCGGCTTCAGCGGATCCGACGCTCCGGAAGAAATCGATCGACGGCCTCGTCGTCGAACTCGAACGTGCCGCCCTGCTTGGCATCCCGTGGGTGGTCGCCCACCCGGGCGCGGCCGGTGATCAGCCTCGCGCCGAGGCGGTGCAACGGGCGGCGGACGGCATCGCTGCGGCGCTCGCGCACACGCGCAGCCTCACGACCGGCATCCTCATCGAGACAACGGCAGGCCAGGGTTCTTGTCTCGGCGATTCTTTCGAAGAAATTGCCTGCATGCTGCAGACGATCGACGCCGCCGGGCATGCCGACCGAGCGGCGGTCTGCCTCGACACCTGCCATGTGTTCGCGGCCGGCTACGGACTGTCACCAAAGCAGGAACTCGACCGCACGTTGGCTGCGTTCGACGCGGCCATCGGTCTGGAACGCCTGAAGGTGATCCACGCCAACGACTCAAAACGGGAACGGGGTTCGCGGGTCGACCGTCACGAGGCGATCGGGCAGGGAAAAATCGGCCCTGACGCCTTCCGGCTGATCATGAACCACCCCCGGCTCGCACACATCCCACTGATTCTCGAGACACCGAAGGAAGGCGCAGACGGCAAGCCCTGCCCCGACCAGGATCGCGGCAACCTCGCGACGCTGCGGGGATTCATGGCAGGTTGAAGGCACACCTGCCGCATGCGACGCGAATGCCTCGCGTGAGAGGAAGGGGACCTAGGCGGCGGCATGCACACGGAGTCCCGTCGCTTCCGCGACGGGCTTTTATCCTTGGGTCGCGTTCCCGTTTAAGGTGGCGGCTCGCTTGAATACAAGCCCCCGGCGGAAGCCGGGGGACACCGGGTGGGCAGCGGATCCCGGTGGCCAAGCCAGGCAGTTTTTATCCAACTGGCCGCCTGGATGGCGGCCTCCACGCCAGCGACCTGCGGTCGCCAAGCCGGGGCGGACAGGATGTCCGAGCCCAGCGTGTATACGAAAAGCGGAACGAGAGAATGCCAGGCCCGGAGGGCCGGGTCAGCACCAGCGACCTGCGGTCGCCAAGCCGGGGCGGACAGGATGTCCGAGCCCGGCGTATATACGGCATGTCCGAGCCCGGCGTGTATCCAGCTCACGGCTCGGGTGGAATCGAACGGCCGTGGGGATCGCTGGCCCGCGTACCGACCTCCGCCTCAATCCTCCGCCGAACGTCGGCTCCCAAATGATGCTCGATCCACTCGGCCGGAGGATGCAGATGATCCAGCGGCAAGTCAGCATGCCGGCCCAGCCAGGTTTCCCAGAGTCGATGCGACCGCACCACCATGTCTGCCTGCTCGCGACCGCGGCGGGTAAGCGTCCAGCCCCGCGGGCCGTGATTGAGTCGGCCAGTGATCGCCAGCCAACGATCCGCCAGGCGTTCGCCGAGGTTCGGCCGATTCGCCACCACGAGCGGATTCCCCTGCGCCGCCATCTCCTCCCGCCGCCAGCAGGCGGCGAGCCGGTCTTCACAGGCCACCCGCCAGTGAAACCAGCCGCGGGTGAAGACTCGGGATACGAGCCCATCGTCGGGGGCGAAGAACACAGCGAGCAGATATTCGCAACCGAGCACGACGGCAATCATGCCGGCGGCACTGGTGTTGCACCACCAGGCGACGAGATAGCCGATCCCGGCGGCCGCCACTCCGAGCAGGATCGCCAGGATGGTGATGCGATGGAGTCGCCGCGTGAGCAGTTCAGCCGTGGCGGCCGGCACCACGAGCATGGCCACGACGAGGATCGCTCCCACGGCTTCAAAGCCCGCGACGGTCGCCAGCGCCGTGGCAACAAGCAGCCCTGTCGTGACCGCAGCCACCGGCACCCCCGCAGCCCGGGCCGCCTCAGCGTCGAACGCCGTGAAGACCTGCATCTTCCAAGTGATGATCACCGCCAGCGACAGCCCCACGAAGACGACCGCGGCGGTGAGGAATGCACGAGGAACCTCGAACCCCAGAACGGGCACCGTGTCGAAAGGCACGAGTTCGAGTACGCCATGGAGCACACAGGCCGGGTCGAGATCGATCCGGGAGGCGACAGCCGTGACCATCACGACCCCCAGAGCAAAGAGCGTGGTGAACGCCACGCCGGCCCCCGCGTCCTCGGCCAGCCCGCCTTCCGTCCGCAGCACCTGCGTCAGCCAGACCGTGAGGAGTGCCGCCGCCACGGCTCCCAGGAGCACGAGCAGCCCACCTGGCCTGCCGCCCGCGAGCACCGCGATCACGATGCCCGGAAGCATGGCGTGGCTGATGGCGTCGCCCAGCAGGCTCATCCGCCGGACGACCAACAGCGTGCCGACCAGCCCACAGCCGGCCGCCACCATCGCCGCCGTGGCGATCGCCCAGGCATGCATGCCGCCACCGTCGGTGAAGAAGGAAAGGTTCATACAGAAGCAAGCTGGTGAGGATCAGTCTTTCGTCGTGTAGGACGCATGTTCGACAAAGCCGGTCGGAGGCACGCGCAGGAGCCGGTGCATTCTGCGACTCACGAGCGCTCCACCGTACATCCAAGAGCCTCCCGTAGCAGAATCCGCCGGCGACGAGCATGCCGCAGCCGGCGACCCCATGCGCGTGGCTTCAGCCGACGAAGCAGGTTCACGTTGAAAAGCTTTCCACGTCCTCCGGAGGTTTGGACTGATCGCCACCCGGCGGATTGGGCCGCTCGAACTCCGTCTGGCTGCGTCGACGATGGCGTGCCCACCAGCCGCGGTCCGGTGCCGCCACGAACGAGCAGAGGAAGATGAACGCCGACGCCAGCACCACCAGCGGCCCGGTCGCCAGTCGGGGTACGACGGCGCTCACGGCCACGCCAAACAACGCCGACATCACGCCGAACAGGCCAGAAAGCAAGAGCATCGTCGGAACCCGATCGGTCCACTGCCGGGCGGCCACGGGCGGAATCACGACCAGCGCCGTGACGAGCACCGCCCCGGCGGCCGGCAGTCCCACGACCACCATCACCGCCACGAGCGTCACGAGCAGATAGTCGATAGCCGTTACGGGCCAGCCGGTGGCCGCGGCAAATGACGGGTCGAAGGCGATGAGCGTGGCCTCCTTGAGAGCCAGCAGAAGGAGTAGCACCGCGACCGCCGATATCGTGCCAAGAAGCCAGGCGTCGGCGGCCGTGAGTGCAGCGGTGTGTCCAAGCAGAAACTGCTCAAGACCCGCACCGCCGGGAATGCCGCGGGCCGTGATGCCGGAGACGATCGTGATGCCAAGGCCGAACGCCACGCTCAGCACGATCGCCGTGGCGGCATCGTCCCGCGTGCGACTGAACCGCCGCAGAAGGACGAGCACGCCCAATGCCGCCATGGCAGAGATGAATCCACCGGCGAGCAGCACCGACAGTTCGCGGCGGCCCGTGGCCAGAAACGCCAGCGCCACGCCGACGAGCGTCGCGTGCGCCGCGGCATCCCCCACAAGCGCCCGCCTGCGCAGCACGCCAAAGCAGCCGACCACGCCCGCGGCAAACCCCACGGCCGCCACGCCACAGGCCACCACCAAGGTGTTATGGGAGATCGTCAGCGGCAGAATGCCGCCTACCACAGGTGTCGTACCAGCGATGCCTGTCATGACGTCCGCCCCCGTTCCTCGACGGCGCGGCCCAGTTCGTCGAGCAGATCGAGCCGGCCGACGTAGGTCCGCTCCAGGTTTTCGGACGTGAGCACGGTGGCCGTCGGGCCAGCGGCCACCAACCGCCTGTCGATGAGCGCCACGCGGTCGAACCACTGGGCTGCCGTTCGCAGGTCGTGATGAACGACCAGGACAAGGCGGCCGGCATCACGCAGTTCCGAGAGCACACCGAAGATCAGTTCCTGTGACCGGGCATCCACACCAGCCATCGGCTCGTCAAGCACATAGACATCCGCCTGCTGGGCCAGTGCGCGGGCCAGAAATACCCGCTGCTGCTGGCCGCCTGAGAGCTTCCCGATCTGCCGACCGGCGACGTCGGCAAGACCGACCCGCTTCAGGCTCTCTCGAGCGAGATCCCGCTCCCGCGGCCCCGGTCGGCGAAACCAGCCCAGTCGGGCATACGTCCCCATCAGCACGACATCACTGACGCTGACTGGAAAATCCCAGTCGACGGTTTCCCGCTGCGGAACATAGCCGACCTGGCTGCGAACCTCGGCGAACGGCTGGCCGAAGAAACGGATCGAACCGCCCGCCAGCGGGACCAGCCCCAGTGCCGCCTTCAGGAGCGTGCTTTTCCCCGCGCCGTTGGGGCCAATGATGCCGAACAGGCAGGCATCGTCGATCGCGAGATCGATGTTCCAGAGCACCGGTCGGCGGCCGTAGGCCACCGTCACGTCGTGAAATTCCAAAATCGGAGAGACTCGCGGAGACGCGTTCGACACAGGCGGCGCAGGCATGTCGCTAGCGACCTCCGGTCAGCCCGGTATGAATCGTCTCCACGTTCGCGAGGAGCATCTCCTCGAGGGTCCCGGCATGGCTGCCCGGAGCACCGAGCGAATCCGAATACAGTTCGCCACCAAGAGCGACCGCATGCCCGCGGGCCCGCGCCCCTTCGCGGAGCGCCGTGACATTGCGGTCCGACACGCTCGTCTCCACGAACACGGCCGGAATCCCACGCGAGACGATCAGTTCAACGAGCCGATTGATGTCGGCCAGGCCGGCCTCGCTCTCCGTGCTCGTGCCCTGCACGCCGACCACTTCGACATCATAGGCCCTCCCGAAGTAGCGGAAGGCATCATGGGCAGTGACGAGCACCCGCCGCTGTTTGGGAATCGTCGCCAGGCGGTCACGCAGTTTGTCATCGAGCGATTCAAGGCGACGCACGAAGTCGGCCCCCCGCGTCTCGTAGTGCGAACGGTTGGCGGGATCGAGTTTGGCAAGCGAGTCGACGACGGCGGGCACGCACAGGCTCCAGAGCCGGGCGTCGAACCAGACATGCGGATCATGGAGGTTGTCGGCCACGGGCAGGAGCCGATCGTGGGGCAGCGTGTCGGCCACGAACGTCACGGGCACCCGCCGTGCCAGTCTTGCAAGTAATTCGGACAGTTTGCCTTCCAGATGCAGCCCCGAGGCGACTACGAGTTTCGCCCGCGAAAGCCGGTCGGCGTCACGGGGTGTCGCCCGGTAGGAATGTGGATCGATGCCAGCCGCCATGAGGCAGTCGACAGACACCCTGTCGCCGCCGACCTGTCGGACGAGGTCGGCCACGACCGTCGTGGTGGTGACCACGGCACAGGCCGGCTGATCCCCTCGCGTGGGCGGCAGAGGCACCAAGACAACCGCGATCGCGGCCACCAGACTCGGCACCAGCTTTTTTGGGCTTTCAAAAAACATTTTTTGATCCACCAAAAACTTACCACTTGGGGCGGTATTCTGCAATCCCGCTCCGACCGGCGCATTGACCAGAACAGAGCGTATTCTTAAGTTCGGGAATCCCTCTGGCCCGGAGCGAAATCGTGGAATCGACCTACTTCAAGCGGTTTCGAATGGATGTGGATCTGGCGGTGAGCCGCCAGCCGCCCCCGATCCGGGCCGGATATCGGTTCGTGCCGTGGAACGAGGCGTTGGTCGACGTCCACGCCCGTGCCAAATTCCGGGCGTTTCGCGACGAGATCGATGCGGCCGTGTTCCCCTGCCTGGGCAGTTTTGAAGGATGCCGGAGGCTGATGCGGGAAATCCGTAAAAAACCCGGCTTTCTGCCGCATGCGACCTGGCTCATCGCCTTTGGTCGTTCGCCGGAAGACCTGCAGTGGTGCGGCACGATCCAGGGGGTTGCAGCCCCCGGGAACTGCGGTCTGATCCAGAACATCGGCGTGGTGCCCGGGCACCGCGGCCTCGGCCTCGGCTCGTGCCTGATCGAGCAGGCCCTCCAGGGCTTTCGCCAGCACGGGCTGAGGATTGCTTCGCTGGAGGTAACGGCCGACAACTGCCGTGCTGTCCGACTCTATCAGCGGCTGGGTTTCCGTCGGATGCGAACCGTGTACAAAGTGGTGGACGGCAGCACGGTGGACGAGTGCCCTGCCACCGTCGGCGAGGGTGCGGCCGCGGGAGGAACGACGGGTTCCGCTGTGACAGCCGTCGCATGGTCATGATCCCATTCAAGAATCGGTGCCTGTGAAGCAGACGCTTTTCTCGACGACGCTCACCAACGGCATCGTGCTGCTCGGCGAGGAACTGCCCGGCCTCGAATCGGTAGCGGTCGCGTTCCATTCACCGGCGGGTGCGATTCATGATGGAAAGGGCCGCTGCGGTCTGGCCACACTCTCCGGCGAGATGATGCTCCGCGGTGCAGGCAGCCGCAGCAGCCGGCGGATCGTCGAGGATCTGGAGGGTGCCGGCGTGCAATGGGCCCAGGCGGTCTCCATGAGCCACGCCAGTTTTTCCGGGGCAATGGTCGCCCGCCAACTCGCCGATGCCCTGCCGATCTATGCCGACATCCTCCGGCGGCCACTGCTCGCGGAAGAGGAACTGGAAAACGCCCGGCAGATGGTACTCCAGAATCTGGCTGGAACTGAGGACGATCCCGCCCACCGAGCCATCCTTTCGCTCCGCGAGATTCACTATCCAGCTCCCTGGGGCATGCCGTCGGAGGGACTCTCGGCTGACGTCGATCAGCTCACCGTGGCAGACGTGCGCGGGTTTGTCGCCGCCCACGTGCGGCCACGCGGCGCCATCATCGCCATCGCCGGCCGCATCGACTGGGACGACTTCGTGCAGCGGGTCGAACAACTCTTCGGCGACTGGAACACGGGATCGGTGGAGCCCGTCACGACCGGGTCCCGCGGACCGCGAGTGAGGCATGTTCCTCACGACTCCCAGCAGACACACATCGCGCTTGCCTGGTCGGCCCCACCGTATCACTCGGACGACTCCTACGAGGCGACGGCTGCACTGGCGGTGCTCGGCGGCGGTTCGAGCTCACGGCTTTTTTCAGAAGTTCGCGAGCGGCGAGGACTCTGTTACAGCGTCTCCGCCGGTTACCAGACCCATCGCGACTTCGCGATGGCACTCTGCTACTCCGGCACGACGGCGGCTCGGGCACAGGAGACGCTCGACGTGATGCTCGCCGAGATCCACCGCCTGCCTGGCACGATCCAGGAAGCCGAACTGGAACGAGTGAAGGCGCGGGCGAAGAGCGCGCTGGTCATGCAGCAGGAGTCGAGCGCCGCACGAGCCGGCGCGATCGCGCGGCAGTGGTATCACCTCGGAAAGGTCCGCACGCTCGCCGAAGAACTTGATCGCTACGACCGGCTCAGCGTGCGTTCGATCGAGGATTGGCTCGCACAGCATCCCGTCGCCGATCTGTCGGTCGTGTCTCTCGGCCGGGAACCTCTGGAGGTGCGGGATGCGGTTTCTGCGTGAACGCCTCGACAATGGGCTCGAGATCATCGCCGAGGTGACCGACGGCGCACTCTCCACGAGCGTCGGCTTCTTCGTCCGCACCGGCGCCAGGGACGAGAGTGACGATCTCTGGGGCGCGAGCCATTTCCTCGAACACATGGTCTTCAAGGGAACGGCCGATCTCTCAGCCGATGAGATCAACCGCCGGTTCGACTGGATGGGCGCCAGCGCCAATGCCTTCACGAGTGAGGAGGACACCGTCTACCACGCAGCCGTGCTGCCGTCGCAACAGCACGAGGCGGTGGATCTGCTGGCACGGATGATGCGTCCGGCTCTCCGGGACGCCGATTTCAACACGGAGAAACTCGTCATCCTGGAAGAGATCCGGATGTACGACGATCAGCCGCCGTTCGGCGCCGACGACCGCTGCCGGTCAGTTTTCTTCGGCCAGCATCCGCTGGCACGGAGCGTGCTTGGCACGGTGGAATCGATCCAGGCGTTGCCCGTGGAGGCCATGCGGGAGTACCACCGCCGCCGCTACAGTCCGGGAAACATCGTGCTGACGGCAACCGGGGCCGTCGACTTTGCGGCGCTCGTCGAATCAGCGAAGCGGCTCTGCGGGAGTTGGGAACCCGGGGATGCGCCCGATCGCCGCCAGCCCGCAGCCGCGCTCTCCCGCGATCACGTTGAATACATCGTCCGCCCCACCGCCACCCTCGAATACGCGGTGCGGATGTCGGCAGGGCCGGCCGGTGATGACAATGACCGCTTCGCGGCCAAACTGCTGGCAGTGGCGCTTGGTGACGATTCCGGAAGCCGTCTCTACTGGTCGCTGGTCGATTCCGGGGAGGCCGAACATGCTTCGTGCCACCATCACGACTTCCTCGACTCCGGCCTGATGATCACGCAGCTCTCCTGCGATGCTACCGAAGTCGCCCCCTTGCTGTCCCGCATCATTGATGTCTATCGCGACGCGGCCACGGGGGGAATCAGCCAGAAAGAGTTTTCGCAGGCCCGCAACAAGCTGGCCGGCCGGGTCGTGCTTGAAGGCGAACGCCCCCGAAGACGACTCTTTCATGTGGGGCTGGAATGGGCACACGGTGGCGTCTACCGCTCGGTGGCCGACAACCTGCGGATCGTGGAAGACCTCTCGGTCAACGATCTGGAGCGGGTCCTGGCCCGCTGGCCGCTGGATGGCCCAGGCGTGACCGTGCTGGCCGGGCCCGCCGGCGCAGAGACTTCCTCTCAGGCCGGGTAGTCGGCATAATGCTGTCCGTCGGCTGGGCGAAGCGGAGGGCTGTTTGCCATCGCCTCCCCGGCCGGGAAACACTGATTGAGATTCCTGGCTTGGATTCCTAGCTCGGATTTCTAACTTGCATTTCTGATTTGGATTTCTGCTGGCAGGGGCTTCAAGGCCCCTGCCGAATCTCCTCCTCACACCCTCGCACGCTGCCATGATCCCACTGTTCGCGAATCGCTGGCTCGTCGCCATTCCGCCCATCTGGATGCTTGGCGTCGGTGCGCTGATCACCTTGTCGGTGTTATTCCTGATCTGGGCCGTGCTGCTGGTCGTATCACCACGCGCAGCTGCCGAGGCTCGCACCAGCCTCCGGGATGGCTTCGCTGGTCCAATGTCTTGGCTCCTACTGACACTCGCGGTAGTGGCCGTCGCGTGTACTCCGCTCGTGCCAACGGGTCAGATCTGGCGATCGCTCGTTCGGCTCTCGTCGGCCGAACAGGCAACGATGAGCGTGGACATACCCGCAGGTGCTTCACTGCAGGAAGTTCCTCTCGAACTCCGGCCGCAGGAACTCTCTTCGCTGCAACTTGAGAGCAACGCACCGCTGCTCGTCCGCACGCAGCAGCCGATTGAGGGATTTGCGCTTTCGAAGGTGCCCGACGTGGAACTCGACGCCACCAACGGAAACCGGTGGTCATGGAACCGTTCCGAAGGCGCCACCAACCCCTTTCTGGGAGCCACGGCCAAACTGGAAGCGACCAACGCCTCCGACAAACCGGTGCGGTTGACGGCGAACTGGAAACTCGTGCCCGAGTTTCCCCAGGCGGCAATCCTGCCGTGGGCGACCGTGACACTCCTGACACTGAGTCTGTGCTACGGTCTCTTCCGGCTCGTGCCACGTCGGATCGCGGCAGTCGCCTCGTCAACGACCAAGGAGGCAATCGGGCAGCCTATCTTCTCGGTGGCGTTGATCGTGGGTGTGGTGCTGCTGTTTGTCTTCATCGTGATTCCGTACAACACGTTCGGCGAAGACGTGAAGATGCTCAAGGACAGCGGCCTGACCCTCATCAAGGTTCTGGCTCTGCTGGTCGTCGTATGGACCGCGAGTGTGTCGGTGGCGGAGGAGATTGAGGGGCGAACGGCGCTGACGGTGCTTTCCAAGCCACTCACTCGGTCGCAATTCATCCTCGGTAAGTTTGCCGGCCTGGTGCTTGTCGCCCTGCTCGTATTTTTGATCCTTGGTACGGTGCTCATGGCTACAACGAGCCTCAAGGTCGTCTACGACGCCCGCGAAAGCTCCAAGGACATGCCGCTCTGGCGTGACTGCGCCGACGAGTTGATCACCGTCGTTCCCGGTCTTGCGCTCTCCCTGCTCGAAACGATCCTGCTGGCGTCAGTGAGCCTGGCGGTCTCCACGCGACTGGGAATCGTGCCGAACTTGATCATTTGCTTCACTGTCTACGCACTCGGCCACCTCGTCCCGCTGATCGTGCAGTCGAGTGTGGGGAAGATCGCGATCGTGCGGTTCGTGGGCCAATTATTTGCCACGATCCTCCCGGTGCTCGAACACTTCACGATCGAGGCCGCCGTCATCGGTGGCGTGCCAGTACCGTGGAGTTATCTGGGCTGGGCTGCGCTCTATGCGGCCCTGTACTCGACCGTCGCCCTGCTCGTGGCACTCGTGCTCTTCCAGGACCGCGACCTGGCATGACCCTCTCCATGGGCAGCTAGAATCTGGCTCAACTTGAGCGGCTTAACCGACTCGTAAAGCGAGCCGGGGGTCGGGGGAAGCCGAAGCGAGTAGGGCTATCCTGCCCCCGAGTCGGAGGCTTTCACCGACCCCGGCGGATTGGGCCGCTAGACATATTCCAGCTACCCCTCTAACGAACGAGGCCGGTGCTCGCGGCCACCCCCACCATTCCCGCGGCCCCCTGCCCCTGATCGGCCAGTCTCGGCATCATCCAGGCGCCAGTCTCGACCGACCGTCGGGCCTGCGCCTGAGCCTTGCCATCGAGAAAGAAGACCGTGCCGCCGCGGAGACGTCGCTCGATCCGCGGCCCCACCTCCACGCCGAGGATGCCCGCCTGCTGGCTCCGCCCCAGCGAGGTTTTCAGCTCCAGCATCTCACGGCCGCGGTTGTGATCGCTCGAGACACCGAGGCCGCCCAGCCACTTCGCCGGCCCCTCCTCAATGGCGGCCGGGTCTGCCTGCATCCCTGCCACGAGGTCGATCCCCTCGATGCGGCTCTTCATCTCGGCAGCCAATGAATCGCTGCCGGTGCTCCTCCCGGAAGGCCCCCTCACGAGCACATCCACGGGCACGCCGAGCGGCTGTTCAGACGAGCCCGAATCCGCTTCGATCCCCTTCAGAGCGGAGGCGATCGAATCGACGCCTTTGAAGTGTTCGAGACCAAGTCCGTCGAACACGACGGGGGAAGTGGGGTTGTTTTGTGTCGCCAGCGGTGACGCACCGGCAATTCCCTGCCATACCATCGCCCACGCCAGGAGGATGAGTATGTTTCGCTTCATGCTTCCGACCTCCGATACTGGGCGACCATCCGCCCGGCTTCCGTGTATCGGCAGCCGCGGGCCGCTCGGTCAGCAGAGAAATAGGGACGCAGGACTACTCGAGCACAACCTCCTTATCCCGGGCTGCCGTTGCCGGTTCCCCAACCCGATCGCGCTCTGCCTCTTCGCCGGCGTCACCAGATCCGGAGGAGACCTCCGCTGTCGACTTCACCTCATCGGACGACAGGCCACCGTCCACCGTCGCGGACTCGACCCGCAGTCCGTCAAGAATCTGTCGTAGCCCCTCCACCTGCACCGTGAACGCCTGAGTTGCCTCGTGAAGCATGACCCGCCTGGTGGCACGGTCGCGTTCAGCAGCTGCGTCGAACTGCTGCTTCTGGTTCTGGAAATCCTCCGCCTGGGCGAGCAGCGACTGCTCCATCTGGGTGATCGCCGCATTGACCTCTCTGATCATCGCATCACGTGCCACCGCATTTCGCTCCGTATGCACGGCGAGCCGCTCAAGAATCTCCTGGCGTGTCTGTGCGATGCCAGCTGTGGCCCGCGTCAACTCGTTCCGTACCTGGTCTGAGAGAGCCCACTGGCGGGCCATGTCGGCCCCCAGGGACTGGATGCGTTCGAGGGCTGCCGTCCCGGTCGACTCTACCTTCGCCAGCCTCGTGCCCAACTCTGCGGCGGCAGTTGTCTGCTGGGCGAGTTCCTCGTGCAGCCGCGACAGCTCTTCACTGTTGGCAGCGCCAAAGCGATTGATGGTGGCGATGCTCTCCTGAACGGCGGCCTCGACCGCAGTGGTCTGGTGAACCAGCCGCCAGACCACGGTCGTCAGCATGAACGCGAATGCCGCCACCGCGACACTCGCGGCAGGCAGATACCGTGTCTGGCGAACGGTACGTCGGACGTCGTCCTCCACCAGCGAGATGCGGTCGTAGAGTTCCATGAGATCCCCCTGCAGCTCGAACATGACGTGGTATCACCACCACCCCAGTGAATTTCTTCGGCGCATGGCACGAGCAGCTTTGGGGCTGCTCCGCGTGGCGGCGCAAGCGGTCCCATCGGCGCCGCCAGCATGCCTCGTTCGGATGGCACCACGGCAGCCCGTGACGGTCATGCCGACTGGGAAGCCTCGGAGGTCTTGCCCGCCTGCAGGATCAAGCCGCCTGCCTGGACGGCAGCGGAATCGCCCCAACTGGCGACTCGCCGCCGAGTCGGGTGCATGCCAGTTCCTCAAGCACCCGCATCGCGACCCCGAGCGCCGCGGCGCCCGCGGTGGCAGATACGAGAGGCGTGCGACGGGAACGCACGGCTGCAAGGAAATCGTCGTGTTCACAGCCGATGGCATTGGCATCGGGGACTGGGAGCGTCTCACGTGGCAGGATCTCGCTGAAAAACCGCTCCTTGAGGGCCGTCCGATCGGCCGGAGGCACGGCCGTTGCGACGAAGGCACCGCTCCTGACCATGGGAGATGGCCCCACGACCTCGACCGTCTTGGCGTTGAAGTCGGCTGCGACGATCCCCTGGGTGCCCCACAGCGATACGCGGCGGCTCAGCGCGGGGTGAATCCGCGAGGCGGAGAGATCGGCAACCAGGCCAGACGAAAAGACGAGCCGGGCCCGAACCGCATCCTCGTGACCACCTGTGGCGACCAGGCCATGCGCCTCGACACGCGTGAGCTGTCCTGGATTGAGCGACAGCACGAGATCGATGTCGTGGATCATGAGGTCGAGCACGACGCCCACGTCGAGCGACCGAAACGTAAACGGCGCCAGCCGCGCTGACTCGACGGTCAGGATTCGTCCGCACTTCTCGACGGCCATTCGCCACGCGGGATTGAACCGTTCCACATGACCCACGGCGACAACACGACCGTGACGCTCGGCCGCGGCGACGATCTGCTCTGCCTCATGGAGATCGGCCGCGATTGGCTTTTCGATCAGGAGATCAATCCCCTTGGAAAGCAACGGCAGCGATACCTGCGCATGCAGGCAGGTGGGCGCCGCGACCACGACGGCATCGGCCAGACCGACAAGCTCGATGGGCTCCGCGAGAGCCGCGCAGCCATGAGCCTCGGCGACCCGCTGTCGTGACTCGAAAACGGGATCCACGACGGCCACGAGTTCGGCATCAGCACGCGAAGCAAGCAGCCGCGCATGGATCGTTCCGAGATGTCCGCAACCGACCACCGCCATCTTCACTCGCGTCACGCCGCCCTCCTTTGTTCACGGGCGCGTCCATGTCGCCCTTCTTTTTGCATGGCCAAAAACTCGAGCAACTGTTCAACGTCTGGAAGCAGCATGGACTGGGATCGCAGAATTTCCCGGGCTGCCTCCAGCCCTACCTTCGCCCGGTAGAGGAGCCGGTGTGCCTCGGTCACAGCCGCAATCGATTCGTGAGAGAAGCCTCCCCGCCTAAGCGCCACCACATTGATGCACCGCGGCCGTGCCGGCAGGCCCTCGCAGAGCATGAATGGCGGCACGTCATGCAGCACCCGGGAAAGCCCCGCAACGAACGACCAACCGCCGATCGTGGCCCAGTGGTGCACGGCGACCGCGCCAGAGAGCGACGCCCGCGAATGCACGCGAACGTGCCCGCCCAGCAGCGTGCCATTGGCCAGCATGCAGTGATCGCCAATGCGGCAGTCGTGCGCCACATGGCTGCACGCCATCAGGAAGTTGTCATGGCCTAGGGAGGTCAGGCCGTCTTCCTTTTCCGTGCCGCGATTGATCGTGACCCCTTCCCGAATGACATTGCGATCACCGATTTCGACGCGTGTCCGCGTGCCGCGATAGCTCACATCCTGTGGCTCGCCGCCAATTACGGCACTGGAAAACAGGTGATTTTGCTCGCCGATCCGCACATCACCCATGATCGTGACATGGCTCTCGAGCACGGTGCCTTTGCCGATGACCGCGCCGGACGATACCCAACAAAATGGCCCGACGACCACGTCCTCGCCAAGCTGCGCGCCCACCTCGACCACGGCAGATGGGTGCACCGACGCCGGCAACCCGCGGAGCAATCCTCCGCGGGGAGTCACGTCGTCCCGCATCGGCACCGTGGCTTGAAAATCATCCATCCGGTGGGTGTCCTTCGATGGCCGTGCCGATTTTAGGCGGAGGTGGGCTCGAGCCGGGCGGCGGCCAGGCGGCTCGCGAGGGCGCCGTTGAGGCGGTGTCCACTGCGGTAGGCACGGACGTGAGCATGGATCGGCCGACCGGCAAGCGACAGGTCGCCTACCAGGTCGAGAACTTTGTGACGCACGCACTCGTCGGGCCAACGCAGCGTGTTGCCGATCGGTCCATCGGGGCCGAAAATCAGCAGATCACCGGTGGTGGCCGACAGTCCGTGGCCCGCCGCCCGCAGTCGTTCGGCGTCCTCCGCCGGCAGAAACGTGCGGGCCGCAGCAAGGCCGGCACGATAGGCCTCCGACGTCACTCGCAGCGAGAGTACCTGCCTGCCGATTGGACCATCGCCGTAGTCCAGCTCATAGTCAACCGAAAGGCCGGCACACCGGGGCGGCGAAGCCTCGATCCAGGCAGTGTCGTCGCCGACGCGTATCACCGAGTCGACCACGATCGGGTCGATTGGAGCATGGAGTTCCTCGACCCCCGCTGCGTCGATGGCCTCGACGAAGGCAAGCGACGAGCCGTCGAGGCCCGGCATCTCCTCCCCGTGCACCCGCACGCGACAGCAGTCGATGTCGAGCCCGGCCAGCGCGCTGAGAAGGTGCTCCACCATTTCGACGCGGGCCGTACCCACGCAGAGGTTCGTCCGACTCGACGCCTCCACCCGATGCTCCACCACGGCAGGAATCGTCACCGCGTCCGCCAGATCAGCCCGCACGAACACCACGCCCACACCGACGCCCGCAGGCTCAAGTTCCACTCGATTCTCCCGCCCGCTCCAGTAGCCGACACCCGTGACGGACACCGGCTTCCGGAGCGTGCGTTGCGACCGCAGTCGCATCTCATATTGCATGGGGACACCCGCAGCGGCCGTCCCGCTGCGACTCCGGAAGGGAGGCGGACCGGAAAAAGCTAGCGAGTCCGCGCCGGCACTGCACCGGGACGGCCAGACTGATCGGCCACAGCGGCACCGTTGAGCATCTTGAGGATGTCAGGAGTGATGTCGTTGCCGGCTTCGTAGTGCACGATCGGCTTGGTGATGCCACGCAGAATCTGATTGCGGTCAGCACCGTCGACCGGGTCGCCATCAAACCGAAACACCACGGCGATCCCATGCTCACGGGCGAACTGGCCGACGGCCTTCTCGATCTCGGTGTAGACCTGCAGGTAGACCTTCGCTTCGCGATCCATGAAGTCCTTCTTCTGGAGCTGCGCATTGACGTTGAAGTCACCCTGCCCCTTGGCGATCTCGGCTTCCAGCTTCTTGTACTCGGGAGTGCCGACGTTGAAGCCCTTGAGTTGCTCCATCAGGCCGTTGATGCGGTCGCGATCAGCCTTGAGGGCGTTCTCGGCAGCCATCACCTCGTCCTTCATCTTGTCCATGGCAGCCTTGAACCGGGCATGATTCTTGAAGATGTAGCCGACATCGATCACGGCGATGTGGGACATCGGTGATGCGGGCTGCACCTGCTGCGGCTGCCCCTGCGGCACTGCCACGGGTGCCTGGGCCAAAGCGGGAACCTGCGTCAGGGCCACCACGGCCGCACACACGATACTGGCGATTTGCCTGTTCACGGAAAGCACTCCTTGCTGGTTGTTTCACACGCGTGCCCCACGGCGCTGTCCGATCGCCGCCGAAACGATTCGTGGGCAGCCTTTGATCCGAGGGCGGGACGGATGATGGCGATCCGTCCCTCCTGACTCAAGGCCAGATTTGGGCCAAAAATCTACTTCGGCGGGCCGAGCGTGACCTGCAACGTGACCTCGGCGCCGTCTCGCAGCACCACCACGGGCACCGTATCCCCCCCCTTGTGCTTCCGCAGCGCACTGTCGAAGTCTTCAAGCCCCGTGACGGCACTCTCTCCCAGCCGCACGATCACGTCGCCCCCCGTGATACCGCCCTGAGCCGCGGGCGAATCCTTCGTGGCACCGGTGACCGCATAGCCTTTCCCCGGCTTGCCGAAATCGGGAATGCTGCCGAAATATGGCCGGTCGCCGCCGCCGCGGGCAAACTGCTTCGAGGCCACCTCGACATAGGCGGGCCGGTCGGGAGTCGTGGCCAGATCGCGGACGATATCGGTCACCAGCCGCGTGATTCTCACCATGCCGTCGTAGTTGATCTTGTCGGCGGTGTCGGTGGGCCGGTGGTAGTCGGCATGCGAACCGGTGAACAGATGCAGCACGGGAATCTTTCGTGCGTAGAAGCTCGAATGGTCGCTTGGCCCGAAGCCCCCCGGCTCCTTGGCGGCCTCGAAGCCGCGGGCAGCCACGAACCTGTCCACAAGCGCATCGAGGCCGGTTCCCGTGCCCGTGCCGTGCACCACGATCTTATTAGCGTCAAGCCGGCCCACCATGTCGAGATTCACCATCGCGACGGTTTCAGCAAGCGGCACCAGTGCATTGGCGGCATAGTGGGCGCTGCCAAGCAGGCCCCGCTCCTCACCTGAGAAGGCCACAAAGAGGATCGTCCGCGGAAATGGCCCCTCCTGCTTGAGGATCCTCGCCACCTCGACGAGCAGAGCGGTGCCGCTGGCGTTGTCGTCGGCACCATGGTGCACGGTATGTTCGCCCGGTGCTGCGGAATTCGCGCCGCCATAGCCGAGATGGTCGTAGTGCGCGCCCAGCACGACCGTTTCGGGCGACTGTTTCCCGGCAGCATCAACCGCACCGTCCTGCGGCCAGCCCACGCCAGGCAGAATCGCCAGCACGTTGCGCCCCTCAGCTTCGGTGCGATGAATGGCCGTCTGGCCGCTGATCCGCCATCCGGCAAGCGGGCTGCTCTGCGGCGTGAGCGACTCGTCGATCCCTTTTTGAATGGTGTCGAGATTCCGTCCGAGTGAGGCTTTCACGATGTCGTCGACGATTGATCGACGGATCTGAAGAATCGGCATGGTGCGGTTCTCGGAACCGTCGCCGGCACGGGTGAAGGCCATCAACGTGTCACCGTCGGCGTCTGCGTCGTTGCAGAAGACGATGCCGCCCGCCTCGTGCTCCGACGCGTTGGCGACCTTGCGGGCCAATGCCGCATGCTGCGACGCCTGATTGCCGTCAAAAACGCTGTGCGGGTCATCCTTCTGCGGCTCCTGCCGCAAGACGACGGCCGCTGCACCCTTGATCGAACCCTGCCTGTCAGCGCCATCGTTTGAATCGGGCCCGGCGCCCGTGAGCGGCGCATAGTCGTCGTAGTGTTCGGCTGGCGCCGTGATGCCATATCCGGCAAATACCAGCGGCAGATCGAATCTGCCCGAACCACCTGCGGCCAACGGTGTAAAGTCTTTCCCAAGCTCGAGCGTAATCGTCTGCGGCATGCCGTTCTCTCCCGGCGGGCCCACCAATTCGGCCGTGTTGTCTGCCGCGGGCCCCAACGTCGCGTCGAGCGTCATGCCGAAACGCTGAAACGAGCTCCGGACATCGGATGGGGATGGACCGGCGACAGCGTGACTGCCCGAGACCGTATCGAGGCCGATGTCCGCCAACTGTTCTGCCACCCATTCGGCAGCCTGGTCGATGCCCTTCGTGCCCGGACCACGCCCCTCCCGTTCGGGAGCGGCCAGCCATTCGACCGCCAGCCTCAGCCGCTCGCGAACCGCGGCGTCGTCGGCTCCCCCCGAGGCCGACTGAGCGGGCGACTCAGCCTGCGCAGTCGTCTCTGGCCGAACCAGGGTGGCAAAGAGGCACAAGAGCCCGAACATCATGGGCATGAAACGATTCATAAGGGGGCCCTGGGTGATTCGTGAGGAGTTCGTGAGCGGCATATCGGCCCGCAGGCAGCCTTCCTGGCATTTTAGCGATCTCCCGTGACAGGCGGCGCAGCGGGTAGGATTGAACGCGGATTCAGACCTCGTGGAGCCTCTCCGTGCCTTCCCTCTTCGTGATCCAGGGCCGCAATCGCGGCACCCGCTACGACCTCACGAGCCACGAAGGGGCCATGAGCATCGGCCGGGAGGCGGGCAACTTCGTCCAACTGGACGACAACGAGGTCTCCAGACGGCATGCCGAGGTTCGCCGGGTGGGCGATTCGTTCGTCGTGGGCGACCTGAAAAGCTCGAACGGCACCTGGCTCAACAGCCGCAAGATCGAGCGGGCAGAGCTTGCCAGCGGCGATCAGATCCAGGTGGGCCGCACGATTCTTGTCTACTCTCGGGACGGCGAGGATGTGCCCGCGGTGAACCAGGTCGACATCGTGCCGGCAGCCAATGCCGGCGAAGGCTCGCGGATCGTGAGGACGGCCCGCGATGCCGAAGGCGGCGACCAACTCCCCGACGACACACAGAATCGCTGGCTGGCACGGGCCCGCAGCAACCTGCAGGTGATGTATCGCACGTCGCTCGCCGTCAGTCACACGCTCGACATCGACGAACTCCTCGGCCGAATCCTGCACCTGGTGTTCGAGTGGATCGAGGCCGACCGCGGCTGCATCATGCTGCTCGACCCGGAGTCCAAGCAGCTTCGCACGAAGGCCCGTCGCGACCGCCGCATGGGACAAGCGACGTCGATGGCCATCAGCCGCACGATCCTCGACTATGTGCTCGACCGTGGCGAGGGAGTGATCACGAGCGATGCCCAAGACGACGACCGCTTCAGCGGCGGACACAGCGTCGTGCGGACCGGCGTTCGGGAGGCGATCTGCGTGCCGATGCAAGGCCGCTATGGCACGGTGGGTGTGATCTATGTCGACACCACGGTGCCGCTGGGCGACGCGATTGAGGGGGGGCAGCGGCAGTTCACCGATGAGCATCTCAAACTCCTGATCGCCATCGGTCACCAGGCTGCGCTGGCCGTCGAGGACACCACCTACTACTCCGCGATGGTGCAGTCGGAGCGACTGGCCGCCGTCGGCCAGACGATCGCCACCCTCTCACACCACATCAAGAACATCCTGCAGGGCATCCGGGGCGGCAGCTACCTCGTCGACATGGGGCTCGAAAACGAAGACCTCGCCGTGGTCCGTAAGGGCTGGGACATCGTCAACCGCAATCAAAACAAGATCTCCTCACTTGTGATGGACATGCTCTCGTTCAGCAAGGAACGGGAGCCCGATCCCGTTCCTTCCGACCTGGTGGCACTGGTCGCCGACATCGTGGAAACCGTGCAGCAGCGGGCGGCTGAGATCGGAGCGACGATCGCGTGGAACCCACCAGACGACATCCCGCAGTTGTTGTTCGACCCGGAAGCGCTGTCGCGGGCGATCCTCAACGTTGTGACCAACGCGCTCGACGCAGTCGAGGACCGACCTAACGCGGCGGTGACGATCCAGGTCGTCTGCGACACGGTCGCCCAACGCGTCAGCGTGACCGTCAACGACAACGGCGAGGGCATGACACCGGAAACCATCGCCGAGATATTCAACCTGTTCGTGTCGACGAAGGGAGCTCGTGGCACCGGACTTGGGCTGACCGTCAGCCGAAAGATTCTCCGTGAGCACGGCGGCGACATCCGCGTGACCAGCGTGCCGGGCGAAGGGAGCACCTTCGTCCTGGAATTCCCGCTGCGAACTGGAGATGGTGGGCAGACCGTGTCTGATCCCGAAAACAACATCACCAGACCATGATGGCCGTTCCGTCCGCCCCTCACCCGCCCGCCAGCGGCCCCATTGCAACCGGGGCGAGCGTGGCCGGTGCGACGGCAGTCATCGATGGAAAGGATCGCCTGCCGATCTCGGCGGTGATCATCACGCGGAATGCCGCGGCCCGGATCGGCGAGGTGCTGCGGGCGGTCGAGATGTGCGATGAAAGACTCGTGCTCGATTCCGGCTCGACCGACGAAACGGTGGCACTGGCCCGCGAAGCTGGTGCTCGCGTCGAGCACCAACCCTTTCTCGGATACGGCCCGCAGAAACGGCGTGCCGTTGATCTGGCAGCCCACGACTGGATTCTTTCGGTCGACGCCGACGAAGTGCTCGATGGCGAGGCGCAGGCAGCCTGCCAACGCCTCGATCTTTCGAATCCCGCCGCCTGCTGGGCGATCCACCGTCGCACCTTCGTGGGCCGGTGGGAGGTCCGTTATGGTGCCTGGCGGAAAGAACGCGTGCTCCGTTTGTTCAATCGCACGACGGCAGGGTTCAAAGCGATTGCCATCCACGAGGAAGTGGAATCAAGGCATCCGCCGCGGATGCTTGCCGGCTCGATCCTGCACTACAGCTTCGCCAACTGCCGCGATGTGCTGGAGCGGTCGCTCCGCTATGCGCCGCTCAAGGCCGGCATCCTGCGATCGAAGGGAGAACATGCGCCCGTCTGGACGCTCCCGTTCCGCGGCCTGGCGGCGTTCGTGAAAAGCTACATCCTGCGGAGCGGCTGGCGGGATGGGGCGATCGGCTTCGTGATCGCGATCAGCCGGGTCATCGACTCTACCCTGCCGCGTGCCCTCCTGCTTTCGGGTGATGACGACGACGGCCCAGGCTGAGCAGCCTCTGGCTGGCTGGTCCTGGGTCGGCATGGCATACGGGATGGCGCTCAAAACCGGAGTCCCTCGGCTTCCGCCGAGGGCTTTTATTCCAACGGCGTGTTGCCCCAAACGTTTCTCTTACCCACGAATAGAAGCCCGGAGCGGGAGCGACGGGACACCGGGTCGTTGGGCAATGCCGGATCGGCATGGCATACGGGATGGCACTCAAGCCCGCAGCACATCGAGCACACGCTGCATGTCGGCTGGGAGCGGAGCCTTGAATTCGATCCGCTCTCGCGTCACGGGATGGTCGACCGCGAGGCTGGCCGCATGCAGTGCCTGCCGCTCGATGAGTGCCGTGCCGGCCCCGTCGTCGGCAAGACCGAAGAAGGCCGGTTCGATGCGGGTGCGGCCGCTGTAAAGACCGTCGCAGAGCACCGGGCAGCCGATGGCCGCAAGATGCACGCGGATCTGGTGCGTCCGCCCGGTCTTCGGAGCCACCTTCACCAGCGCTGCACCGCGATACCGCTCCAGCACCTCGAACCGGGTCACGGCCTCACGGCTGGTGGAATGGTCCCGACGAACGGCCATCTTCTCCCGCTGGTAGGGATGGATCCCGATTGGCAGATTGATTTCATCGCGGTCGAACTGTGGCTGCCCCTGCGTGATCGCAAGGTAGGTCTTGGTCACCGTTCGCTGCTCGAACTGTTTCGCAAGAGCGTGATGGACCTCCTCGTTTCGAGCCACGATGATCACGCCGCTGGTATCGCGATCGAGACGGTGAACGATCCCCGGCCGGGTCGGACCTCCGGCGTTTGAGAGTCCGGAAGCACCGTTGCCAGCGGCATCCGCCCGTTCGAGATGCCACCGTAGTGCCCCGGCGAGCGTGCCCTTCCAGTTTCCCTTGGCGGGATGCACGACCATGCCCGCCGGCTTGTTCACGACCGCGAGCCATTCATCGAGGTGCACGAACTCCAGCGGAATCTCCTCGGCCGCCGGTCCGGCCCGCGGCGGCTCCGGAACCGTCATGCAGACGATCATGCCTGCCCGCAGTTTGTGTGACGCCCGCGCCACGACGCCATCCACCCGCACGGCACCCTTGTCGATGGACCGCGCCAAGAACGACCGGCTCTGCTCCGGAAACGTTCGCGCAAGAAAGACATCGAGCCGCGTGCCCGCAGAGTCGGCGTCGGCGGTCAGCACGACTTCGGTGCCGGGCTCGAAGCTGCCCAGAGATGCTGCCGGCGGCTCCGCAGCCATGGCAGCCGACTCCACGTCGTCCCCTCGCTCGCCATCAGCGGAGACAAGGTCGGTGTCGTCGCTATTGACCAGCGGCGGGCTCGGCTGGGGTTGCTGGTGCGAGCTCGGCGTTGGCGGGATTGGCAGCATTGGTGGCAGGGGCCGGCGGCGCGATCTTCTGGGCTCCAAACCAATCGTACCACTGACGCGTCGACTCGCGATTAAGTTCTGCCGCCCGACCGGCCGCAACCTGGGCCAGTGTGTCTGTCGGAAATTCAGCCGCGACCGCCTCGTAGCCACGTTGGGCCTCGGCCAGTTGACCGAGGCTTTCTCGGGCCTTTGCCAGTCCAAAGACAGCCCTTTCCCCGAGCAATCCCTTTGGCTTAGCCGCCATCAACACGGAATAGGCTTCCACAGCCGCCTGCAGACGGCCCTCCGCCCGCGAACGGTCGACAAAAAGCAGTTCGCTTCCCTGCGCGGCCGCTGCGTCGGCCATCATCAACTCGGCCCAGCGGGCGGCATCGGTGCCCGGATACCGCCGGACCACCTCAGTGAACGATTCCACGTCACCCGTTGACATGGCAGCAAGGCAGGCATCCCAGCTCTGCTGGCGGGTCACCTCTGACTGCGACGAGACCATGGCAAAGGCAACGAAGGCTGCCAGGGCCACGGCGAGCCCCGCCAGGATCGTGCCGAAGTAGGGCCGCACGCGATCGACGATCGCCAGCGTCGCATCGGCGAGGTCGTTGTCGCCAAGCTCTTCCTCCGCCAGGGCCATGTCCACGCGGTCGGCATCAAGCCCGGTTGCCTCGTCGGACGACAGCCGGGATCGACCTTCTGCTCCAGACGCCGCTCCAGATGGCGAGCCGGGCCTTCTGCGACGGTTGTGTGATGATTTCTTCACGGCGTGCTCCTGGCCTCGTGGCGACCGCGGCCGACGGCTCCCAACCAGAGGGAACATTGGCCGCGGTCACAAGCAGGGAAATAGAGACTTCCCGCCGCGGAGCGTCAAGCCGGACTCTGCCGGCATCTGCTAGATTCCGTGTTCAATGAATCCCACTGTCACTTCCACCACCCCGCAGACACGTTCCACCGGACTCAATCCGGCGCAGATTCAGGCAGTGCAGGCGCCGGTGGGCCCGCTCCTGGTCCTCGCCGGCGCAGGCACCGGCAAGACCCGCGTTGTCATCGCCCGGATCGCCCACCTCGTCTGGCGTGGCACGCGGCCCTCGCGAATCCTGGCCGTCACCTTCACGAACAAGGCCGCAAAGGAGATGCTCGCGCGGGCCGCCAAGCTGCTCAAGACGAAGGACGACGACAAGCCTGAGATCTCGACCATCCACTCGCTCTGCGTCCGCATCCTCAGGCGGCATGCGTCGCGGGTGGGGCTCCCGGGCCGGTTTGCCATCATCGACCGCGGCGAGCAGGAAACGGCCGCCCGGAAGGTGCTCAAGGAACTGAAGGTGCCGGAGGCCACGCTTCGCCCTGGCGACCTGCTCGACAGGATCAGCCGCTGGAAGAGCGCGGCGGTGCGTCCAGACGGCGCGTTCGCAACGCTCCCCGCCGATGCTGGTGATTCCTGGGAACTGGCCGCCGCGGGATACCGCCGCTACCAGCAGGCCCTGCGAACAACGGGCGCCGTCGACTTCGACGACCTGCTGCTCGTCGTCGACGACCTCTTCGCCGAGCACGAAGACGTTCGAAAGGCCGAGGCGTCCCGATTCGATCACCTGCTCGTCGACGAATACCAGGACACCAGCGGCATCCAAGAACGGATCGTGGCGGCGCTGGCCCGCGACCACAGGAGCCTGTGCGTGGTGGGCGACGACGACCAGTCGATCTATGCCTGGCGCGGTGCCGAGATCTCGCACATTCTCGAATTTCCCCGCCGCTGGCCGGAAGCAACGGTCGTGCGGCTGGAGGAGAACTACCGCTCGACACCGGAAATCATCCATGCGGCCAACACACTGATCGCCCGCAACTCGCGGCGGCACGGCAAGACGCTCGTCTCCAAGGCGCCATCCGGGCCGCCGCCGGCGATCGTGCAGGCCCAGGACGAGATCGACGAATCACGCCGGGTGGTGAGCGATCTCGAAGCCCGATTGAAGGAAGGATCGGTCGCACCAGCCGAGGCTGTGATTCTCTTTCGCACCGGCGAGCAGACCCGTGTGTTCGAACAGGAACTTCGTCGCCGCGGCATTCCCTACGAGCTCATCGGCAGCCGCTCCTTCTTCGACCGACGCGAGGTGAAGGATGTGATGGGGTTGTTGCGGGTGCTCGTCGATCCCGACGACGACCTCGCGCTATCGCGGGTCGCCAACGTGCCGCCTCGAGGTCTCTCCGGGACGACAGTGCAGGCATCGAGAAGTGCCGCCACCCTCGCCGGCCACAGCCTCTGGAAGGAACTGCTCGCCGCCCGCGATGCTCATCGGCTCTCCCCCGCGGCGACGGCGGGCGTGATGGCGCTCGAGCGGGCCATCGCGCTGCGGGAAGCAGCGGCAGCGAGGGGCGCCGGCGAGACGCTGCGAACGCTGCTGGAATTGATCGGCTACCGCGGATTTCTGCAGAAGGAATACGAGGATGATCCCTCCGAGCAGGAGGCGAGGTGGGACTGCGTGGAGCAGATGGTCAATGCGCTGGCAGACCACGAGCGGTCTTGGAAAGCGCAGCACGCTGGCAAGACGCCCGATTTCGCCGGGCTCGTGCGCGGGTTTCTCGACGACCTCGTGCTTGACGTGACGGAGGCAGAGCGATTCCGTTCGGACAAGCCGAAGGGCAACGTGCTCCGCCTGATGACGCTCCATTCCGCGAAGGGGCTCGAGTTCGAATGCGTCTGGATGGTGGGGATGGAAGAGGGCTTGCTGCCGCACCACCGCTCGCTCAACGACGGCCTGCAGGCGATCGACGAAGAGCGGCGACTCTGCTACGTGGGCGTCACCCGCGCGAAGAAACGGCTCGCCCTCTCGCTCTGTCTGACGCGGATGAAGTGGGGCAAGAGCAAGCCCTGCCGTCCAAGTCGCTTTCTCTACGAGCTCACCGGGCAGGCGGAGAAGTTCACCGACGAGCCGGCGGGCGGGCCGCCGACAGGAACACGTCCGGGCGAATCCGCCCCCGCCGCCCGCGGCCCTGCCCGCCGCGGACGATCAAAGCGGTCTTAGCGACTTCATCGCATTCGACATCCGGCGATCGGCCCAAGCCGCCGCGGTCAGTGAATACGGTGAAACATCTCACTTGCCGATGCAGTGCCGCGAGAAGATCCGGTCGATGATGTCGGTGCCGAGTTCGACACCGGTCACCTCGCCGAGCGCAGCCACCGCCTGATGGAGCAGGCCGGCCACGATCGCCTCGTCATGCGTTTTACCGCTGTCTACTGCACCCGCAGCTTCTCCCGCTGCCGCGACCGCCTCCCGGGCAGCCGACACCCCCACCTGCATCCGCAACGTCGCCGGCGACCGGCCACCAGGCAGATCGGCCACGGCACTGAGAATCGCAGACTTGAGCGCGGCAATGCCGGCACCGGAGCGACTGCTCGTGGCGTATGACGACGCGAATTCAGGAAGCCCTGTCAGCATGACCAGATCGCACCGCGTCAGCACGTCGATTCGTGGCGTCGCAGGCGGCAATCGTGGTAGGGTCATCACGCCCGCTGCCGCCGCATCAATGCAGACCACCACCACGTCAGCTCGGGCAATCTCCGCCCTCGCCCGCTCCGCTGCCGCTTGTTCGACCGAGCCATGAGCAGCGGTCATGCCGATACCGTCCGCCCAACCGTCAGCCACGACATCAACGATCCCGGCCACGTCGACGAGCAGGCAGGCAGGCTCGGTCGAATCGGCATCGAGTCGGGCGGCGATCCAATCCCGCGTGGTGCCCGGCTCGTTCGCCACGAGGGCAGCATCCCGACCGACGAGGGCATTGAAGAGGCTGCTCTTGCCGATGTTGGGTGATCCCATGAGCACCACTCGGGGCAGATCTGCGACAGCACTGGCATCGCGACTGGCGAGCCGGGCCGAGACCGCATCGAGATCCTCGCCGGCAGCCACCAGCCTCGCCTCGATCGCCGTCCAGGCCCGCTCATCTGCAACCGGCACCGAGTCGGGCGTGTGCTCGTCGGCGAAGTCGATCGCGGCCTCGATATCGGCCGTGAGGTCGAGCAGCGTCTCCCGCAGACTCTGGAGCGTGCGGCCCACGCCGCCGGCCATTCTGTCCAGCGCGGCGGAGAGTTCGACGGGCGTCTTGGCCTCCACAACAGCCAGCACCGCCTCTGCCTGGAGGAGATCGAGCCGACCGGCGAGAAACGACCGTAGGGAAAATTCGCCGCCGCGGGCCAGCCGGGCGCCGTGCCGGCACGCCTCTGCAATGACGGCGTCGACCAGCGGCCCCGACGCGGGCAACTGCACCTCAGCCAGCGGTCCGCCGGTCGGCCCATGCGGTCCAAGCCAGTGGAGGATCTCGACCGGCAACTCACCCCACTCGGTCATCAGTGCAGATGCAGCGAGCCGGGCCGCCACCAGCCGAGGCTGCTCACCCGGCCGCACCAAGCCACGACCCTCGGCGGCAAAAAGGTGCGTTAGCAGACCGTCGAGCCCCTCCCCGGAAAGCCTTACCACGGCCCGTGCACCAGCCCCCCGGGCAGTGGCAGGGGCGACGATCAGTTCGTGAACGGACCACATGGGTGCACTCCCAGGAGCCTGTTAGCCATGTCGAAACAGCAGCCAGAAGGCCAGGAGCACGAGCGGCACGAGCACGCCTGGATCGATGAGCAGGAGACGGCGGCATGGCACCGCGACCGTCTTCTCGAGCGACGCCCACTTGTGCGGCACGGCGTGGAGAAAGGCGGGGCTGGCCACCATCGACAGCATGTCGCGACGGCTGCGATACCGCACGATGGCGACGTCCTCGAAGAAGTCGCTGCCGCTGCCCGCACTGAGGAGATTCGTGATCTTGCCGGCGACGAAGACGGGATAGCAGCCCCGCTTGAGCAGTTCAGGGAGGACGGCCCGCGAGTAGAGCCAGCCCGCATCGCGGCCACTGATGATGCCGGTGGGTGTCGAACCGTTGAGCGCCGTGCCGGGACGATAGTCGGCCCGCTCGCGATACTCCATCAGGTTGACCATGTAGAACGGCCGACCGTCGTCGGCGTCCATGAAGGCCTGAAAGCGTTCCCGCTCGGCAGGGCTGAGATCGTCGTACTTCCCGCCCAAGAGCCTGGCCGCCTCGCCCGGCTGCAGCCGCCGCCCGAACCAAGGCTCGTGCCAGAGCAGGAACAGGACGCACACAAAAAGGAGGCCGACAGAGAGAATCATTTGGAAGCAGCGTCCGTCGGTCAATGTGCCGGAGGAGACGTTTCAGTGTGCGGAAAAAAGCACAGGATGACAATCGCACGCAATCTGCCGCTTGTTCCTCATCATCAGCGCACGCACGCTTCCAATCTTCCGATGCTGAGGAGCCGGTCGGAGGCACGCGCAGGATGGGTCAGGCCCGGAGGGCCGGGTAAGCACCAGCCGACGGAGGTCGGCCAAGCGCTGACTCCAGCCAGGCTTCCGCCCGGCATTGCGACACGATGTCGTGTTTTGCGTAAAAACAGATGCTGAGGAGCCGATCGGAGGCACGCGCAAGATGGGTCAGGCCCGGAGGGCCGGGTAAGCACCAGCCGACGGAGGTCGGCCAAGCAAAAACGACACGATGTCGTGTTTTGCGTAAAAACAGATGCTGAGGAGCCGGTCGGAGGCACGCGCAGGAGTCCGGTGAATTCTGCGACTCACGAGCGATGCACGATTCGTCCAAGAGCCTCCCGTAGCAGAATCCGCCGGCGACGAGCATGCCGCAGACCTGCGAACCAATGCGGCATATCAGCAACTGCATTATCCCTGCGGGAGACGGTCAGCGCTGCTTCTTCCGCGACTGCCGCTTCTGCCGCGTTGCGTCGCCCGCCGGCACGGGCGGCTCCTTGCCGCCGAGTTTTGCGAATGGCACGTTGATCACCCGGCCAAGTCCGGAGACCGCACCGCCGCCATCGGAAGCCACGCCCGCAGCCGCGGTGGCTGGGAGGGTATGCGGCAGCCAGAGACGCTCCGCAATTCCCCAGAGGCTCGACGCGATGAAGTAGAGACAGAGGCCGCACGGCACCTTGAAGAACATCAGCGCCATGAAAAACATCATGTACTTCATCACCTGCTGCTGCACCTTCGCCTGCTCGTCTACTGCCGGCGGCATGAAGAGCTGCTGCTGCCAGAGAAACAGGCCGATCGTCGCCAGCGGAAAGAGATTGAGATAGGGCCCCAGCCAGGCTTCCGGCGCCGACAGGAACGGCGGCAGCAGCTTCGACCAGTCATAAAACATGTCGGGGGCGGCGAGGTTGGAACACCAGCGCATCGCCGAACTGAAAAGCGGCGCCTGCCGCAGTTCGATGTCGGTGGCCAGCGACCGGTAGAGCCCCATGAAGATCGGGATCTGGATGAAGACGAGCAGGCAGCCACCCATCGGGTTGTAGTCGTGCTTCCGCCAGAGTTCCTGCGTCGCCTTCGTCCGCTTCTCCGGCTCGTTCTTGTACTTCTCTGCGATCGCCTTCATCTCCGGCTGAAGCACCTGCATCTTCTGCGACGAGAGCGCCTGCTTTCGGCTCACCGGAAACATTGCCCCTCGGACGAGCACCGTCAGCAGCAGGATCGCAATTCCGTAATTGCCGATGACGGCATGCAGGGCGTGGAGCACTGCAATCATCGGCCGGGCCACCCACCCAAACCAACCGTAGTAGACGAGGTCGTCCATCGCGGCGGTCTTCTCGCCATACCGTGCCAGCAGTTCGGGCTTCTTGGGCCCGGCGAAGATCTCGTAGCGGTGGGACACCGTCGCACCCGGCTCAACAGCCAGCTCTCTCGAAACGAGTCGGCAGGTGACATCGACGAGCTTCCGACGGGCCGCGACTGGGATGTCTCCCACGACCAGAGGCCGCACCTCATCGAGGGCGGGAGCATCGGGTCCGGAGGCGGCTGGAATCAAAGCAGAGGCAAAGTAGAGGGCATCGACACCGGCGAACGACAGAGGCTTGGCATCGCGGACCGCTGAGGCGGGATGGTCGAGCGTGCCATCGGCCATCTTGAGCCCGCTCACCAGCGTGCTCTGCTCCCCCGCAAACCGCATAGCCACGTCGCGGACGGCGAGCGTGCCCCAGTCACGAGCGATCCGTGAGGCATACCACCAGCCTTCGGTGGGCAGGCCCGTTGGGCCATCAAGGGCGTAGGCCACGCGAGTTGGCCGATCGCCACCGGTCAGTTCGACCACGAGCTCGAGCCGCTGCGCGGGCCCGCTCGCTCCTCCGGCCTGCTCATTGTCACCGACAGGGGCTGCGACGAGACGGTATTCCTTTGCCACCGTCAGCCCGCCTGGCAGTCGCCGCGTGAAACGCACCCTACGGCCATCGGCGTCCGCCTCGCTCTGCCAGTCACGATCTGCCAGTTCCTGCCCTGGGATCTCGAGCAACGGCTCGCTCCGCTTGCCGCCATCGCGGCCCTCGAGCGATAGCCGAAATGACAGCGGATCGCACGGCTCGGCATCGGGATCGACCACGGGCAGTGTGCGATACTCCGGCCGTACCACCTCGAGCGGCCGCCTCTCCAGCATGACGTCCCGAGTGACCGTCTGACCTTCCCTACGAACTTCCACCGCCACGGAATGGCCGGGGTGGGTGGCCGCCAGGGCGTCATGCAGACTGCGCGGGTTGGGCGTAGGCGAGCCGCCGACCTGCGTGATGATGTCGTCTGGCCGGAGGCCGGCCCGATCAGCAGGCGTGCCGGGCCCGACAACACCGATCCGACAACCCCCGTCTGCCGCCGCCTCGAGCGCCATGTGGCCGATGTAGCCGGAGCGGTCGTCCTGATCGTGGAAGCTCTCGCTGGCCAATTCGATTCGCTCCACCGCCGCACCACGACTGCTGAGCGTGACCAGCATGCCGGCCGGACCGTTTGGATCGAGCGAGCCGAGGGTGTAACGCTGCCGCGTCGCTGCCGGCGCTGCCTCCTCCGCAGTGGAGCCAGGAACAGCTTCCCGCTCCGCGTCGCCGAGAACAGATGACGGCGGAACTGCCTCGGCACCGGGATCTTCCCCGGGTTTCAGGGCAGCCGCTTCGCCCACGGCGGCGTCCTGACGATCGCGTGCCGGCTTGGGAACGAGCCAGAGTTGCAGGAGTTGGCCCGCAAGCACGATGGCCAGGGAAATGGCGATAAACTGAGCGTAGCGACGTTCCACGAATGACTCCGGATGAACCCACGACCTGCCCAGGCCTGAATCCGGCCGGAAATTGCGGGGTTATCCCGGAGTATATCGGGTTCGGCCTGAGCTATCTGCCCTGCGTCAGCCGATCCCCGAGAAAATTGTCGAGATCGGCGATCGAATGGATTTTCCGGCAGGTGATGTCGTATGGATACTCGATGCGGCGAAACCTCACCGAATCATCTTCCAGGATCAGGTAGCAGGCGCGGGAATCGCCGTCGCGCGGCTGCCCCACGCTCCCGCAGTTCACCATCGCCTTGCCGGCTGGAAGTTGCAGCCGCTGCTCCTGCTTCGGGCCCGTTTTTGGCACCGCTGGCGAGATGAAATCGGGAGCGGTCGTGAAAATGCCGGGGATGTGGGTATGCCCCTGGAAGCAGTATTTCGCAAACAACTCAAAGATGTGCTCCATCTTGAGCGGGTTGTAGATGTCTTCCGGGAACACATACTCGTCCAAGGGCCTTCGGGCGGAGCCATGCACGAACAGCAGATCGCCCTCGGCGTGCACACGCGGTAGCTCGCCGAGGAAATCGCTGAGTTGGTCGGCGGAATTCCGCGGCATGCGGTCGTGCTGTTCGAGCTGGGAACGGGTCCAGCGAATGGCCTTCTCGGCCCCCACGTTGAATCCATCCGGATCGAAGAGGGCTCCCTGATCGTGGTTGCCCAACAAAACCAGGCTGCATCGGTCGCGGACGAGTTTCACGCACTCGCAGGGATTGGGGCCGTAGCCGACCACGTCGCCCAGGCAGTAGATGGCATCGACCTTCTGCTGGTCGATATCCTCGAGCACCGCGCGGAGCGCCTCGAGATTGCCATGAATGTCGCTGATGATGGCCCGCTTCACGAGATCACAACCACTCCGCCAGGCCCTGTCGCACGATCACTGCTTTTCTTTATACAGTTCTTCCTACAGTGGAGCCTACGAACGGCCCCATCCATGGTCAAGCGGCGCAGCCGTTCTGGCACCGTGGCATCCCCGGCTGCCAGCCCGTGAACTGGCCCACGAACCAGCCCATGAAAACGCTCGCTATCGACACCAGCCTCCCGACGGGATTCGTGGCCGCAATCGACGGCGACCGGATTGCCGTGCAAACCCTCCCCACCGCGGGTGAACACGCCCGACTACTGGCGGCCGCAATTGCCTCCGCTGCTGCCGAACTCGGCTGGCGGCCCGCCTCGGCCGAACTGGTGGCGGTCGTCCGGGGGCCGGGATCGTTCACCGGCCTGCGGGTGGGGGTGACGGCGGCCAAGGCCCTCTGCTGGACAACGGGGAGTCGACTCGTGAGCGTGTCGTCCTGTGAGGTGATCGCACGAAGCACCGCGGCGGCTGTCGGACGGCATGACTCAGCAGTGCACGTCGCCTTCGACGCTGGCCGTGGAGAAGTCTATGCCACGGTCGTTGTGCCTGACCCGCGATCCTCGACCGGCTGGCATATCGAGCCAGGCACGCTCGCTGCCGCCCAGGCCTGGCTCGTTGGCCTACCACCGGACAGCATCGTCAGCGGGCCCGGACTAGCGCTCTTGGCCGACTCGCTCGGCAGTCGGACCGACATCGTGGTCGCGCCGCAAGCAGCGTGGACGCCTGCGATCGCGGAAATCGGTCGCGTCGCCCTGCTCCGTGCCGCGGCAGGCGAGGCCGACGATCCGGCGACACTCGTGCCCGACTACATCCGCCTCAGCTACGCCGACGAAAAACGGTGACGCCGGTTCGGGTCTGCCCACGCCCCGTATACACGAAAAACATCGCATCCTGCGATTTTTTCTTGGCCGACCTCCGTCGGCTGGTGCTGACCCGGCCCTCCGGGCCTGGCGCGGTTCATAG
>CANFQO010000007.1 GCA_947449135.1 Planctomycetaceae bacterium | reverse complement strand
GGGGCTGCCCATGTCCTGAGAGCCGGCGTTGCTGACCAGCGCAGGCAGGATGCCGGAGCGCAGTCAGCATCGAGTGAGCGAAGGCCAGGATGGCCGTAGCGAACGTCCGGCGACGGGGCATGGGCAGCCCCCCGAACCGTCGCAACGTTCATGCCGCTGGCCGACCGGTCGCGTTACGCCCCGTACTTCCCGAACCGCAGGGCGTGGGCCATCGCCAGCAGCATCAGGTGCTTGGCTGGGAACTGGCCGAAGCCACCCCGCAGGCAGTCCCGCTCTGAAAACTTCTCCAGTCCGTCGGGCCGGCAGGTGTCGGCCACGAGCAGCGTCGGCACCGGATGCCAGGAGTGGCCCTTGAGCTTGCTGGGCGTCGAGTGGTCGCCTGTCACGATCAGCACGTCGGGCTTGAGCTTCTGAATTCGCGGCATGGCCCGGTCGAGTTCTTCGATCCGCTTCACCTTTTGGTCGAAGGCACCATCCTCGCCGGTGGAGTCGGTGTATTTGAAGTGCAGGAAGAAGAAGTCGTAGTCGTTCCAGCACTTCGCCAATTCGTCGATCTGTTCGTCGAGCGACTGGGCCTTGCCCACGAGCGTCATGCCGGCGAGCTGGGCCAGCCCCTTGTACATCGGGTAGACGGCGATCGCCGCGGCCCGGAGGCCATACAGATCGAGGTAGCTCGGCAGCTGCGGCTTGGCCGCGAAGCCGCGGAGCACCATGCCGTTGGCCTTCTTCTCGTCGGCGAGGATCGCGCGGGACTGCCGCACGAATTCCTTGGCAACGTCGGCTGTCCGCTGGGCTGCCGGGGTGATCGGGGCCGGATCGAGCGGCGCCACGCCGGTGGCCTGCGGGTCGGTGTCGGCCACCGCGCCATCGAGGCCCTCGCCGCGGAAGACCACCACGAAGCGGTGTTCCTTCACCGGCTTCACGAATGTTTCCACGCCGGGAATCTTCACCGACTGCAGACGTTCAACGACCTTGAAGCTCTCCTCCGAAGGAATCCGGCCCGCGCGGCGGTCGCTGATCAGGCCAGCCGCGTCGAGCGTGCAGAAGTTGCCCCGTGCGGCCACGTCTCTGGGACCAAGTTCGAAGCCGATGCCGGTGGCCTCGAGTGCCCCGCGGCCGATCTTGAAGGCGAGCGGATCGTAGCCGAAGAGGCCAAGGTGGCCGGGACCGGAGCCGGGCGTGATGCCGGGCAGCACCGGCACGCTCAGGCCGCTGGTGCCCTGCCGCGCGAGGGCATCGAGATTGGGGGTGTTGGCGGTTTCGAGTTCGGTCCGGCCGTGTGGCTCCATGGGCAGGCCGCCGAGGCCGTCGGCGACGAGCATTACGATCTTCGATCCGTTCTTCTCGGCCAGTTCGCGAATCAGGTCGTGCTCGGTCATGGTGCTGACAACTCCTGGGGGATACGGGGCACAGGGGGCGTTGGGACGCCTGATCGCTCCTGCCGTGCCGTGGGCTACATTCTTTCTTCCATCGAACGGCGTCGTCGCAGAGACTACCCGCTCCGCTCGCGGACCACACCACCCACGAGCCATACCGCTGAAAAACGGCACGCGTGCACGACCCCCGATGAGCGTCATTCGCCCCAAACCGCCCGAGGACCCGATCGCGTACGACCGGACGGCCGTGTGGCCGCCCGGCGGTGGTTCGACGGCGAGTCTCGACGCGTGCGCCGCGGGGCTCGAGCGAGCACGAACAGACGTGCTCGGCAGCGCCGATGTCGTGATGCCCGACCGGCTCCTCGACGACTACAACACCGGCGGCGGGCGGGCCGGCAGCCAGCTGTTTGCGATCTTGCAGGCGGCGCGGCAGATCCGCGGCATCGTCGACCGCGTGATCGTGTTGGGGGACGGCTGCGGCGGGCTCGCAGCGCGGGCCATCTTCGAGTCGTGTGCCCATCCCTATCACAACGAACTCTGTCGCGGCGAGCGCGGTGGTCGACCGCGGCTCTCCTTTTTGGGGCCTGACCTCGACAATGACACCCTGCAGGGGCTGCTCGACGTCGTAGCGCCGGCGGGAAAACCTCGCGGCAGCGACCTGCTCGATCAATGGGCGGTCATCGTTGCCCGTGAGAGCGGTAGCGTAGCGGTAGCAACTGCCGCCACGCGGCTGTTGCTTGCGGCCCTCTCCGAGAGCGTCGGAGGCGATCAGATCGAGTTGGCCCGTCGCGTGGTGCCCATCTCCGGTCAGGCTGACGGCTTCGCTGATCTGGCAGCGTCGATCGGCTGCGCGAGCGTCTTCACGATCCCTGACGATGTCGGCGCGGGTGACTCTGTATTCACGCCCCTGAGCCTGCTGCCGGC
This sequence comes from Planctomycetaceae bacterium, assembly GCA_947449135.1. Lineage (GTDB taxonomy): Bacteria > Planctomycetota > Planctomycetia > Pirellulales > UBA1268 > CAMCQY01. The sequence continues at coordinate 77,166 of CANFQO010000007.1, read as the reverse complement.
GGCGGTCGCCGGCATCGACATCGTGCGGTTGCTGCAGGGCGCGGCTGCGATGAACCGCCGCTTCCGCGAGGCACAGGTTTCGGAAAACCCAGTGCTGCAGTGTGCGGGCGTGTCGCGGCTGATGGCGGAGCAGGGGGGCCGGATGCGGGTGCTCGCGAGTCGAAACAGCCAACTCGCGGCGGTCTGCCGTTGGCACGAGCGGCTCGTGCCGCATCAGTCTGCACCGCTGACTACGCACCTCGTGGTCAGAGAGCCGCGGCGCGACCCGCTGGTGGTGCCCACGCTCACCGGATGTTCCGCCAACGAAGACGGGCTTGACCACCTCGTGGGCACATCCCTGCCCGACCTGCTCGCGGCTGCCCGGACGACTGCCACGCAGGCGATGGGGCCGGCCGACACCATTCTGCTGCCACGAGTCGACGAACACTCGATCGGCCAACTGTTCCAGTTCCTCGTGCTGACGAAGTTGGTGGAGAGCCCAACCGACGGAAGTCCATCGGCCTCAATCGCCGCTTCGCGCAAATCAAACCATGACGGCCAGGATTCACGCGAACAGGCGAAGTGAGTCTGCATGGCAGGATGCCATGCTCAGCACCAGCCGACGGAGGTCGGCCGAGCGCTGACTCCAGCCGGGCATCCGCCCGGCATCGCGACACGACGTCGTGTTTCGCGTGAAACCAGATGCTGAGGAGCCGGTCGGAGGCACGCGCAGGAGCCGGTGAATTCTGCGACTCACGAGCGATGCACGATGTGTCCAAGAGCCTCCCGTAGCAGAATCCGCCGGCGACGAGCATGCCGCAGCCGGCGAACCAATTTCACGCCGGGCAAGGCCATCCTGGCCATCTCGGCTTGGCGAGCCTCCGCTCGCTGGTGCTGACCCGGCCCTCCGGGCCTGACGAGTAGTTATATTCCTCACACCACCCCATTCGACCGGAAAGGTTCTCATGTCCATCACCCTCACCTGGACCGGCCACGCCACTTGGCTCATCGACACTGGCGCCGGCACGCTGCTGATCGACCCCTTCTTCGACGAGTGCCCGACGGCGTCGATGAAGGCCGCCGCGGTCTCCTGCGATGCGATCCTCGTCACGCACGGCCATTTCGATCACGTGGCGGACCTCGTCGCGATCGCCAAGCGGACGCGGGCCCGCGTCTATTGCAACTGGGAGATCAGCCAGTGGCTTGGTGCGCAGGGAATCGACGCCGTGCAGCCGATGAACATCGGTGGCCGAACGGCGGTGCCGGGCGGCACCGCGAAGATGGAGATCGCCCACCATTCCTCGAGCCTGCCCGACGGGACCTACGGCGGCAACCCCGCCGGCTGGGTGCTCGATGTGGGCAGGGTGCGGGTCTACATCGCCGGCGACACATCGCTCTTCTCCGACATGGCCCGGATCGGGTTTCCTCACGATGGCCGGCGGATCGACGTGGCGATACTGCCAATTGGCGACCTGTTCACGATGGGGCCGGACGACTCGCTGGAAGCGATCCGAATGCTCGCTCCCCGGATCGTCCTACCGAACCACTATGGCACCTGGCCGCCGATCGCGCAGGATGCCGAGGCATGGGCCGCGCGGGTGCGTGAGGCAAAGCTCGCCGAACCGCGGGTGCTCACGCCGGGCGAGTCAATCACGGTGTCGACGGTCGCGCCGTAGGCAGTTCGACCGGCTTCGCCGGCGGCACGCGCACCTCGATCGTGGCATCGACGACCCGCACCTCGAAGACGTCGACCTTGAGCTGCGGGTTGTCGCACCATGTGCCGTCGCAGAGCCGGAAATTCCAAGCGTGCCAGGGACAGGTCACGATCCCGTCCTTCATCGGCCCCGAGCCGAGCGACGCCCCCATGTGCGGGCAGAGGTCGTCGATGGCTGAATAGGTCTCACCGTCGAAAAACACGGCGACGAGCCGGCCCGACACCTCGAACACGCGGCCCTGACCAGCCGGGATGGTGCCCGCTGTCGCTACGGCGGTGAAGGGAACCTCGGACGGATTCAGTGTGTCACTCATACGATTCCAGATGTAGCATAGTTGAGATGCCCCAGAAACCGGACACCGTTGCAGCCCCACCGACGCGGCTGCTTGTGCTGGATGTCGACGGCACGATCACCAACAGCCGTCACGAGGTCACAACGGCCACCTGCGAGGCCGTGGCCCGCATTCGGGCCGCCGGGATTCGCGTGGTTCTGGCGACGGGCCGCCGGTACCGCGACACACTCCCCGTGGCCACGCGGCTCGGCGTCTCCGGGCCGCTGATCACGGCGTCGGGGGCACTCGTCAAACGGTCGACCGACCATGCCACCCTCGCCCGCGCTGAGTTCGGTCCGGGGACGCTTGAGGGAGTGGTCGCCGACATCGTGGCGGCCGGCCATGAGCCGGTGCTCTATTCCGACAGCTTCGCCGACGGCTTTGATTTTCACTGCCGCAGTCTCACCGTCGCTCAGGCGACGGGCCGCGATGAGAGCACTGCCACCAGCCCGGTCATCTCCGGCCTGAGCGAATATCTCGAACGCAACCGGGACTTGGCCCAGGTCGTGCCGGATCTTCATAGGAACGTGCCGCCGGGCGTCTTCGCCGGCTTTGCCATGGGCTCGCATCGCGCCATGCTCAATCTCGAGCAATCGCTTCACGAAAACTTTCCCGGAAAACTCTCGCTCCACACGATCCGCAGTCCTCGGTACCTCAACTGGATGTGCGAGATCGCGCCGGTCGGCGTCACAAAATGGTCGGGTGTCATGGCGCTCGCCGACGAGTGGGGCATCCTTGCTGCCGAAATCTGCGCGGTGGGGGACGACGTCAACGACCTGCCGATGATTCGGGCCGCTGGTCTCGGCATCGCGATGGGCAACGCACAGCCAGAGGTGCTCGCGGCGGCCGACCGCGTCGTCGGTAGGCAGGACGAAGACGGTCTGGTCGACGTGGCCGAACTGCTTGTGGGTTCGCGGTGAGCAGAGGCTCTCCCGGTCGCTGACGCTCCGGGGCTTCTATGCGCATAAAAGCCCCCGGCGGGAGCCGGGGGACTCCGGGTGCGAAGACCAGCCCGCGTGCCATGCCGATCCGGGAGAGCCCAACCACCCGGTGTCCCGTCGCTTCCGCTCCGGGCTTCTATTCGAGGGTGATGGCATCGGTTGTGGAAACGCACCGTTTGCATAAAAGCCCCCGGCGGGAGCCGGGGGACTCCGGGTTGGAGCGAATGCCACCTTCCCAGCCCGCCTTTGCCCCCCAGCCCGCCGCAGTCTCCGGGAAACACAGCCGATGCGGGTTGAAGCGGGCCGCTCCGATCCCTATATGTCTGCGGTTTCCACGGGTTCATCGGCCGGTTTTCTGCTCTCTGACGACGTCCCACCCGTGTGGTGCCACGCATGGAACTCAAACTCCACCGACCGCACGCCGCCTGCACCCAGACAGGCCGGCCCTTCGTCGCCGGCGAACCGCTCGTCTCGGCATTGGTCCGGTCGGAGGGACGGCTTGACCGCTGCGATTATGCAGCCGACGCATGGGCTGGTCCGCCGGCCAACACGCTGGCGTGGTGGCGATGGACCTATCCGGCCACCACGGCGGCAGGAGCCACTCTCGCTCCGGCTGATGTGCTGCTTGACGTGCTGGAGGAGTTGGAGGGAAGCGAGCCAGACGCGGCCTTGCGCTATCTCGTCACGCTCGAACTCGTGCGTCGTCGCGTGCTGCGATTCATCGATCGACCGCTGGCGAACAGACGTGGAGCTGACGCTGAACTCCGCACGATCGGTGATGCCGGCCAGCTGGTCCCGGCTGCGGACCTTGTCGTCGCCTGCCGCAAACGCGATCGGGAATACGTCGTGCGGGCTGTGTCACCTCAGCAAGCGGCGGCGCCGAGCGTCGAGGAGCGGTTCACGGCGCTGCTTTGGAGCGGGGGTGCGGCATGACGACGGCATCGCTACACCGTCGCCCAACCGCCAGCCTGGCGGCATCCCGCGCGCTGGCATTCATGCTGGTGGTGGTAGCCCTCGCTTCCACCGGGGCTGCCTGCCCGCAGGCCATTCGCGGCTACCAGGTGGGAGTGATGCCACTCCCACGGACATTACCGGCACAGCCCACCATCGATCAGATCATCGCCACGGTCCATGACAACACGCAGCGAGTGCGGAGCTATATGGCCCCGCAGGCGGTGCTGGTCGTGCCTGGCGTGCCTCGGCTGTCGGCCCAGGTGGCTTGCGAACCGCCCCGCCGTTTTCGGCTCCGCGCCCAGACCGCTGTCACCGGCAGCGAACTCGACATCGGGAGCAACGACGATCTCTTCTGGCTCTGGATCCGAAGGCACCAGCCGCCGATGATGCTGCATTGTCGCCACGATCAGTACGATCAATCGTCAGCCCGACGACTGCTCCCCATCCGTGCCGATTGGATGCCCGAACTGTTGGGGCTGGTGAACTTCCGCCCCGAAGACAGGCATGAAGGGCCATTCCCCCTGCCCGATGGCAGGCTCGAGATTCGCAGCCGTATCCAGCAGGCCACCGGGGGCACGGCGGCAGCCGATGGCGAACTGCTCAAATCGACCATTCTCGACGGCACGACCGGCCTCGTGATGGAGCAGCATCTGTTCACAGCCGCGGGCGAGCGGCTGGCGAGCTGCCGTACGACGAAGCATCGCGTCGATCCGCAGTCGGGAGCGGCACTACCGCGGCTGGTGGAGGTGTCGTGGCCGGGGTCGGGAATCGAGTTCCAGTTGGAGCTGGCGGCGATCTCCACGAACAATCCCTCGACCGATCCTGGACAGCTCTGGCAGATGCCGGCCTACGAAGGCTACACGCCCGTTGACCTGGCCGATCCCTCGGTGGTGATCGGGCCTGCTCCGCCCCGATAGGCAGCATGTCTGCTCCACGAGCCGGCCGCGCGCTACTCTGCGTGGAGCTTCATCTTCTGTCTCGCCCGCGCCAGCGTCGGGCCGATCGAGCCGAGCGGCATGCCGGTGAGCCGGCTGATTTCACCATAGCTGCGGGCTTCAAGGTGATGGAGTCGGACGAGCCTCGCCTCGATTTCATCAAGTCCGCCAAGCAATTGTTCCAACTGTTCGCGGTCGGCCAGTCGACCCTGACCGTCTTCACCATGGACGGGATGTGCGGGCTCGTGCCCCTCGGCGAGCGGCCGTCGGCCGCGGCTTCTCTCTGCCAGTCGGGTCATGCCGCGGACGGCGACCCGCCGGGCCACCACGGCGAGATAGGTTGCCAGGCTCGATCGGCCGGCGAAGCTGCGGAGCACAGCCGCGTTGTGATGGAGAATTTCGAGAAGAATATCGGCGAGCAGGTCTTCGCGATCGGACGGTGTCAGGACCATCTGGCGCTGGGCAGCAGTGCGATCGACGACAAAGGCGAGCAGGCCGATGAACCGCGTGACGAACGTATCCCAAGCCGCCGATTGTCCCTGCAGGCAAGCCTGCACGAGTTCCCGATCCTCGGGGGTGAAGATCGCCGCCGCCGGAGAGGTGCCACCGCTCGGCGAGCCGGTTGCATGCGGAGAATCCATCGTCGTCGCAGCCATTGTCACGGCACGCCCTCGCAAGCATCCCGGTCCCGTGCGCCGCAAAAAAAGCAGCAGAGGACGCGGCACCAGGAACGGAGTTTTGCCCAGACTTCCCCAATCATAGGGGCCGTCGCCCGCCGCCACCAAGACGAGGGTCCGACAGACTCATGAAACCTTGCGAATTCGCCGATTTCTGAATCGTTGACAGGTACGCGGGCTCCCCCTACGATTCCGCGCATCCGGCACAGATTGCCAGGCCTGCGACAACCGTCCATAACGTCTCCAATCCAGAGCCGATTCCTAAGCCCCACCATCCCACTTTAAGGAGTCTCCAACCATGACCCACGTCGTCGCCGAGCCCTGTTTCGCCTGCAAGTACACCGACTGCGTGGTGGTCTGCCCGGTCGAGTGCTTCTATGAGGGTGAGCAGATGGTCTACATCCATCCCGACGAATGCATCGACTGCGAGGCGTGCGTGCCGGAGTGCCCCGTCGAAGCGATCTTCCACGAGGACAACCTGCCGGCCGAATGGAAGGACTTCACAGCGCTCAACGCCGAGATGTCGCCGCAGAGCACGGTGATCACCGAGAAGAAGGATCCTTTGTGCTGAACTTCAAGCCGAGCGCGGTCATCCTGACCGCCTCGGCTTGGCGGGACTCCGCCCGCTGGTTCTAGCGCAGATCGACGAGCCAGTAGGCGTTGTCGACGAAGCTCTTCCAGCTCTCGTATTTGGGGTTGCCAAGTTTGATGGAGAGGAGCGGGCTGCGTTTCGGTTTGACCGGATGCCGCACCAGGTTCATTCTCGCCTCGGGCGGGGTGCGGCCTCCCTTGCGGACGTTGCAGGCGACGCATGCGCAGACGATGTTTTCCCAGCTGGTAATGCCGCCGCGACTGCGGGGCACGACGTGGTCGAGCGACAGCTCGCTGGTGGGAAAGTTCCGACCGCAATACTGGCACTGGTTGCCGTCACGGGCGAAAACGTTGCGACGGTTGAACCTCAGGCCCTGCCGCGGTCCACGGTCGCACGACACCAGCCGGATGACCCGGGGTGCCTGCAGGTCGTAGCCTACCGCCCGCACCCAATCCTCGTTGGGGCTGCGAAAAGCGGAGCGAAGGGACGACAGCTCTCGCCACGAATCGAGTGTGTGGGCCGCATACTGCCCCTCTTCGATGTGCACCACCTCCGCCAGTTGCCGGAAGAGCAAGGTGATTGCCCGGCGGACGTTGGTGATGTGAACCGCCACGAACGAGCGGTTCAGCACGAGCACGCTCAGACTGAGCGACCCGGGGGCGAATGCGGCGGGCATCATAGAACCAGACATGGCCGTTCCTCGATGGGCACCCAACACCTGAGAAAGAGTCTAGTCACCAGACCACCCCCCTGCCAAATTCTTCTCAGCGTTGGGGCCGGCTAAGCGCTTGCCTTTGTCGCGGGTTACAGTCACACTCACGGAGTGGACAGGGCACGCCAGCCGGTTCTCCTCCGCGTCCTGCGGAGGCATGTCAGGACCTATTTTTCCCGTGGAGAACCCGATGCTTCACTACTCGTGCGACATTTGCAAGCGTCCCATCGACACCCATGCGGACGTGCATCACGTCGTGAAGATTGAGGTGTTTCCGGCCGTCGAGGACATCGCGGACCACGGTTGCTGTGACGGCAGCGGCGCGCCGGAGGATGCTGACCATCTCGAGGAGATGCAGGACATCCTCGAGCAACTCGACGATGAAGACCTGCCGGCCGTCCTGAATGACGGCGCCCGCTCGATGCGGTTCGACCTCTGCGATGCCTGTCGCCAGCGGTTTGTGAAGAACCCCCTGGGCGTGAAGTCTGGCAAGCAACTCGACTTCAGCAACAACTGAATTCCCGGGGCACCCCTCGCGCGCTGCAGACATCGACCGCAGTGGGACTCTGCCCTACACCTGCACGCGGCGGCCCTCGGTCTGGCTTGTGGCTGCGGCCTGCACGATCTGCATCGCCTTGAGCGTGTCGTCCAGTCCGCTGACGGCCCGCACGAGGCTCGTCACCTTGCGATGGAACTGAAGCAGCATGTGCTCGCCAACTGGCCGATCGCTTTCAAGCGACTCCTGATGGCGGCCCACCCCGTCGAACCAGACCAGGCTCGCAGGCAGGTCGATGAAGGCGATGCCCTTCTCGCAGGCCACCTGGAGTGCGGCTGGCGGCCGGAAACCCACCGCCTCCTCCCACTGCCGCGGCATGTAATAGCCGCAACTGATCTGGGCCAGCGTCCCGTTCCCGGGGGCCAGCGTCCCATTCTCGGCTGGTGTGAAGTCGAGGCTCATCATCTGATAGTCATCGGTTTCAGCACCAACTGTTTCGGCATGCCGAACCGACACCACGCTCGTCGGCTCCGAGCCCGCCACATAGCGGCACCAGTCGACGAGCTCCATCAGATCGCGGGCCTCGCTGGTCCGATCTCGCGGTGGTGCGACCGCAGCAGCTCCTGACAGCGGGACGCGACGATGGCAGAAGAGCAGCCGCGGTCGGCCGAGCCTGGTGACGATCAATTCCTTGAGCCGAACCGTCGCGGGAGCGTGTCGGCGGGGCAGTTCTGCCATGAAGGCGATGCCCGACTCCTCCACCCGTTGCCGCAGTAGCCTCGCCTCGTCCGGGGCAAGCGGCAGCGAGATCGCCGAGTAGACCGCCTTGCCGTGGTCGCAGGCGGCGAGGATCGGCGTCGCTCCATACCACTGGTCGGCAAAGTAGAGGATTGCATCGATGTCCTCCCTGGCAGCGAGCGCTCGGAAGCCATCCACCGGCACGGTGCCGAGTTCCGTTGCCGCCCGCTTGGCCAGGTGGGCCACCTGCTCGCAGATGCCGCGGACCTCGAAGCGATCGGCCAGTGAACGCAACGCCGGCAGGTGGCGGCTTTCCCATTGGCTTCCCAGGCCGACAATCCCGACGCGCAGCCTCATGACGTCGGCTCCGTCGTCGGGCCTGAGGCGGCCGCGCCGGCATCGGGAGCGACCGTGGCAGCCTGTTGATCGATCTCCGGGTCCGTGGCAAGTTTCTGCCGCTCGTGGGCCAGCCCCTTGTTGGAGATGTCCTTCCGGCACCATGCCCCCAGCCACCGGATTTCCTTGACGGCCGAGTAGGCCTGCAATTTAGCCCGCGCGAGCGTGGGGCCCACGCCCGTGACCGCCAGCACCCGCCCGCCATCGCTCTGCACCTCGCCGTTGATGGCCTTGGTGGCGGCGTGAAACACCTCCACGCCGGGTACGCGGGCGGCTGCATCGAGCCCGCGGATGGGGCGACCCTTTTGGACTGGTCCCGGATACCCTTCCGAAGCCATCACCACGGTCACGCTGGCCCCGTCCCGCCATCGCGGCGGCTCGACCTCGTCAAGACGGCGATCCACGGCAGCATCGAGGATTTCCAGCAGGCTTGACTCCAGTCTGACCAGCAGTGCCTCACATTCCGGATCGCCGAAGCGAGCGTTGAATTCAAGCACCTTCGGGCCCTGCGACGTGAGCATCAGACCGGCGTAGAGCACGCCCTGAAAGGGCACCTTCGCTCGCCGCATCGCGTGGGCCGTCGGCACGAGGATCCTCGCCTCGATGTCGGCCAGCATGTCGGCATCGACGAACGGAGCAGGGCAGTAGGCCCCCATGCCGCCGGTGTTCGGCCCGGTGTCGTCATCGTGGGCCGCCTTGTGATCCTGAAGGGGCGGCAGTGTGACGATCGTCCGGCCGTCGGTGATGGCCATCACGCTGACCTCGATGCCGTCGAGTCGTTCCTCGATCAGGATGCCCTTTGCCGCGTGGGCGAACTGCTCGTCACCGCCGAGGCTGTCGAGTGCGGCGAGGGCCGCGGCACGGTCGTCGCAGACAAAGACACCCTTGCCGGCGGCGAGACCGTCGGCCTTGACCACCACAGGGATGTCCTCACGGGCCTCGAGGTAATCGCGGGCCCTGGCCACACTGCGAAACTCACGGAACATCGCCGTCGGCACATCGCCGCGATGCATGATCTGCTTGCAGAACAGTTTGCTACCCTCGAGCTGCGCCGCTTTCGCCGTGGGACCGAAGATCCTCAGTCCGGCGGCGGTGAACGCATCGACGATGCCGGCCACGAGCGGTGCCTCAGGCCCCACCACGGTCAGGTCGATCTGTCGCGACTGCGCCAGAGCGATGAGCGCTGGGATGTCGTCGGCGGCGATCGGAACGTTCTCCGCGACAGCTGCCGTGCCGGCATTTCCGGGTGCCACCAGCACCTGGGCGCCATCGCGGGACAACTTCCACGCGATCGCATGCTCCCGGCCACCCCCTCCCACCACGAGAACGCGACGAGGTGTCGCTGCGGTCGGGTTGCGCGATGCTGGCACGGGGCGAGATCCTTTCCAGGGAGTCCAGGTTTTCCTGGGAATTCAGGTGCCCGCACGCCGGCAGGGGGCTCTGGGTGCGAGGTGAGGGGGGCGAAATGATCGATCGACTGTCAACGTCGGCCACGGCGATCGGGAGCCTAACACGTTCAGCAATCGACATGCGGATTGTGGCGGGAGGAGTCGGCCGCGTTCAAGCGGCCCAGCCATTGCAAGGCTTCCAGCCGGTTTTCGCTCACCCGTCTCCCAGGCAGCACAACGGCTTTGCGGGGAATTCCGCACATCACCGGCAATCGACGTTGACAGCAAAGCAGGCAGAGATACAGTTTAAGATGAAGTTCGTGAAAAAAATCACGAACTCTACCAATCGCGGTCGAAAACAGCTTTTTGTGCGAATTTGGGCGTCTTGTGCAGGCATTTTTGACCGCCTGGAGCCGGCCTATTTGGCTCTTCTGGCATAGACCTTTGCCGAGGCTATCGGATGGCTGAAAAGAAGAAAATGTCGGTGGCGGAGATCCTCGCAGCCGCTCGGGCCAAGGACGGCGGCGGTGCCGCCAAGCCGGCCCCTGCAGCATCGCCGTCTGCCTCGGAACCAGAGGCAGAGGCATCGCCGGCCGCTGAGGCCGAAGCCGCTCCGAAGGCGAAGCCGGCGGTGAAACCCGCTGCCGCTAAGGCGGCGGGCGGGGCACGTCCCAGTGTCGCTGACATCTTGGCGGCCGCCAGGGCCAACAAAGCTGCCGGTGGTGAGGCCCCCGCTGCTGAAAAGTCCAAACCTGCGGCTGCTGAGAAGCCAAAGCCAGCGGCCAAGCCGGCTGCAGCCGCCTCCGCGGCAAAGGCAGCCGCTGCATCCGCACCCAAAACAGGCGTGCAGCGTGATACGGCAAGCATTCTGGCCGCCGCTCGTGGCGGTGCGAAGCCTGGGCCCGTGAGCAAGGCCGATGCCCCTCCGAGCGTCGCCGCCAAACTTCAGGCTGCGGCCGCCAAGCCGAAGCCGGTAGCCGCCGCAGCGGAGAAGGCCCCAGTGGTGCGGGCTGCGCCTCCCATGCCGGCTCGTCCAGCCAAGCCGGCGGCCAAAAAAGACGGCGAAGAAGATCGACGTGGCTTTCTTGAGATCGCCATGGGGTCGTTCATGGCGATGGGGTTCACCGCATTGTCCGTGACTGGCGGCCTCTTCACGCTTGGCCTCGCAAGGTTCATGTTCCCCAACGTGCTGGCGGAGCCGCCGAGCCGCTTCAAGGTTGGCTTCAAGGAGGGCTTCCCTAGCGGCAAGGTGGAGACCAAGTTCGTTCCGCAATACGGCGTCTGGGTCGTCAACGGCGAATTCCAGGGTCAGCAGCAGATTTACGCCCTGAAGACCGTCTGCACCCATCTTGGCTGCACGCCGAACTGGCTGGAGGCGGAGCAGAAGTTCAAGTGCCCCTGCCACGGAAGCGGGTTCTACAAGGACGGTGTCAACTTCGAGGGGCCGGCACCGCGGCCGCTGGAGCGGTATGCCATCCGCATCTCCGATGACGGCCAGTTGGAAATCGACAAGAGCAAGGCTTTTCAGGAGGAGCTCGGCCAGTGGGCTGATCCTGATTCCTACGTCACCGTCTAGCAGGCATCCACCGTTCCTGTCGCGTTAGTAGTTGGGCATCGAGAGACCGGGAAAGAATTCCTCGCACACAAATATTTCTATGGCCATCGGCGAAACCATCCGCAACTCCCAGATCTGGAAGAGTATCTTCCGCCACCCGATGCCGCTCGACCGGCGGAATCGGATCGTGGTGATGCTCACCAATTTCTTCCTGCACTTGCACCCCGTGTCCATCAAGAAGCAGGGCATTGCTCTGTCGTTCACTTGGTGCATGGGTGGCGTGACGTTTTTTCTGTTTCTTGTGGAAACGGTGACCGGCGTCCTGCTGATGTTTTATTACCGCCCCACGCTGGAATGGGCCTACAACGACATCCTCGCCCTTCGCGACGTGACGAGTCTGGGCATCCTCAGGGAGTTGCATCGCTGGGGGGCTCACGCGATGGTGATCACCACCTGGCTGCACATGTATCGCGTTTTTCTCACCGGCAGCTACAAGCCTCCCCGGGAGTTCAACTGGGTGATCGGCGTGATCCTGCTTCTGCTCACGCTTCTGCTCTCCTTCACGGGCTATCTTCTGCCGTGGGATCAGTTGGCGATCTGGGCCATCACCGTCGGCTCCAACATGGCCCGGGCCACGCCGATCCTTGGGTACGAGGGGCCAGGGCAGCAGCTGCTCACGATCGGCGGCATTGACATGATCACGGACGGCTCAGACGCCCGCTTCGGCCTGCTCGGAGCCCGGTTTGTCGGCGAGGAAACGCTCAATCGGTTTTACGTGCTGCACTGCATCGCCATCCCATTGGCGGTTGCCTTGCTGCTGGCGATCCACTTCTGGCGCGTGCGAAAGGACGGCGGCATCAGCGGCCCGCTGTAAGTCGAACCCATGCACTCAAACGGCTTTTTCCTGAAGGACGTCGCCGGTTTCCTCGGCGGTTACTACACATTCGTTGCGATCATGAACGGCGTGGCCGCTCTGATCCTTTGGCGGCGTAAGAATCAGCCCGGCTGGGCGATCGTCTGGTCGGTGGTGGCCGGCCTGACGTTGATCCTCGCCAGCCTCGCGCTCTCGGGGTCGGCCACGCTCGTGCCGTCTCTGCCGCTTTCGGCGCGGACGCTCGTCAATAAGTTGTCCGGGCCAGTGCTCTACACGCTCGGCACCACGGCGCTCTTCACCGTGCTGTTCGTGTTTCGGAAGTTCTTTGTCAAGCCGATGGTGGCCTGGACGACCCTCAACGTGCTGCTCCTGCTGATGGGCCTGTCGATGGCCGATGAAAACTTCGCCTCCATCGTCATGAAGCCCGACAACGTGCCGATCGTCGGGCTCGTGTTCTTGCTGGCGTTTTTCACCTGGCTGGCCACCAGTCAGGCTGTCGTGAACGACGAGCGGATCAAGCAGGGGCTCCCGCCCATGGAAAAGCTCAACGACGAAAAGGTGCTCGTCTGGCCCGATCTCGTCTACACCGAACTCATCTGCATGGTGGCCGTGACCGCCTTCCTGCTCGTCTGGGCAATCTTCCTCCAGGCGCCGCTCGAGGAGCCCGCTTCGAGCGTCAAGACGCCCAATCCTTCCAAGGCTCCTTGGTACTTCCTCGGCCTCCAAGAGATGCTCGTTTACTTCGACCCGTGGTACGCGGGCGTGGTGCTGCCGAGCATGGTGGTCTTCGGGTTGATGGCGATGCCGTACCTCGACTTCAACAAGAAGGGGAACGGCTACTACTCGATCGAAGAGCGAAAATTCAGCTACCTCGTGTATCAATTCGGGTTTTTCGAACTCTGGATCACGCTCATCATCCTCGGCACGTTTCTCCGTGGCCCCAACTGGAACTTCTTCGGCCCGTTCGAATATTGGACGCCGTACAAGGTCGAAGTGCTCAACAACGTCGATCTGCCGCAGATGTTCTGGGTGAACCTGCTCGATCGTCCGCTGCCGCGTGTCCCGCAGGGCGCCGGTGTACTCACGCAGGTGGGAACGATCCTGCTGCGCGAGGCCCCCGGCCTCGTTCTCCTGGGAGCCTACCTGGTACTCCTGCCGCCGCTTCTGGCGGTGACCGTCTTCCGGAAGTTCTTCGCCCAGATGGGTTTCATCCGCTACATGATCATGGCCAACCTGATGCTGCTGATGCTCACGCTGCCGCTGAAGATGATTCTGCGTTGGACGCTGAACCTGAAGTACATCGTAAGTATTCCTGAACTCTCGCTGAACTTTTAGCGACGGCCTTCTTTCACCACTGCCGCAAGGCAGTCAACACCATGCCGGCAACAGAACAAACTTGGCGGAACCTCAAAGTGCTGCACGTCGTCTTCGGCGTGGTGGCGATACTCCTCCTGTTGGCCACGGTCCTGATGCTGGTCTCCGACCACAATCGGCCCTGGAAGAAGTACCAGCGAGAGTTCCGGGCGCTGGAGACCTGGACGGCTGCGGCCCGCGTCGACGAGCAGGACTCGAAGGCCTTCGAAGCGCAGTCGGTGCAACTTGATGCCGCCCTTGCCGAGGCACGACGGGCAGATCTCGATCCTGCCCTGACTGCAGCCTTCCTCGCACAGGTCCGCACCGTGCCGGCCGATGCCGAGGCCGCCGATCGCGCGCAGGTCGACATTGATCAACTGAAGTCTCAGTCGGATGCGTCGGAGCGAATCGTGCTCCGCGGAGACGTCCTCGAGCGGATGCGCGATATCGCCAGTCGAGCCAAGTTTCGTGAAGATCTGCTGGCGGGCCAACTCAAGCTCCGCAAGGCTGAGCTCGACAAGAACCGGGCAGACTATGAATTGGGTGTGGCGGAAGAGGCATCGGAAGAAAAGTTGGCGTCGCTGTTGTCGCTCGCTGATACCAAGCGGGCGGAGGTCGCCACCGCCATCCTCGACTTTCAGACAGCCAACACCTACCGCAAGTCTCTGGAGGCTACGCTCAAGAAGCTGACGGCCTCTGAAGACGCCGCCGCAAAGGCGCTCGCTGACCATCGCTCCAAGCTGAATCAGCTGTCCAAGGCGTTCAAGGACCGTGCTCCCAACGCCGGCAAGAGCCTGCTCGAACTGCCCGTGCTCGACGCATTCAACGGACCGCTTCGGATCGACCAGATCTGGCTGCCACAGCTCACGATCAACAATAATTTCCGAGATGTCGCCCGCTTCGATCGCTGCGTCACCTGCCACAAGGGCATGGACAAGTCTGTTCCTGGTGCGCCCACCGATCCGGCTTATCGGCAGATGGAGACCATCACGCTCTCGCTCGCGACCCCGTCGAAGCCAGCGGACGACGCCGTGGGCGGCGACGGCAATCAGCAGTTGGAGTCGCTCTACGGTTTTCATCTCGCGCCGCAGGGTCTCTTCCATGCTGACGACCCAATGGTGAGCGTCGTCCTGCCGGAATCCCCGGCCGCCTCCGCAGGTCTGATGGTCGGCGACGTGATCGTCGACATCAACGGCGGCAAGACGCTCGCTCGGAAGGTGGCTGAGACGAATCTGCTGGAAACCCCCCAGTGGGGAAAGCCGCTCGAGGTCACCGTGAATCGTGGAGTGCCTCAGCCGTATTCCACGCATCCCCGGCTGGATCTCTTTGTTGGTTCCACCAGCCCGCACCCGATGCAGACGTTTGGATGCACCTCCTGCCATCAAGGGCAGGGGAGCGCCACGAGCTTCAAGTGGTCATCCCACTCTCCCAACACTCCCAAGCAGGGGCATGAATGGCATGTCGAACACGGCTGGTTCAACAACCATCATTGGATCTACCCGATGCTGCCGCAGCGTTTCGAGGAGTCGAGCTGCCTGAAATGCCACCATCAGGTCGTCGACCTCGAGCCGAGTGAGCGGTTCCCTGAGCCGCCTGCTCCCAAACTCGTCGAGGGCTATCACCTCATCCGTCAATATGGCTGTTACGGCTGCCATGAGATCAACGGCTGGTCCGGCCCAGAAAAGCGGATCGGACCCGACATGCGGCTGGCCCCGAACTATCACGAAGTCGCCGAGGCACTTTCCTCTGATGCCGGTCTCGCTGCGCTTGGCGCCACCGCGAGCCGCTGGGTGGAAGATGTCCGGTCCAGTCCGGATGGCCGGCAGTCTCGGGAGCGGCTGCGCGAACTGATCGAGCGAGATGCGTCTGCGGGGGACGACGCGAAGCTGTCGTCGCGCAGCCATCAGCTCGCGTCGCTGCTCAAGGATCCCGAAACCCCGGGCACGCTGCCGAAGGTTGGGCCCTCGCTGCGACACGTCGCCAGCAAGGTGGGCTTCGACTGGCTCTATTCATGGCTGAGGAACCCGCAGGATTTCCGCCCCTCCACCAAGATGCCGAGATTCTTCGGCCTCTGGGAGCATCTCGAGGGCAAGGGCCTCGAGGAGTCGATGCGGTACGAACCGCTCGAGATCCGTTCCATGATCTCCTACCTGCAGCGATCGAGCCAGCCGTTTGAATACGTCACGCCCTATGCGGGCATCACTGCAGCGCCCGATATCGAACGCGGGAAGAAGGTGGTGCAGGTCCGAGGCTGCCTGGCTTGCCATCAGCATGCCGACTTCCCAGAGGCGACGAGCACGCATGGCCCGAATCTGTCCCGGATCGGCGCCAAGGTGGCCTCGAGTCCACGCGGCGCAGCCTGGCTCTACAGTTGGCTTCGCGAACCGGCCCGTTATCATCCGCGAACGCTGATGCCGAACGTGCTGCTCGAACCGGTCACACTCCCGGACGGCAGGATCAGCGATCCGGCCTCGGACGCCACGGCCTATCTGCTCCGGTCGACCGAAGACTGGAAGCCAACGGAGATCCCCGCAGCCGACTCCCTCACGGCGGAAGAACGGAAGTCGCTCGACGATCTGGCGCTGATGTATCTGAAGGACCGCTTTCCCACCGCGCGTGCTGAAGAAGTGCTTGCCAAGGGTCTCGCTGCCGACCAGGCAAAGATCCAGGGTGACGAACAGATGCTGCTGGGCATGTCGGCCGCAGACCGAGACGCCACGCTGCTTCATTACGTCGGCAAGAAGACGATCGCCAAACTGGCGTGCGCGTCGTGCCACGACATCCCTGGCTTCGAGGATGCCAAGGCGGCCGGTGCGGCACTCGCCGATTGGGGCCGCAAGGACTCTTCGAAGATCGCCTTCGAACAGGTCTCGCATTTCGTGATGCATCAACTCGCCGCCAAGCACGGCCAAGGCGACCATGGTCATCACGGCATGGCGCATGCTCCCGGTGATCACGGGAACGCTGAGGCCGGCCATAATGAATCGGCGGCACATCCCGCTCCGCAGGATGAGCCGCTGGCGCCGGATCTCGCCTACACGTCTACCGCCACGAGCCACCTCACCCCCGAGTCGGTCGATCCGTCGACGGGCTTCTTCCTGGAAAAACTCCTCGCCCATGAGCGAGAGGGATTCCTGTGGCAGAAGCTCCGCGCACCCCGGAGCTACGACTACAAGAAGGCGGAAAACAAGAGCTACAACGAACGCTATCGCATGCCGAAGTTCCCGTTCAACGACGAGCAGCGGGAGGCGGTGATGACGTTCGTCCTGGGCCTCGTGGCAGAGCCGCCCGCGCCGCAGTTCATCCACCATCCGACGCCACGCGAGGAGGCTCGCATCGCCGGGCTCAAGGTGGCCGAGCAATATAATTGCGGCGGCTGCCACAGCCTTCAGATGGACCGCTGGGACATTCGCTACAAGCCGGGATCGTTGGGAGACGCCTCCGTTGTTGCCGACTATCCGTTCCTGTCGCCGCACTTCACCGAGCAAGACGTTGCGAAGTCGCTGGTGACGGATCGCCAGGGACGTCGACAGGCCACGCTGCATGGAATGCCGACGCTGGATCCGATCACCGGCAAGCCTCAGATGGTCGACGAGGACGGTGTCCCGATCGAAGAGGGTGACGCCGAGGCATCGCCCTATCAGCCGATCATGCTCTGGCACGACGCGTTGATCGACGGCGAGCCGCGAATCGTCGGCGGCCAGAATGTCAGCGTGCCGGCCGATGCGGTCGCGGCTGGAAAACATTATCCCGCCCGCGGCGGTGACCTTGCCCGCCTGCTGTTTCCCGTCGTCATCGCCGACGAGAAGCAGATCAACCCCAACGTCAAGCCTGATGATGCCTGGGGCTGGCTGCCGCCGCCGCTCGTCGGCGAGGGCAAGAAGGTGCAGTCAGGCTGGTTGCACAAATTCCTACTCAACCCGCAGACGATTCGCCCTTCAGCAGTGCTCCGCATGCCGAAGTTCAACTTCAACTCGTCAGAGGCGGCAGCGCTCGTGAACTACTTCGCGTCCGTCGACGGCGCCGACTACCCATATGTCTACGACTCGCGGCTCGACGAGAGTTCACTCGCCGCCATCGAGCAGGTCCATCCGGGGCACCTTGAGGGGGCGATGAAGATCGTCACGAACAACAACTATTGCGTGAAGTGTCATCTGGTGGGGAGCTACGCCCCGCCTGGTAATCCGAAGGCGCTTGCACCGCAGTTGGAACGCGTTCACGAGCGACTGCGGCCCGACTACGTGCACAACTGGATTGCGAATCCGAAACGCTATCTGCCCTACACGGGCATGCCGGTCAATATTCCCTTCGACAAGCCTGTCAGCCAGGACCTGTATGCCGGCGACAGCGAACAGCAGGTGGACGCCCTGACCGATCTGTTGATGCACTTCGATACGTTTGCCAAGAAGAATTTCTCCTTGGAGGCCTACCTGGGGCCACAGGCCGTCCAGCCAGCGGGCCAGCCGGCGGCTGCCCCAGCGGGCCAGCCGGCCGCCAAATTGGAGCCTGCTGCCATCCCGCCCGCGGCCGAGAATCCCAAGTCAGCCAGTGGTAAAAGTGCCGAGCCTGAAAAAATCACCTCCCGGCTCACAGGAGGAGCGCTAAACTAACTGGAGAAGTCGACGGGCCCGCTCGTCGTGTTCCGGTGTCCAAGCCCCCGATCGTTCAAGCCGCACCGCCTCATTTTCTTCACTCGTTGCCATTCTGGAGAGAGCCATGACGTCCACGAAATTCAATGTTGATGCTCGCCGCGTTCTCGCCACTGCCGTGTCGGGGTTTGTCGCCTCGTGCGTCCTGGCCTCCGGGATCGCCGCTGCCGAGGAGTGGGGCACGATCAAGGGCCGCTTCCTCTACGGCGGCGACGCACCGACACCGGCCGAGATCAAGGCCGACAAGGACGTCGAGGTCTGCGGCAAGCACAAGCTTCTGCAAGAGGAGTTGGTTGTCGGTGCCGACAAGGGTGTTGCGAATGTCGTCGTTTTCGTTCGCGATAAGGACGTGAAGGTGCATCCTGATGCCGCAGCCGAAGCCAAGGCTACGAAGGTCGTCCTTGACAACAAGGGTTGCGTCTTCAGTCCTCACGTTCTCGTGGTGCACACGGGTCAGCCGCTGATCATCAAGAACTCCGACACGGTCGGCCACAACAGCAATGTGGCGACCATCAAGAATCCACCGTCGAACAGCCTGATCCCGGCTGGCGGCGAATCGAGCATTCCGTTCGCCAATGAAGAGGCCATCCCGGCGCAGGTCACCTGCAACATCCACCCTTGGATGAAGGCCTGGGTGGTGGTGCGGCCGAATCCCTACGCCACAGTCTCCGCGGCCGATGGTTCTTTTGAAATCAAGAATGTGCCGGCCGGCGAGGTGGAACTCCAACTCTGGCACGAGAAGGCCGGCTACATCGGCGAGATCAGTGTCGGCGGTAAGAGCGAAAAGATCGCCAAGGGCCGGCGGAAGGTCAAAGTTGAGGCTGCTGGAACGAATCTCGGTGAGATGGTTCTGGCTCCAAGCATCTTTCAGAAGTGATCCAACATGAAGCGGATTCTTGCAGCGATTGTCGTTGGCTGTGTCGTGGTCACCGTGGGGTGTGGGCCGGGGCGGGTGACTGCACCCGGGGCCGACGCTGAAGCTGCCGGCAAAATTAGGGCAACGCTTGTCTCCGCGTCCAGCGTTTCCGGTGATTCAGCGGCAGGCTCGGTGTCCACAGGCACCGGATGGGGAACACTCCGGGGCCGGTTCACGTTCGCCGGAGCCCCGCCTCAGCCAAAGCCCTTGGTCGTCGACAAAGACACCGAGGTCTGTTCGATGGGGGGCATGAAACTGCTCGACCGATCCGTGCTCGTTGATTCATCGAGCAAGGGGCTGGCAAATGTCGTCGTGTTCGCTCGAAAAACGAGCCGCGTCAAGACCGCTGCCGCCGAGGCGCCGCTCGTGTTTGACCAGAAGAACTGCGAGTTCCTTGCTCCCGTGTTCGCCGCCCGCGTTGGTCAACAGGTCGACGTTCACAACAGTGATCCGATTGGCCACAACACCAACATCGCCGGGTCGAGTTTCAACCAGTTGATTCCAGCGGGGCAGGGGACTGCCTACAAGCCAGATGCCGAAACCGGCATGCCCACGATGGTCACCTGCAACATCCACCCTTGGATGAAAGCCTACGCAGTGTTTCGGAAGGACGGCTATGTGGCTGTGAGTGGCGTGGATGGTTCGTTCTCCATCGCTGATCTTCCGGCAGGTGAAACCATTGAATTCCAGGTCTGGCACGAACGTTCCGGCGGCCCCAACGGTGCCGTCGGCCTGGAGAAGCCAGAGTTGAAATGGACTCCAAAGGGTCGCTTTCAGATCAAACTGGAGGCCGACGAGGTCAAAGATCTTGGCACGCTCGAAATCCCCGCCTCCGCCATCGGCACGTAATGCTCACGCCCAGCAGTTCCCGGACTTCGCTTGATCCTCACGCTCCATCCCACCATATCGATCAACAGGCAGCTTCGATGAAAAGGTTTTCGCACGTCGCGTTCCTCCCCATCGCCGTTCTCGCTGCCGCATGCCTGCTGTCTGCCGGGTGCGGTAAAACGTCGTCCGCCTCCTACCGCCTCAACATGGTCGAGGCGACGAAGCAGCGGCTCACCTCGGATCAAGAGCGACAGGTGGCGACGGTGCTGTTGGCCATGTTTGGCACGCCCGACGATCCCGTCGCACTTCCCGAAACCGGCCTCGATGAAGCAAAGCTCAGGCTTGCCAGTGGTCCGGTTCGCAGCGACATCGTCGGCAGAAAGAACGGGCTCTACCGCGAGCACTGCGCCCACTGCCATGGCGTGACCGGCGACGGCATGGGGCCAACGGCAGCATTCCTCAACCCATACCCTCGTGACTACCGTCCCGGGGTCTTCAAGTTCAAAAGCACGGAACGCGCCGACAAGCCGACGCATGCGGATCTGCTGCGGATTCTCCGGAACGGCATCGCCGGCACGTCGATGCCGTCGTTCGCGTTGCTCAGTGAGCCACAGATCGACGCGCTGGCGGAATATGTCAAATACCTGAGCATCCGCGGCGAGACCGAACTCGCGTTGATGCGTGCCTATTTCGAACTCGACGACGACGCGAAGGGGATACTGCCCGAGACCCGGGAGTTCCTCGTCGACGAAATGCTCACTCCAGTTGCTGAAAAATGGAAGTCGGCGACTGCTGCCCAGATCGTCGTTCCCGACATGTCCGCCGACATCGATCTGACGGCATCGATCGCCAAGGGCAGGGAGCTCTTCTATGGTGACAAGGCCAACTGCGTGAAGTGCCACGGTGTCACCGGTCTGGGCGATGGTCAGGCCAACGACTACGACGACTGGAACAAGGCGATCGTCGAGATCAATAAAGAGGTTAAGGGAGGTCTGATCAAGACGGGCGAAACCTCGACGTCCGGCATGTCTGCTGAAGAAGCGGCAGAACACCGTCAGCAGGTGGCGTGGCTCGGCAAGTTCTCGCACGTGCTCGACGGCGACGCACTGACGCCCAGAACCATTCCTCCCCGCAATCTGCGGCGCGGCGTCTACCGCGGCGGCCGTCGGCCGCTCGACCTCTACTACCGCATTCACGCAGGTATCAACGGAGCGCCGATGCCGGCTGCCAAGGGCACCGTTGCTCCGGAAGACATCTGGCACATCGTCAACTACGTTCTCTCGCTGCCCTACGAATTCGACGGGGAGCTTGGGGCAGACAGACCGATGGTCGCCAGGGACAGGTTCTAAGCATCAGGTTCTCAGCATCAGGCACTCACAAAAAGTGCCGGCATCAGTTACCAAGATTCGCGCAGCCGTCGGCGGACCCACAACACAAACGACGATTCGGCAAACACCGATACGGAAAACATCAGAGAGGATCGAGGAGAAATGGGCAGCCGACTTGGTGGGATCTTCTGGAGCCTGATTTTCTTGGCCGTGCCGGTGCTTGGCGTGGCAACGTTCGCTGTTGCTCCTTCCTACAACATCTGGCTTCCGAAGGATGTTTCGGAACATGGTTCGTCGATCGACAGCCTGTTCATGTTCATTCTGGCGCTGACGGGCGTGGTGTTCATCGCCACAGAGGGCCTGCTCTTCTGGTTTCTCTGGAAATACGATGCCGCGAAGGCCAAGGGGCCTGCGACCTACATCCACGGCAGCCACACCCTTGAAGTGGTCTGGACGATCATTCCGGCGGCCACGCTGCTATTTCTCGCGATCTACCAGATGAACACATGGGCTGACGTCAAGATGCGTCGTCCGGCCATGGCACCGACGGTGGAAGTGGTCGCCAGGCAGTTTGAATGGCGGCTGCGCTATCCGGGCCGCGACGGCATGCTTGGCACTCGGGACGATCTGTTTCTGACCAATGACCTGCACCTGCCCGTCGATGAGGACATCCTCGTCCAGCTCAAGAGCATGGACGTGCTGCACAGCTTTTTCCTGCCAAATCTCCGGATCAAGCAGGACGCCGTTCCCGGCATGAAGATTCCCGTCTGGTTCAAGGCCAAGGAGACAGGGCAGTTCGACATCGTCTGCGCCGAACTCTGCGGCTGGGGCCACTACAAGATGAAGGGCCGGGTAACGATCGAGTCGCGCGCCGATTTTGATCGGTGGCTCGAGGAAACCTACGCCCGTCAGGAAGCTACGCAACCGGCCCCAGAAGATGTCGTCGCCCCCGCTGCCGACTGAATCGTCCACATCTATCAACGATCTATAGTCCCGTCCGTTTTTGGAGAGATCCATGAGCACAGCCACCGCGTCCACGCTCTCGCATGGCACCGCCACCACCCTACCGCCTGCCCGTAAGCCTCGGCCGCTGGCGGAATTTCTCTCCACCTACGTTTTTTCAAAAGATCACAAGGTGATCGGCCTGCAATTTCTCTTCTCCACGCTGTTGTGGTTCCTGATTGGTGGCCTGCTGGCGCTGGCGGTTCGCTGGCAGATCGCGTGGCCGTGGTCCGATGTGCCGGTGCTGGGCAAATTGTTTGCTCAGCAGGGCGGGCAAATGGCGCCCGAGTTCTACACGATGCTGTTTACGATGCACGCCACGGTGATGATCTTCCTCGTGATCATCCCGATTCTCGCCGGCGCCTTCGGCAACTTCCTGATTCCGCTGATGATTGGCGCCGACGACATGGCATTCCCGACGCTGAACATGCTCTCCTACTGGTTCATGTGGCCGGCGTTCTTCGCCTTCGGGGCCAGCTTCTTCGTGGAGGGTGGTGCTGCCTCCAGCGGCTGGACGAGCTACCCGCCGCTCTCGACCAACGTCGCGTCGGCGCCGGGAAGCGGCTGGGGCCAGACGCTCTGGCTTATCGGACTGACGATGGTGGGCGTCTCCAGCATGCTCGGCAGCGTCAATTACATGACGACGATCATCCTGATGCGGGCTCCCGGCATGACGATGTTTCGCCTGCCGATGACCATCTGGGCCATGTTCATCACCGCCATCCTGCAGGCATTCGCCCTGCCGGTGCTGACGGCTGCCGGCTTCATGCAACTCTCCGACCGCACGATCGGCACCGGCTTCTTCTCGCCGGAGGGCAACGTCGTCAACAACGCAATCGCGGGTGCCGGCGGTGGACAGCCGCTCCTCTGGCAGCATCTCTTCTGGTTCTACAGCCACCCCGCCGTTTACATCATGATCCTGCCGGCGATGGGAATGGTGTCCGACATCCTCACGACGTTCGCACGGAAGCCCCTCTTTGGCTACCGGCCGATGGTGTACTCGATCGCCGGCATCGCGGGCCTGGGTTTCATCGTCTGGGGCCACCACATGTTCATGTCGGGCATGAACCCCGCCCTTGGCGTGACGTTCATGGTTTCCACGATGATGATCGCCCTGCCGAGCGCCGTGAAAACCTTCAACTGGCTGGGCACCGTGTGGGGCGGTCGGATCCAGTTCACGACCTCCATGCTTTTTGCTCTTTCATTCGTCTCGATGTTCATCATCGGCGGACTGTCGGGCATCTTCATGGCGGCCACGCCTGTCGACATCTTCATCCACGACACCTACTTCATCGTGGCTCACTTCCACTACGTGCTCTTCGCCGGCACAGCGATGGGTGTCTGGGCGGCAATCTACTTTTGGTTCCCGAAGATGTTCGGCAGAACGATGAACGAGTTCTGGGGCAAGGTCCACTTCTTTCTGACGTTCATCTTCCTGAACGGCACGTTCTTCACGATGCACATCCTCGGCGCGGTCGGCTTTCCTCGTCGCCTTGCCGACGCCTACCACTACGAGACGTTCCATCACCTGCAACCGCTCAACGCCTTCATGACCTGGTGTGCGATCGGCATGGTGGCGTCGCAGGCGATCTTCGCGGCCAATTTCTTTTGGAGCATGTTTTTCGGTCCTATCGCTGGTCGCAATCCCTGGAATAGCAACACCCTTGAGTGGACGGCGCCGAGCCCCCCCGGCCACGGCAACTTCGACTTCCAGCCTGTGGTGCATCGTGGCCCTTATGAATACTCCGTGCCCGGAGCGGACAAGGATCACCTCATGCAAACGGACCCCCCGAACGCCCTGGCAACCGCTGCCGCCGCGGCAGCGCATTGAATAAAACAGCCGTCCCCGCGGCCTAGGGTAAGCATTCGTAAAAGCACCGATGATCAGAACCATCAGGCCCTCCAATTGGTCGCACGCGATCGCGTGCGTCCTCGTCGCGGTGACGGCTCTGCTGCTCTGCTTCGGAGCGCTGGTCACGACGTTCGACGCCGCCATGGCGGTTCCCGACTGGCCTGCCACCTACGGCCACAACATGTTTCTGTTCCCGTGGTCGGAGTGGTTCTACGGCCCGTGGGATTTGTTCCTGGAGCACGGTCACCGTCTGCTGGGAGCCCTCGTCGGCATGATTTCGCTGACGCTGGCGGCGATCGTCTGGAGGAGTCGCCTGAGCCCTGCGGTCCGGGCACTGGCCGCTGCGGCGGTGCTGCTGGTGGTGGTGCAGGGAGTGCTCGGCGGCGCCCGCGTGCTGCTCGACGATAAGACGGTGGCCAAGGTGCATGCCTGCACCGGCCCACTGTTTTTCGCCGTGGCTGTTGCGATCGCCACGCTCACCCGAAAGCCCTCCGGAAGCTCCGTCAGGAGTCAGGCCACTTCCGGCCCCTCGGAGGCGTCGTCGCTCACTTCGTTGTCGGCAGGAAGAACGGCCGCTGGCCTGGCCCTCGCGAGTTATGTTCAACTCGTGGCCGGTGCCCAGTTGCGGCATCTCGACGCTTCTGTCGATCCGACCACATTCCGCTGGCTCGTGGCGTTTCATCTGGTCGGAGCCGTGGTCGTGCTAACGCTCGCCATCGCCGCTGCGATCTCTGCTCGAATGGGAGAGCGGCCCGCTGCCCGCCGATGGTCGTTGGCGATCCTGCTCCTCGTGGGTCTCCAGT
This sequence comes from Planctomycetaceae bacterium, assembly GCA_947449135.1. Classification (GTDB taxonomy): domain Bacteria; phylum Planctomycetota; class Planctomycetia; order Pirellulales; family UBA1268; genus CAMCQY01. Next base: position 52,152 of record CANFQO010000007.1, on the reverse strand, counting down.
TGGCTCTTGGCTTCGGTGCTTGGATCGTCAACTGGGGGCTGCCGTCGGGTTGGCTCCCCGCGTCGTGGATGTTTTCTGATCCCCTCGTAGCCCGCAGCCTCTGGGGCGCGGCGGTGGTCACCGGCCATGTCGTGCTCGGCATGATGATTCTCGGTGCAGGGGTGGTGCTGGCGATCGTGTCAGGCGTGCTCGCCTCTCCGAGAGTGGGTCCAGCCACGCCCCCGCGAGCGGACCATCTCCGGGAAAGGGCATTCGCATGACGCCGCCGCCAGATTGCTCGGCCGACTTCACAGCGTCGGCATTCGCGCCGTCGTCCGCCTCGGCGGTCGCGCCCATGCATCCTTCCGCGCCGCCGCAGTCTCGCGACGCAGAAAGTGATTTCGCAGGCAAGGCAGCCGCCCTGTCGGCCGACATCTCGCGACTCACACGACCACGGATTGCGTTGATGGTGCTGGCCACGGTCGTGACCTCCGGGTGGCTGACCGCCGGTCGCGGCTTCGCCGGCCCGGAACTCTTTTGGCTCTTGGTCGGAACGACCCTGGTCGCCGCCAGTTCGAGCGTCGCCAACCAGATCCTGGAACGTGACGCCGACCGGCTCATGCCCCGCACGGCCCGCCGACCCATCGCAGCAGGCCGCTTGAGCGTTCCCGCCGCAGTCATGCTGGCGACGCTTCTGGTGGCCGCCGGAGGTCTGATCATGACGCTGGCGTCAGGCTGGCAGCCGGCTGCAGCGGCGCTCGCGACGTGGCTTCTCTATGTCGTCATCTATACGCCGATGAAGATGTGGTCGCCGCTCAATACCGCCGTCGGTGCCATCTCAGGGGCGATGCCGGTGGCCATTGGCTGGCTGGCAGCTGAAGGCCCGCAGCGACTGGCTGGCGGAGATGCTGCCGGCGCGCTGGCCGTGGCGGCACTGGCCACCGTGCTGTATCTCTGGCAATTTCCGCACTTCATGGCGATCGCCTGGCTCTATCGTGGCCAGTATGCGGCGGCAGGCATGCGGATGCTGACCGTCGACGATCCCAGCGGCCTGCGGGCGGCCGGACAGGCCCTCTCCGCGAGTCTGGCGATGGTCCCAGTGAGCCTCGTGCTGGCCGTACCATCCGGCAGCATTCGGCTGTTTCTGGCAGCAGCGATCGCCTCGCTCGTTTATGCTGTGGCCACGGTAGCATTCGCTGTTCGGCGCGACGACGCCTCAGCCCGCACGTTGCTCTTTACGTCCCTCGGATCCCTGCTGGCACTGCTGACGGCCTCGGTCGTCTTTGGCCTGCCAACCTGATACAGCAACCATTTCCATTTCCAGAAGTCTTTCGAGAACGCTCCGACCATGAACGCTTCCGCGATCTCCATTCCGCACGGCCACGATGGGCACTCCGGCGGTCACGATGACGGCCACGGCCACCACGGCCCGGTGCTGCAGTACCAGCCCGGACTGCCCCTCACGCGTGGCAAACTGATCATGTGGCTCTTTCTTTCCACCGAGATCATGTTTTTCGCGGCGCTGTTGGGCAGCTACGTCGTGCTTCGCTTCGGTGCACCCGTGTGGCCCAAGCCGCACCATGTCCATCTCAGCGAGCCGATCGGCGCTTTCAACACGTTCGTGCTGATCTGCTCCAGCGTGACGATCGTGCTGGCGCTGGAGTTCGCCCGCGCCAACAAGGCCGGCATCGCGAAGTTCTGGATGCTCCTCACGCTCCTGCTCGGCATGCTCTTTCTTGGAGTCAAAGGCTACGAATACCAGGCCAAGTTCTCCCACGGCATCTACCCGCAGGCCCCGCGCGGCCTCATCTACGAGAAGCCCGACCTCTACTACGGCTCCGCCGTTCGGGCCCGGCTCGGAGAGCCTGCCATCATCGACAAGCTCAAGGAGCTCGACGACACGCCGGCCGACCAGCTTTCGGCCGAACAGGTGGCAGCCCGAGGACGGCTCCAGCAGATCCGCAAGATGGTGGCCAGCCCCGAGCAGCAGGCGTTCGATCTGGCCGTTGTAGCGGACCAGGTGATGCCGCTGCCGACTGAAGGACCCGGCGGCTCGCACGACGGCGGCCACGGTGGCCACGCGAGCGGTCTCAATGACATCTTCCCGTGGCTCAGGCTTCCCGCCGTCATCCCCGGCGGCAACATGTGGGCGAGCACGTATTTCTTGCTCACCGGCTTCCACGCCGTCCACGTGCTGGTGGGCCTGATCGTCTTCACGATCTTGCTGTTCTACAAACTTGGCCCCAAGCAGGCCGGCAAGATTGAAAATGCCGGTCTCTACTGGCACTTCGTCGACCTGGTCTGGATCTTCCTGTTTCCGCTGCTCTATCTGTTCTAAAGTTCTGTTCTAAGGTTTTGCTGTCCTACGTTTTTGCTGTTTTGAGGTTTTCTATGAGCGATCACGACACCCATTCCGCCCATGCACACGGCCCCATCACCAGGGTCGGAGACATCCCAGCGCATGATGACCATGACGATGCCGGCCACGGCTCCGGTCATGACAACCATGCCGGGCATGGTGGCATCGGCAAGTATCTGCTGGTGTTTGTCGCGCTTTGCGGCCTGACGACGATGTCGTTTCTCACCTATTCCCCCTATTGGCCGTGGCGAAACGAGCCGCATGTTGGCTGGGCCTTCATGATGGCAGTGTCGTGCACCAAGGCAATGCTCGTCGTGCTGTTCTTCATGCACGTCTTCTGGGAGGCCAACTGGAAGTATGTGCTCACGATCCCAGCCGCCATGATGGCGATCTTTCTTGCCCTGATGCTGGTGCCCGACATCGGCATGCGAAACCGCATGGTGTCGCAGGAGCGGGCCCTGTACATGGCCCGAGGCTCCGACGTGCGACTCTTGGAACAGGCCGGTGAAGCGAAGGTTCTCGCCGAACCGGCACACTAGCGAGCATCCGACAGTCGGACGGCCCAAACCGCCGGGGGCGGTGACACGACTGCGTCCGCCGCCCCGGCGGCGGATGGGCTCCGACTCGAGGGCAGGATAGCCCGACTCGCTTCGGCTTCCACCGTCCCCGGCTCATCGAATGCTACACTGACTCTGCATGGCAGGATGCCATGGGTACTACCAGCCGGCGGCGGCCGGCCAAGCGAATCTGGCCTGGATGGCCAGGGTTCGCGTGTATTCGGCTTCCCCCGACCCCCGGCTCCTCTAACAGTCACGAAGGATGCCGCCTGTGAACCAGATGAGTTCAACACCATTGTTTAGCCTGCCCAGTAACGTCACGTGTGGCTGGGTGTTGGTCGTGCCCCTCCTGCTGGCCGCTCTTGGCTGCGGAAAGGTGGACAAGGGCGGACCCGTCGTGCCATCTGCCACGATGGCGCCGGTGGCCCGCGACGAGTCGCCGCTACCGGCCCCTGAGCGGATGCCGCCCGGCGCTGTCGCCGCGCCGTTCACGCTCACGGAACGCAGCGGCAAGGACTTCGATTCGGCATCGTTGCGTGGCAAGGTCTGGCTGGCGAGCGTGTTCTTCGCCAACTGCCCTGGCCCTTGTTTCCGTGAGAACCAGGCGCTCGCCGACATCCTCCGGAAGATTCCCGACCCCGACTTCATGGTTGTGAGCGTCACCTGCGACCCCGACAACGACACCCCCGAATCGCTGCGGAGATACGCCGACCGCTTCGAGGCTGATCCGGTCCGTTGGAAATTCCTCACCGGCGACATGGCGACGATCAAGCAGATCGCCAACGGCACGTTCCTGCTGCCAGCCGAGGTGGGTGTGCATTCGGAGCGGGGCGTGGTCTTCGATCGCGAGGGGAGGCTGCGGGGCAGCTACCACCTGCTCCAGCCTGACCGGGTGAAGCTGCTCGAGAAACTGATCCTCGATGTGCTGGCCGAACCTGCCGGATCATCGCCGGAGTCAGCCCCCGTGGGAGCCCCCTCAGAATGAATCTCGACGCTGCGGCCCATTGGCTGCCCACGATCAACGCCGCCCTCAATTCATTGGCGACGGTTCTGCTGGCCGCCGGCTGGATATTCATCCGCCGTGGTCAGTGGCGGGCCCACCGAGCCGCCATGATCTCAGCCTTCGCGGTCTCGACGCTCTTTTTGATCTGCTACCTGACCTACCACTGGCTGGTCGGCCACGTGCCGTTCACGGGGCAGGGGGCGGTCCGCACGGTCTACTTCACGATCCTCATCACCCACATCCTGCTGGCGGTGACCGTGCCGGTTTTGGCGATCGCTATGTTCGTGCTGGCCGTCAAAGGCCGCTGGGAGGCCCACCGGCGGCTGGGAAGAATCACGATGCCGATCTGGCTCTACGTCTCGATCACGGGGGTGGTGATCTATCTCATGCTCTATCGCTTCTACCCAGGCGGTTCGCGGGAGCCTATCATGGAGAAGGCGGGAGCTGCCGTTCCTGGAGCAGTCGTTCCTGGTTGAGCCCCACCCTGCTACACGGGATTGCCCGGGAGTTTGTGCCATGGCCCGCATCTCAGCCCCTACCGTTGAGCATCGCGGTTGGACCCGCGCGGTGGCCCGACTGGTCGCGGTGACCCCGGTGTTCATCCCCGTGCTCTTGGTCTTTACGCTCGTCGCCAGCGATGCATTCGGCTGCCCGAACTGCAAGGACGCGGTGAATACGTCCGACCCTGAAGGAATGAATGTGGCGAGGGGCTACTTCTACAGCATCCTCATCATGCTGGCGATGCCCTGCACGCTGATCAGTTCGTTCGGTATTTATGTCTGGCGGGAGATGCAGCGGCAGAAACGGGCCGGCCTGTCGTCCACGGATCAGGCCATCGTGCCGTTCGAGGGACGACTCTCCCCTGAGTCCATCACCCCGCCACACGCGTGAGCGAGCCCCGTCCTGCCGCAGAGCGGTGGCCTGTTCCAGCAGCCGTGCCGGATCAGGGGAAACCACTGAATCGCCATGCCGCCCGCAACTATCTGGCACGGACCGAACAGCGGCGGGTCTTCTGGCTGTTCATGCCCCCGGCTCTGATCATCATGCTCCTGCTGGGGTGGGTGGAGCGGAGTTGGTTTGGTCGTCCGTCGGCGGCTGACCGGCCCCAGATCGACACGAAGATGCCTGAGATCCCCGCCGACCCCACCGTGACAGACGCCGTTGTCATCGAGGCAGACACCGATCTGCCTGCGGCCGGAGACGATGCGTATGGTGCTTCCGTGGAGTCGTTGGCCCGCGTTCGCGACGACACTGTGTTTCGAGGGGCCGAGACAGACGCGTGGTTTCAAATCTGGCTGACGCTCCGGTCGGCCGACATGCACTCCCTCACGCATGCGGCTGCCCGACGGGTGAGTTTCACCGAACTGTTTGGCCAGCCGCGAAGCTATCGCGGGCGGCTGGTGCGGTTCCGCGGCACGCTGCATCGGCTCGAAAAGTTAACGGCTCCGGCCAACGAGCATGGCGTCGAGGAGTATTGGCAGGGCTGGCTGGAACCGGAGGGTGGGCCGGTGTCGCCGATCGTCGTCTACTTCCTCCAGCTGCCGGATGGCATGCCGCAGGGCATGGCGATCAACGAGCCAGTCGATGTGGTTGGCTACTTTTTCAAGCGCTGGGCATATGCCGCCACCGATACCGTGCGGCTCGCCCCTCTGGTGCTCGCACGCGAGCCGATCTGGAAGCGCCGTCCAACAGGCTCCCGGGCAAGAGACTCAATCGGCACCGCCGCCCTGCTCACCATGGCCGCGGTTGTTCTGCTCACCGCGCTTGGCATCCGTGCGGCCGGCCATGGCTCAGGCCGCCGGACGCCGCCGGCTCCTAACGATCTCACCGCCTCATTGGCCGCCACCGACGTCGTTTCCACTCAAGAGGCCCTGCAACGGCTGGAGGACGCGGCACGCGTTTCATCTCCACGTTTCACAGAGGAATCCCTGCCATGAAGCACGTCTCCGGCTCCAGGGAAGATCGGTGCGACGGCGTGCTCCTCGCAAGGCCGCGCGGCGCCCAACGCTGCCTGTGGGCCGTGGCCTGCCTCCTCGCGGTGGCAGGGCCATCGGCCGCCGTGGAGACAGAGACCCCGGCCAAGTCAGGGGGCACGCCGGTGGCCGCGTCGTTCGTCGACTATCTTGCGACTTGGAACATTGACCGGGGCTCTCGCGCTGTGCTCGAGGAGCCCTCCGAGTGGAGTCCGGCGAAGCAGGAGACGGCCCTGCGGGTGCTCGCCCGGCTGACGAGGGTGCCGGCAAACCTTGCCTCCCAGTGGAATGCCGACGCGATCGATATCCGCTCCCTCCCCGCCACGCAGCGGGTTCAGGATCTGCTCGTGCGTGTCGTTGGGCGGGCCACGTTCGTCGCGGCGCTGCCGCTCACTGCGGAGCAGGCCGAGGTGGCTGGCCGCCGGCCACTGGAACTTGTCCGGATCGTGACGGACAACGGGACGTTCGTTGATGTTCTTGCCAGCCATGTGCCAAAGGCCTGGCAGCGGGCCGTCAGAATCGACGAGCCTGCTGCGGTCGTCGGACTGCCGCTCTCGGAGTCGCCGGGCCCCGTGGTGCCATCCGCCGGTGATGGTGAGTCGTCCGCGGCCCCAGCGCTGCTCGTGGCAGCCGCGAGCGTGGGCTGGTTTCCGCCGACGCCGCTGGGCAGCCTCGGCATGGACTATGGTCTCTTTGATTCGGTGAGTGACGGACAGAAGCTTGGGGCCGGCGACACGGAGGCGTTCTACGCGATGCTGGCCGCCATGGGCCGGGCGACATCTGCGGGCATTGTGTCAGCCGCTGGTCCACCGGGCGACATTGTGCCGCTCATCAATCCCGAGAGCGGCTGGTTTGCGACCCACAGGGGTGAGCCTTTCACGGTGGACGGCGTGGCCCGTCGGGCGACCCGCATCGAAATCGACGATCCATTGCGGCGGCGACAACTCGGTGTCGACCATTATTGGGAGCTGTTCGTCTTCGTGCCGACCGCGCTGCTCAAGGTGCACGGACGACTGCAGGAGAATTATCCGGTCGTTTGCTGTGTCGTCACGCTGCCTGAGGGGATGCCGACGGGCCAACAGATCGGCGAACGCGTGCGGGTGTCCGGTTTTGCGTTCAAACGCTACGGCTATCCGTTGCCGGAAGTGAACATCTCCGCCTCGCAGGGAGACAAGGAGCAGAGGGGATACCGTCAGGAGACTGCCTTACTGATTGGAAAAGAGGCAGCCTGGCAGCCGGCGCCAAGCCCGACCAGAGAAGTCAACGCCATGGGCTGGGTGTTCCTGTCGATCGCCGCGGTGATCGGTCTGGCGATCGCGCTGGCGGCCTGGTCGTCTGCCCGCGACTCCCGCCGCCGCGCCACGCAGACCCGCAGCGCGCTGCCGGAGAGGATCGAGCTGCCCTGACTCCTCCGCAGTTTTTGGGCAGGCCTTGCCGCGGCGGGAGCCGGTCGCGACAACGTGGGGACAAATGACAGCCCTTTTTCCAGTGTTCTGCTTCCTTGTGCCCCAGGAATCCTGAATCATGCGACGCGCAAAAATCTCGATCATCGGCGCCGGCAACGTTGGCGCCACCACGGCCCATTGGTGCGCCAGCGCCGAACTCGGCGACATCGTGCTGCTCGACATCCCTGCCACCGAAGGGATGCCTGCCGGCAAGGCGCTCGACCTCTTTCAGGCCTCGCCGATCGTCGGTTTTGATTCGCGGCTCACGGGCACCACGAATTGGGCCGACACCGCGGGCAGCGACGTGGTCGTGGTCACGGCAGGCATTGCCCGCAAGCCGGGCATGAGCCGCGACGACCTGCTCTCGACGAATGCGAAGATCGTGGGCGACGTGGCGGCCCAGATTCGTGAGTCGAGCCCGCAGGCCGTGGTCATCGTGGTCAGCAACCCGCTCGATGCCATGGTGCAGCGGACCTTCCAGGTGACCGGCTTTCCACCGTCCCGCGTGATCGGCCAGGCGGGCATCCTCGACACAGCCCGCTATCGTGCTTTCCTGGCGATGGAGCTTGGCGTGAGCGTGGAGGACATCTCCGCGATGCTGCTGGGTGGCCACGGCGACACGATGGTGCCGATCCCCAGCTGCACGAGCGTGGGTGGCATTCCGGTCACGCAGTTGATCAAGCAGGACCGACTCGACGCGATCGTTACCCGCGCCCGCAACGGTGGTGCGGAGATAGTCAGCCTGCTCAAGACGGGGAGTGCCTACTACGCTCCAGCGGCGGCCACGACGCAGATGGTGGAGGCCGTCGTCCGCGATAAGAAGCGTCTCGTGCCTTGTGCGGCCTTCTGCGACAAGGAATATGGCGTCGGCGGCTACTTTGTCGGCGTGCCGGTCGTGCTTGGCAGCGGCGGCGTGGAGCGGATCATCGAACTCTCGCTGCTGCCCGATGAGCGTGCCGCGCTCGACAAGAGCATCGCTGCGGTGAAGGAACTGGTCGGCGTGATGGACCGGCTCACCGGCCACAAGTCGGCCTGATCACCGTGCGATTACGTGCCCGAGGGGATGGCGCCGTTGCTGGCATGCCGCAACGGTTGGCAATCTGCGGCATGCTCGTCGCCGGCGGACGTTGCCCGTGCAAGCTCCACGGGAGGCTTTGTTTTTCGGGAACACGGCCACCCTTGCTTGCCTGCCTTGCCCCGTCTGCGCCAACCGCGGTGCGGGCCGATCCTGACGTTGCTGGGGTATCAGCCTTCGGCTACAAACCGCTGGTCTGGAGAAACCAGCGGGTCAGCAAGCCTTTTTCGCTCCGCTGGCACGAGCCCGATCACGAGCCACCGAGGTGCCCGATGAGCAGTCGCCTTCCGAAACGATCCGTCCGGAGTGGCTCCGAGTGCCGTAAAGCGACTGGCGTTGCGGCGGGTTCCCGCCTGTTCTCCACGGCCTCCGCATGGCTTGGCGACGACCAGCTGTTCACGCCGCTGGGACACGAACCAGGCTACGACTATCCGTTGCTTGTGTGGCTTTCCGATCCCACCCCGGCCTCCGCTCGCAAAAAAGCCTTCGATCTTGGGCGGGTGATGAAGCGGGTCAGCCTCCGTAACTTCGTTGCTGTGGAGCCGGTGATCGCTGCGTCTGAGTCGCCGGCCATGGGGCTTGATGATGCTGTCTGGCGGTCGATCGAACGGGTTCGTGACCGCATCGCGATCCATTCGCAACGCATTTTTCTGGTGGGCCAGGGGCGGGGCGGCTCCGAAGCGTTTCGCATCGCCTGCCGTCATCCGCGGGAATTCGCCGGCGTCATCTCGCTCGGCGGGCAGTTTCCATTGAATGAGTCGCTGTTTTCGCAGCTCGCCGCCGTGCGTCGCCTTCCCATGCTCTTCTGCTGTCAGCGGTCGAGCGTGCTGGAGCAGGCATCCCACACGGATCGTACGCTCCGTCTCTTTCATGCCGCCGGGGCGGCGCTCGCCATGCGGATTTACCCCGGCAGCAACGACCTGTCCAAATCGGTACTCGCCGATGTCAACCGCTGGATCATGGATGAGGTCTGCGGAACGCCCGCCGCCGTCCACTCACTCTCCGCGTCGTAACGATCGGCCCTTCATGACGCCTTCATACCGCCACCGTCGTACTGATGCTTCAGGCCGCGGTCTGCCGTCCCAGATCGCACTGCCCCAGCAGAGTCTGCTCGCGGCCATTCTCGCGGATTGTGCCCGTGTTCGCCGCGAACAGGGCCGACCGCCGCTGACAGCTACGCTCGATGTTGCGCGGCACCACGAGCAGTCGCTTCTCGCCGATCCAGCGCTCCTCCGCCGGGCACTCGAACCGCTCATCCGCCGGGCGTTTGAGTCGGCTACAGAGTCCGTTGCCGGTTGTGAGTCGCCGGTGGTTCGCGAGGTGATCGTTACCAGCGTCGACGTGGGGTCTGCGATCGAGATCGAAGTCGCTGATTCCGGGCCGTCACTTTCCGAGGGCGTGCGGAGATGGCTGAATCAGGCCATGCAGTCCTCGGCCGAAGTGGGGTTCGCGCCGGAAGGCGCCGGTCTGGCTCTGGCTGCCATTAGGGCGGCCGTAGCTCGGATCAACGGCACGCTCCACGCCGCAAATTGCCCAGAAGGGGGCGTGGCGATCACGCTGAGTTTGCCTCGCCTGCAGTCCCAGCGACTGGCTGCCTGACGGAGCCGTTGCCCTCACCGATCTCTGCGCCGACACGACCGTCGCGTTGTCCTCCCGCTCATTCACCACGTTTCTCACCATCCGTTCAACCAACCGTCACGAAGGGCAGTGCATGGACGCACAGCATCCGTCGACATCGCCTCGCGACCGCCTGCCGCTGGTCGTCACGCCGGCACAGGTGATCGCCCTGGGCCTCGTTGCCGTGTCGATCGGTTGGGCGGTCTGGCTGCTCCGCGATCGGCCGACGAGCGAGGAGGTCGAACTGCTTGCCGGCATGACGCTCCCGTCGTCTGAAATGGCCATCATGGAAGCGGCCTTCGACCGGGCGCAACTCACCGACCACCGTACCGACGGTGGCCGTGTCTGGGTGCCGCGCAGCCGGCAGAGCGCCTACATGCGGGCGCTTGTCGATGCCGAGGCCCTGCCGCGGGAGTTTGGCGGCAGCCTCCGTCGTGCACTCGAGAAGAATAGCCCGTGGCAGAGCAGGGCCGCGCAGGGGGAACTCCTGCGGGTGGCCACGCAGGAGGAGCTTTCGCTCGTCATCTGCTCGATGCCTGGCATCGAGCGAGCCGCGGTGCTCTACGACACCGAAAGCCATCACAGTCTCGAGGGCAGCGGTCCTGCCAAGACCGCCAGCGTGAACGTCAGCACCCAGCCCGACATGGAGCTCGACCCAGCCCGTGTGCAAGCCATCCGCGTGCTCGTCAGTGCGTCGATCGCCGGGCTGTCGCCGGAGCGCGTGGCGGTCACCGACCTGCGGAGCGGCCGCGTGTACGTCGGTCCGCTCGAGGCTGAAACAGACCGTGATGCCACGGCACTGGCCGCCGCCGATCCGGCGCTGGCGCGAAAGATTGCGCACGAGCACCACCTGGCGACAAAAGTGCGTCAGTCACTGGCCTTTCTCAAGGGAGCGACGGTGGACGTGACGGTGGAGTTTGCCTCGCCGGCAACACTGCCACTGCCACCCGGCCCGGACGAGCCGCAGGCCGATCCAGCCACAGCCCAGGAGACCGGCCCGTCGGCTCCCGGACAAAAGCTCGCCGCTGCCAACGCCCCCGCTGAGATCCGGACGCGTTCGGCCATCATTGTTGCTGCGGCTCCGCCCGCCGCCCCGCCGCCTGCCCCTGCGGCCACGGCTGATACGCCAGAGTCGATTCTCGTTTCGATCGCAGTGCCCGAGAGCTACTTCCAGGCCGCGTGTCGGGCTGCGGCGGAGCGGGCGGGCCAACCGGTGCTGCAGCCGGTCGCCGTCGAGGCCCAGGAGACAGAACGCATCCGTCGTCATGTGCAGAGCCTGCTGCCGGCAACCAACAACCCGGCCCTGCGGCGAGTTGTCGTCACCACCTTTCCCGCATACTCACCGTCGCAAGCCCGTCGCGAACAGGCCGTTCGCGGGACGGTGGTGAAGCAGACCTCCTCCACTTCCACGGCTCTGTCGTCAGTCGGTCAGCCGGCGGATCAGGCTTCTGGAAATGAAAGCCTCACCACCCTTGTCACCCTGATTTCTGCCGGACGCTTCAGCGAGGTGCCGCGGCAGGTCTGGCTGGCGGCGACGAGCATCTGTGTCGGACTGCTCGCGGGATTTCTCTGGTGGGCAGGGAGCCGCCGCGATCCTTACCCTGCTGGCCGGCGGGCTGCAGCCGGCAGGCACCAGCCACGGATTGACTGGGCTGGCGGCGGCGACGAGCACGACACCGATCAGACACAGACCCCCGGCGGCTCCAGGCAGTCCGGCAATGGCCTCGGGCTCGGCCGAGCTGCGGCGGTGCTCTTTGCTCTCTGCGCCTGCGCGGCCCCGGTCGGGGCTGCCGAACCTGAGTCGACGGCCGCCATGGCTCCGCTTCCAGACACGCTCCTGTCCGCTGCGCCGCCTGCCGCGGCACCTGCTCAGTCAGCCTCTCTGGAGACCGCTTCGTCGCCACTGGCAGAACGCGCTGTGCGGGCCGCGGGGGGAAGTGTTCCGCAGGTTCTGCCCGCTCTGCCACTGACAGCCCGCGGTTCCTCCACGCCGATTGATCTGTCGACCGATCCAAGCGTGGCTGCTGGCAGACCCGGTCAGCTCACCGACTGGAAGCTGCTGGCTGCAATCGCTGCCACTCTCGCGGTGGCTGCGCTGGCGACGACATACACGAAGCGGCGGTCGACGCTTTTGCCCCCCGATGTGTTCGAAGTGCTGGGTGAAGGTTCGCTGGGCGGACAGCATGCCGTGCGGATCGTGCGCTTCGGCCCCAAAACGTTGCTTGTCGGCGTGTCGGCGGCGGGCTGCCAGACGCTCGCCGAACTCTCCGATCCGCAGGCCACCGCCTGCATTGCCGCCGCCTGCCGTGGCGTGCATCCGCCGCTGCGTCCGCCGCTGCCCACGCGAAGCCTTGCGCCGCCGAATCGGCCATCGGCTCCAGCACACGCGGAGAGGGAGGCGGCATGATCTTCTGCATGCCTGTCGGAAGGCTGGCGTGTCTTCTTCGCCTGCTGGTCCTCACGGGAGCGGTGTTGGCCACGCTTGCAGGCCAGGCGAACGCTGGAGAAGAGCCGGCCCAGCGGGTGCAGCCAGCGAGCGTCGCCTTCGAGCCAGCCACCCTCCCGCCTGCAGCTGCGACTCCGCCAGCGTCCGCCGAACCGTCCCTTCTGCCCTCGCTCCCACAAGCCCCCGTGACTGAGCCATCGCCGGTCTCGGCGCAGCAACGCGGCTCACGAGCCGAGAATGGAGAGGTCTCGGCAGTCTCCGGCCTGCTCTCCAGGTTGGTCGGCGGCCGTTCGCTCGATGCCACGCTCTCCGCCGCGATCATGTTTGGCATTGCCAGCCTCGCTCCGGCGGTGCTCCTGATGACCACGTGTTTTGTGCGAATGTCGATCGTGCTGACCCTCGTGCGTCAGGGACTTGGCACACCGCAACTTCCCTCCAATCAGATCCTCACATCGCTCGCCCTTTTTCTGTCGGCGCTCGTGATGTGGCCGGTCTGGACCGCCGCCTACCGCGATGGAGTCGAGCCTTACCAGCAGGGACGGATCGAACTGGCCACGGCCTATGAACAAGGCACGCTGCCGGTTCGCCGGTGGATGGCCACGCAGATCGAACAGTCGGGTAACCGTGACACGATGCTCTATTTTCTCTCGCGGCATCCGTCCGCACCCAAACGCGTGGCCACGTACGACGACGTGCCGGTGGAGACGCTGCTGCCGGCATTCCTCGTCAGCGAACTGAAGACGGCCTTCGCGATCGGTTTCCGCCTGCTACTGCCCTTTCTCGTGCTCGACGTCCTCGTGGCGACGCTGGTGGTCTCGACGGGCCTCGTGATGTTGCCGCCCACGCTCGTGTCCTTGCCGCTCAAGCTGATGGTGTTCGTGGCCGCCGACGGCTGGTCGCTGGTCGTCAGGTCGTTGCTCGATGGCGTTCGACAGACAGCTTCTTAGGAGGCGGCAGGATGACCGACGGCGACCTCGTGGAGTTGGTGCGGCAGGCGATCCTCTCTGGATTGCTCGTCATCGCGCCGGTGCTGCTTGCCGGTTTCGTGGTGGCACTTCTCACGGGCCTCGTGCAGGCTGCCACCGGCATCCACGAACCCCTGGTGGGCCTTGCCCCGCGACTCGTGGCGATGGCGGCGATGCTGGTTCTCGTGATGCCGTGGATGGTCGAGCAATTCGTCGAGATGTTTCGGACGGCTGCGTCGCCGTAGGAAGAGGCTTGTCGTGGAGGCTTTCCTGATCACGGGAGCACTGTCGCCGGAGGCCGTCGTCGCGGCGGGGGTCTGCGGCCGCATCGCAGCGGCCGTGGCCACGGGCACGCTCCCGATCTTGCCGGGCGGTTCATTTCGGATCCGGTTGACGTTGGCCTTCGCGCTGGCGGTCGTGGCGGTGCCAATGGCCTTGGCCGTGCAGAGCACCCCCACAGCGAGGCCGATCGGACCTCTGCTCCCCGTGTTGGCGGGTGAACTGCTCGTCGGCCTGCTGATGGGGACCGCGGCGGCGGCGGTGCTGGCGGCGACGGCGTGGGCCGGCGGCATCCTCGGCAGCGTATCGGGTCTCTCGTGGTCTGATGACTTCGATCCAGCCGCCGCTGGCGAGTCGGCGGGGATCGCACGGCTGGCCTGGTGGGTGGGACTCGCCGCCTTTTTCACCGCGGGCGGTCAGTTGGCCGTTGTGGGTGGGCTGATCGACAGCGTGCGACACATTCCGGTGGGCACAGCATTTGGGGCGTCCCCGCAGGAGTGGCTGGTGACGCTTGCCGTCACCACACCCGGGGTGGCGATCTCGCTGGCCGCCATGCTCGCCATGCCGGCGCTCGTGGCGGTCATGGCGTTTCACCTTGCCAGTGCCATCTGCCTGCGATCGATTCCCTTCTCGCCGGGCCACGGCCTCCTGCAGGGACTCGGCTCGCTCGTGCTCCTCACCAGCCTCTGGCTGGGGGCCGAGGCCTGGGCCGGTGGCAGTGCCATCATGATGATGCGTTCGATCGACGCCTGCTTTGGCGGGAGATGAATCGATGAGCGACGCTGCCGATCGCACCATCCCTGCCACACCTCGACGCCGTGAATTGGCGCGTCGGCAGGGCTTCATGCCGTTGGCCAGCATGCCGGCGTGGGTTGCCACCGTGGCGACCACGCTCCTGCTCCTGCCGGCATGGGCCGATGCCACCTTCGCGGCCGCCACGACGATGATGGAGCAGGCACTCTCTTCGGCCGGGAACCACACCGACTTGCGTGGCGCCGTGGCAGCTCCCCGGCTCGATATCCTGCTCCCGGCACAACTTGTGCTGCCGACGCTGGCGGTGGTGGGTGCCGCGGCCGTCGTTGGAGTGATGGTGAGAATGCTGCTCGATGGGCCCACCTGGCAGCCGGGACGGGTTGCGCCCGCGCTCGGCCGCATCAGCCTGCTGGCGGGACTGGCCCGCATCTGTTCGTTGTCGACGCTCACCTCGATCGCGGGCCATGCGTGCGGACTGGCCTTGCTCGTGACGGTCGCCGGTCTCTCGGCACGACCGCTGGTCATGCTCCTCGGCTCGGGCGAGGTGGCGCACGACCCGGTGAGAATGTTCTTCGCCGCGCAGAGTGCGATCCTGCCCCTCGTGGCCGCCGCCGCTGTCGTGGCGGCCTGTTCGTGGTTGGTCGCGCGGCTGCGGTTTGAGCGGCGGATCCGCATGACCCCACAGGAATATGCCGACGAGTCCCGCAGCATGCAGGCCAACCCGCAGGTCCGGCTGATGCGGCAGCACGGCCGGGCGTCATCCCGCTAGGACGCCTGTTCGAGCGCATCTCGGATGGTTGCAACGATGAGTTGGTAGACCGATGGACGTAGGCGAAGGGGGTCGGCGGAAGCTCGAGGAGCGTTGGGCCGCCGCGGCCCCCGCGACGAGACTTTTGCCGCCCCCGAAGCCGGTGCACCGTCGGGCACACGCAGACGCGTGTAGACAGCGTTAACGCGTCGTGGCTGCGTCGTCTTCGACAGCTGTGGCCACGCGTGCTGTCGGCAGCGTTTCGGTCATGGCCGAAACGAGTTCATCGGCGGATGGGCAGCCTGTCCAGCGACGGCATTCGCTCCCTTCGGTCGTGAGCATGATGACCGTCGGAAATTCCTTCACGCCAAATCTGCGGCAGTCGGTAGCGTGCCGATCGGCATCGACCATGACGCAGATAAACTCCCTGGAGAGCCCAACGAGCCGGCGGTCGACGAGCGCGCCGTGCGCAAACTCCGCGCACCAGTGGCACCACGCGGCGCGGAAGATGACGAGGATCGGCCGGCCTTCTACGGCTGCCCGCCGGAGCCCGGCCTCGTAGCCCTCGACGTATTCAATCCCGGTACCCTGTTCCTGCGTCGTAGCGGAGAGCCGCACCGGTCGTGGCGGGGGCGATTCGACTGCCTCGTCACGGATTTCGAAGCCGGCCCAGACGACCAGCACGATCAGCAGCCCCGCCGTACCCGCCACCCAGCGGCTGATCAGGTTGAAGAGAGTGGAATCTGGCATCGTATGGGCGTTGCGTGGCAGCGTGTAGGTGCGGCGGCCAGGTTTGGGAACGTTTCTCAGGCAGCACTAGTAGGGCGGCTGGTATGGGGACGGCAAGGCCGGTCGGCTCTGCCCACGCCGGGGGGGTCGCGGGGGGCGGGGTAATTCACGAGAGCCGGGCATGCGTGGCAGGGCAGGGCAGCCGTGCTCCGGTCGAGAAGCGTTGTGTCTGCGAGGTGAAAACCATAGTGTCCCGACTCCATTTCTGACGCATCCCCCATTGCATCCACGGGCAGCCAACGACGCCAGTTCCATGGTCAGAGTCGCTCCCAACGCTACGTGTGGCATCGCCGTCGCCCTCCTGATACTGGTGGCTGGCTCAGGCTGCCGGCTGATTCCCCGATCGGGGCCCGTGCCCCAGGAGGTCGCTGACG
This sequence comes from Planctomycetaceae bacterium, assembly GCA_947449135.1. Lineage (GTDB taxonomy): Bacteria > Planctomycetota > Planctomycetia > Pirellulales > UBA1268 > CAMCQY01. The sequence goes on along the minus strand of CANFQO010000007.1, from coordinate 35,790 downwards.
CCCGCCGGCTCTGCAACGAGGGGCTGTCTGCGGCAGATCGCAAGGATTTGATGCGGGCCGAGGGACTCCTCGAACAGGCCGTGAAAAACTGTCCCACCGATGTCGATGCGCGACGCCACTATGCCGACGTGTTGTGGCAACGAGGCGAACGAATGGCGGCGGTGACTCAGATCGCCGAGGCGTTGCGGCTCTCACCCGGCGACACGTCCCTCTGCATCGACGGCGGTCGGATGTACATGGAGCTTGGCCTGCTTGACGACGCCGACCGGTTGGCCCGTGAGGCGGTGCGGGTGGCTCCCCGTTCCGATAAGTCCTGGCGTCTCCACGGCCAGGTCGCGCTGGCCCGGGGAAAGCCCGAGGAGGCACTGGCCGATTTTCATCGGGCCCTGGCGATCGCGCCGGACGACCGTGACCTCATTCTCGACACGGCGGAGATCTACAGGCGTTTGGGCCGTCCGAAACGGGCTCTGGCCACCCTGGCCATTCTGGGCGAAAGCTACTCGCCGAACCAGACGCCGCCGCAGGTGCTGGCGCTTGAAGGCATGGCACAAGAGGCTCTCGATCGTCCGGACGATGCGATCGAGAGCTACCGCCAGGCGGTCGCGCGGGGATTGCAGTCGCCGGATATCACGACCCGTCTGGCCGAGCTGGAGCAGGCGGCGGCAGACGGTCGGACACCACAGGCCATCGCCAAGTCACCCACGGACATCAGCAGGCAGTAGCTGACCGCGATCCTATTCGCCGGTGGTGGTCCGTCCGGTGAGGAGATCGAAGGCGCCGATCGCCGGCACGAGCATTGCCAGCGTGGCAAAGCCATAGGCTGCTGCGGCCACTAGAAATACCTGCAACGCGTTGCCCTGCAGGAAGGCAGTGATGGCCACGAACGTCAGGGCCGGCAGGAGCGCCGAGGCCCAGCCGATCGCTGGTGACGGATTGCGGGCCGACAGGGCGGCGTAGAGACCGATCGCACCGCCGACGATCACGGCCAAAAACGGTGCGAGCTGCAGCTCGAAGCTGGAGCCGAAGGCGACCATGATTCGCATGGCCGTGGCCACGCCCACGAACAGGAATGCCACGGTGCCGAGGGCGACCGCGATCGCCCGCCGTGAGGCAGGATGCGAAAGGCCTGCGTACAGGCCGAGCACCGCCGCAAAGCAGATCAGCGTGGCAAGACCCAGCGACATGTAGATCGCGTTCTCGATGGTCGTAATCCGCGCCGCTGCCAGGGCTCCGCAGAGCACAAGTGGGAGGAGCACGATCTCGCGGGCTGCCGTCAACACTCCCAGCAATTTGCCCCAGACGAATTCGGAAGGCTCCAGGTCGGTGACGAGGAGGACGTCGAGTGCTCCCCGATCGCGTTCGGTGGTGATGCTCGTGACGGCCATCGCCGCCACTGCCAGCAGGCTGGCCAGGGCCATCGGCACCACGGCGATTGCGACCGTGAGGCCGTCAGGCCGGGCTTGCCTGGCCTCGGCCACGATTCCCGCCACTGCCGCGGCAAAGAGCACGAGCCAGGCGAGACGCACGAGCAGCATCGCCTTGCCGTGGGCCCGCGTGCAGATCTCCCGCCAGAGCACGGGGTTGTTCCAGACGACCCGCGAGGGCCGCACGGACACTGTTCGGGCGGCATCTGTCGTCTCCGGCCGCCGGCGTGTCTCCTGCACGGTGTTCCAGGCCCGCACACGGCAGACTGCGAGAATGTTCGTCAGCACGATCAAGCCCGTCGAGACGGCGAGAAATGGCAGGAGCATGGTGCCGCCCGCTGGCTCGATCGCCGCGAACACCGCCCGTGCTGGCGACACCTGCGCGCCGGCCACCGGTCCGAATCGCCCGGCCACGACCTCACCGGCCGCCACCCACGCCACGAGCACGAAGGTGGTGATGGCCAACGCCTGAAACGTGGTGTCTTTCCAGAAGGCAACACATGTGGCCACGCTCGCCGCTGCGAGCGCCGCCGCGGCGGTCACCGCGAAGAGGCGGGCCAGCTGTGGCATGGTGACGCCGCCGAATAGCGAAGCGATCACAAACACAGGCACCGCCGCGATGAGGAGCAAGAGAACGCGGAGCAGGCTGCCGGCCAGTTTGCCCAGAACGAGTTGGCCATCGGTGAGTCGGCTGATGAGCAGGAGTTCGAGCGTGCGACGATCCTTCTCGGAGCTGACGGCCACGGTACTGGTCATGGCGGCGGCGAGCATTGCCAGCGAGAGTTGCAGCGGCGCCAGGATTCGTAGCAGCGTGGCACCGAACCGAGCGGTATCGCCGGCCGTAGTAACAGCCTGGGTGCCGGTGACCACCAGCCAACAGGTGGCAACGATGCCCAGCAGGGCGCCGCAATAGACGGCCCGGGCAACAAACAGTCCGCGGGCCCGCGGCACCGCTTGCAGCTCGCGTTCGAAGACAGCGCCCAGCATCTGTTCCCTCCGGTCCCCGGCCGAGTGGCCGCTTGGAAAAATTCGGTAATCCCCGTTACGATAACAGACCCGATCCCAATCCCGCACGGACGCGATGGATCGTGCTGGTGCCCCCCACTGGAGTTTGACTGTCATGATCAGCCGACCCGTCCTCTCTTCCCGTTTCCGGCCCTCGAGTGCAGGGCTCCTCGCCCTGGCCGTCGTGCTGCCCGGTTTGGCCGCTGGAAACCTCGCCCATGGGCAGATGACTGCCCAAGGACTTGTGGGGAAAGCCGTCTCGGATGACGCGCAGTACGGCGACATCAACAATGCCATCGCCCGCTTTCGCGATCGTGATATCGACGGCTGTCGGGCGCTGATGGAGCGGGCACGGTCCAACAATCCCAAGCTCCCCCCGCCGGGCATGATGATGGCGGTGCTCTGGCTGGGTGTGAACCAGTTGCAGCCGGCGCGGGCCGAGTTGGAGGACACGGCGGTCAAATATCCCGGCGACCCAGAGCCCTACCTCATGTTGGGTGATCTGGCATTTCAGGACCGCCGCATCACCGACGCCGACGTGCTGTTTTCCAAGGCGACGGAACTCACCACCGCGTACACCGAGAACCCGAAGCGGAAGCGGGACTTCGAGATCCGCTGCCACGCCGGCAGCGGCGCCGTGGCGGAGGCGAGGAAGCAGTGGGATAAGGCGCAGCAGCACCTCACGGGCTGGCTTGAACTCGATCCGGACAATGCCAGTGCCCACCAGCGGCTGGGGATCGTGCTGTTTCAGCTCGACAAGTCGAAGGAGGCCCTCGAGCAGTTTCGCGAGGCAAAGAAACTCGACGACAAGGCTGTGCAACCGGAGCTGGCCATGGCCCGGCTCTACGATGATGCCAAGCAACGCGACACGGCCAAGAAGCTGATCGAGCAGGCCGTCAAATCGTCGCCGCAGGACCCGGCCGTATTGCTCGCCTCAGCGCAGTGGTATGTGGGGCAAAACGATCTCCCGGCGGCGACCATCAATGCTGACAACGCCCTCAAGATCGATCCCAAGAGTCTGGAGGGAAAGGTGGTCCGAGGCGCGATTGCCCGCGTCTCCCGCGACTACAAAACCGCGGAAAAGTTTTTCAACGACGCCCATCTGCAGTCTCCAGGCAATTTCCCGGCGAGCAACTCGCTGGCTCTCGTGCTGATCGAGGACGAGTCTGCGGAGTCGCGGCAGCGGGCCCTCGAAATGGCTGAGGCCAACGTTTCCATGCACCGCGAGGGATCGCCGAATCAGGCCAATGCGCTCACGACGCTGGCGTGGGTCTACTACAAGCTGGGACGGCGTGAGGACGCGGAGAAGATTCTCTCGCAGATCACGCAGAATAATCAGCTGACGACCGACGGCGCCTATTACGTGGCCAAGCTCTTGGCCGACCGTGGCGAGAAGGACCGCGCCCGCAAGATCCTCGAGGAGGTGCTTGCCAACGAGGCGATGTTCGCCACCCGTGCCGACGCCACCGACCTGCTCGCCACCTTGAAGAAGGCAGGGGGCGGCTGAGCGGCCGTCACGCCGCTACCGCGCTGCTTCGGGCAGTGGCGCCGTCACCGGCTGCTGTGGCATCGGTCGGATGACGATGCCTCCCGGCTGGGTGGGCAGGCCAGGGGGGCCGAGCCGCACAGCGGATCCCGTCCGCTGGGCCCGCCGCCGCGCCCGCAGCCGATCACTTCGGAGTGGAATCCCTGGATAGGCTTCCACTGGCACCTCCAGGTTGGGCAGGCCGATGCGGCTGCCGTCGCCGTAGTAGGTGAACATCTCGATGCCGGACGCAGCGGAGGGAAGGGTCGCGGCCGCCAGACACAGGATCGAGAACAGGACCGGCAGGCGCAGGCACTGCAGCGCCCTACCTGAAAACGTGGAGTTCATGGAGGTGTCCAGAATGAGGTCCGGCCGGCCAAGGCGACACCTCATCGCTATCTTCGGCGGCAGCCCCCGCGGCAGTTGCTGAATTCCTCCGCTCCCCGAGCGACCGTCACGACCCGTGCGACGCGGCCTGCTAGGCTTGGAAAGATGCTCCCACTGCACCCCACTCACCTGTCTGGCGTTGCCTGTGTGGCCGCCTGCCTGAGCGCGATTGTGGCGGCGTGGGGGGCATTTTGCGTCCGCGGTTCTACGGCTGTTCCGGCAGCTCTCTGGTCCGCGGCGGCCTGCCTTGCCCTGGCCGCCGAGATGGGGGCCAGGGCGGCCGGGGGCCTTGGCGATCCGGCTGCTGCTGCGGCCGCCCGCCTCGCGGTGGTGTCGCTCTCGCTCTGTCCGGCGTTGTCGCTGCTTGGGGCAAAACGTCCCCAGCACGGGGTTTGGCAGCTGATCGTAGGCACGCTGGCTGTCGTGCTCGCCATGCCGGCAGCCTCCGCTCTCCTGATGCGGCCCGGCAGCCTGCCTACTGTGCACCTGCTTGAACGGTGTTTCATGCCGCTGCTTGTGCTTGTCGGTTGGATGAATTTTGCCGGCACACGGCGGGCGGCCGCGGTGACCGCTGTGGCTGCGGCAGAGCTGCTGCTGATGCGTGGATTTCTGCCTGGAGCGTCGCTGGACGGGGTCGCGACGGCCGCGTCTGCAGCAACGATCGACGCCGCGGCTGCCGGGCTCCTCCTCGGCGGCACGCTCCTGGCGGCGGTGCAAGCCCTCCTGAACCGGCCCGGGCGGGCCAACGGTGGTGATGCCGCCAACGATCCGGGTGTCTCCGTGGCGGCCATCATCGATCCGCCGTTTCTCGCCTTGAGAGAGACGCTCGGAGCCGCCTGGACCCTTCGAATCGCAGAACGATTTGACACGGAGGCCGCAGCCCATGGCTGGCCCTGCCGCCTCCGGTTTGGCGGACTGGAGACTGTTCGTGATCCGCTCGACCCCCACTCTGATCCCTTGTGGCACCGCGACGCGTTGCGGGCCTTCCGCGCGCTGATGCGACGGTTTGTCTCCGACGCCTGGCTTGCCCGCCACGGCTGGCCCAAAGCGGTGGTCGACGGGCAGCACGCGGAGCCACAGGCATGACCGCATTGCATCCTGCCATCCGCGTGAACGACCTCGTCAAGCGATATCCCGGCCGACCGCCGGTGGAGGCTGTCCGCGGCCTTTCGCTGGAGGTGCAGCGTGGCGAATGCTTCGGGCTGCTCGGCCCCAATGGCGCCGGCAAGACGACCACCATCGAGATCCTGGAGGGGCTGCTGGCTCCCACGAGCGGCAGCGTCGAGGTGCTGGGGCTCCGTTGGGCCACTGATGAACGTCGGCTCCGGGAACAGATCGGCGTCTCACTGCAGGAGACGCGGCTCTCCGACAGGCTCACCGTCGGTGAAACGATTCGGCTGTTTCGCTCCTTTTACGCCGTGGGTCTCGATCCGGACGAGGCGCTGGCATTGGTGGGCTTGGAGTCGAAGTCGCGGGCCCGAGTCGATGCCATCTCGGGAGGTGAACGGCAGCGGCTTGCGGTGGCGACGGCCATCGTGGGCTGGCCCGAACTCCTGTTTCTCGACGAGCCAACCACCGGCCTCGACCCGCAGTCTCGCCGACAGATCTGGGACCTCGTCGAGCGGTGCCGGTCCTGCGGCCACACCGTGCTGCTCACGACGCACTTCATGGACGAGGCGGAGCGACTCTGCGACCGGTTGGCCATCATTGACGCTGGGAAAATCATCGCCCAGGGCACGCCGGCCGAACTGGTCGCGTCGTTCGAAGTGGCGACGCTCGACGATCTCTTCCTGAAGCTTGCGGGCCGGCGGCTGACCGAGTCGGGCTGGGCCGAAACCGTGTTGGCCGATCCGGTATCGCCCAGCCCACCAATCGCCGGAGAATCGTCATGAACGCAGCGCGAAAGCCTGCGGTGCACGTCGCGCCGCCCGCCGTGCAACGTGGCGGCTACTCCCCGTTCTGGGAACTCGTCCGCAGCCGGTTCCTCGAGTTTTTCCGCGAGCCGGAGGTGGTCTTCTGGGTGTACGGTTTTCCGGTGCTGATGGTGGTGTCGCTCGGAATCGCCTATCGCGAGCGGGCGGTGCCGGAGCCCCGCGTGGAGGTGATCGCCGGCCCTGCCACGGCGGCTGACGCGGTGGCCTTGGCCCAGTCAGGCAGCGGCGTGACGGCTGCGGTGAGTCAGCGCGAGGTGGCCCTGGAACGACTGCGGACCGGCCGGGCCGATCTGGTCATTGAACGAGACGAACCGGTTCTCGAACGGAACGAAGCAGGGGGCGCGGCAATCCGCTACCACTTTGATCCCTCACGACCTGAGAGCGTGCTGGCCCGGGATCGGGCCCGCGATGTCCTGGAGCGGGCGGCGGGGCGACGCGATCTGCTCGCCGCCGAAGACGTGCCGCAGACGGCTCCCGGCGGTCGCTACATCGATTTCCTGATCCCCGGATTGATGGGCCTCTCGCTGATGGGCGGAGGGCTCTGGGGGGTGGGATTCGTGGCGGTGGAGATGCGGGTCCGCAAACTCCTCAAACGGTTTCTTGCCACGCCGATGCGGCGTTGGCAGTTTCTCCTGTCGATCATGGTGAGCCGCATGCTCTTCATGATTCCGGAAATGCTGCTCTTGGTCTGCTTTTCCCGATGGGCGTTCGGCGTGCGGATCTTCGGGAGCCCATGGGCGGTGACGACGCTCGTGCTGCTCGGTTCGGTCTGTTTTGCGGGCATCGGCCTGCTGGTGGCGTCCCGCACCAGGACGCTCGAGGCCGTCAATGGCATCCTGAATCTCATCATGCTGCCGATGTGGATGGCCTCGGGGGTCTTCTTTCCGCGGGAACGCTATCCCGAGGCAGTCCAGCCCCTGTTGCGGGTCATGCCACTGACGGCGCTGGTCGATGCGCTGCGGGGAGTGATGCTGGAGGGTGCAACCCTCGCCGCCTGCTGGCCTGAGGTGGCCACGTTGGTCGTCTGGGGGGCAGTGACGTTTGCGGTGGCGCTGCGGATTTTTCGGTGGGTATGACGGGTGTCCCGTCGAAAAACCAGCGTGTCCATGCGTCGAGCATAGTCCCCACGGGTGGAGGGAGGTAAACTTTCCCGCTCGACGCGTTTCGCGGCCTCGGTCGCCGGCACGTTCGTTTGCAGTATCTTTCCTCTCTTTTCATGGAGCGTTTCATGGCTGATGAATCCCGTCCCGCCGAACCGATGCCCGTGCCCGTCGATGAGTCGCACATCGTGGCTACCTACTCCAACTTCTGCCGGGTCACCGGCACGCCCGAGGAGCTGATCGTCGACTTCGGCCTCAACAAGCAGGTCGCCGGCACCTCGCCCGACACGATCCATGTCACGCAGCGGATCATCGTCAACTTCTTCACGGCGAAGCGTCTGGCGGCGGCACTCGCAATGGCGGTCGCCCGCCACGAGCAGGCCTTCGGCGTGCTGGAGACCGATGTCCAGCGGCGAATCGTGCAACAGCCGACGTCCCGGGCCTGAAGGGCTTGAGCCCGAGCGGCTATGATCGAGGAAGGTGGCGGTTATGCATGCGAACCGCTTCGTGTCCGATCACGTCTATGCATGTATGGATATCGCACGCATGCGAATGGGACCGAGCTGAATCCAGATGAGCATTGACGAGTCGGTGGAGATCGAGCGGGCACGCAGCCAGATTCGGGCGCTTGTCGCCGAGATCGAGCAGCTCGCGCGAAGTGACTTGGCCGAGGCCGAGTTTTTCCGCGGGCTGCTCGAGCGGGTGCTGGTGGCGATGGAGGCAGTGGCCGGGCTCGTCTGGATTGTGGGCGAGGGGGGCCGCGTCGAACCGCTCTGTCATGCCGGCGTGGAGCACACCGGCATCGCTGCCACCCCCGAGACGCAGGCCGCCCACGGCGCGCTCGTGCAGGCGCTCGTGCAGAGCCCCACAGGCCTGCTCGTGCCCCCGCATTCGGAACTCGGTGCTGGGGGAGCCGCCGGCGGCACCGTCGCGGCCAATGACTCTGCGCTGCTCGTGATCGCGGCCCCGATCGATCGGGGTGGCGTTCGCGCCGGCCTGATCGAGGTGTTTCACCAGCAGAATCTGCCCGATGTGGAGCGAGGGTATCTGACGTTTCTGGAGCAGGTGTCGGCTGTGGCCGGCGACTACCTCGGCAGGCGTCAGTTGAAGACACTCGACACCCAGCAGTCGTCGCTGACGCAGGTGGAGCGTTTCAGCAGGGTTGTCCATGAATCGCTCGATCCAGTGGCGACGGCGTTCGTGCTGGCCAACGAGGCGCGGCGGATCATCGGCTGCGACCGGGTGAGCGTGCTCGTGCGGCGACGGCGGAAGCTGCGACTGGAAGCGGTGAGCGGTCAGGAATCGGTGGAACGACGGGCCTCGGCCGTCCAGGCGATCGAGGCGCTCGTGCGCGTGGTGGCCACGGCCGGTGACCCCCTCTGGCACCCGGATTCTGCGGCCGAACTGCCGCCGCAGATCGAGGAGGAACTGGAACATTACATCGACGAATCCCACGCCACGGCGCTCGCGATCATCCCGCTGGAGAAGCCACGGCCCACGCCTGTGGTGAAGGCGGGCGGCGTCGATGCGGTGGCGGTGGCAAAGGCAGAGGCTGCGCCGCGTGTCGCTCCGGAGCCGATCGGGGCGCTCGTCGCGGAATGGTTCTCGTCGAGTAGTTTCGACGATGGCAAGCGGGCCCGCGTCGATCTCGTGGCCGAGCATGGCAAAGTTGCGATTTCCAACGCGCTGACGCACACCAGCCTGCCGCTCTACGGGCTCATCGAACTGATGGGAAAGTCGCGGGTCCTGACGACGGCCCGCAACCTCCCGCGGACGGTGTTGGCGGCGCTGTCGGCACTCGCGGCATTGGCGGCCCTCATCCTCATTCCGGCTGAGCTGCGGCTGGAAGGGAAGGGAACGCTCGAGCCGGTCCATCGCCGTGACGTATTCGCGGGCATCGAAGGCGTGGTGGAGAAGCTGGAGTCGGGTCTGGAACACGGTGCCGGCGTGAAGCAGGGGCAGCTGCTGGCAACGCTTCGCAACACCGACCTGGAGGTGGCGCTCACCGACGTGCTTGGCCGCAAGGCGTCGAGCGAGGAGCAGCTTGTGGCCACACGCCGGGGGCTCCTGGAAGACAAGAAGATCTCGGCCGATGAGAAGACCCGCCTCGCCGGTCGCGCGGCCCAGCTGCAGCGGGAGATCGAGAGCCTGGAACAGCAGCGGAAGCTCTACGAGACGAAAAAGCTCGATCTCGAGGTTCGCAGCCCGATCGATGGCGTGATCGTCACCTGGCAGGTTCGCGACCGGCTCACGCTCCGCCCTGTGGAGAAGGGGCAGTCGCTGATGAGCATCGCCGACAAGACCGGCCCGTGGGAGCTCGAGGTGCACATGCCCGACGACCGGCTGGGCCACATCAACCGGGCAGCTCTGGCCGCGAAGCAGGCCGGCCGCGAATTGACCGTCGACTACATCCTGGCCACGGATCCCGGCACCCGGCACTACGGCACCGTCAAGGAGATCCATGAGCAGGCGGAGGTCCGCGGCGAGGCGGGCAACACCGTGCTCGTGCGGGTGACGATCGACCCGGAACGGCACGACAAGGAGGAACTGGGCGCCGGCGCGACGGTCACCGCTCGAATCGCCTGCGGCAAGCGCCCGCTGGGCTATGTCTGGTTCCATGACGTGCTGGCGTTCATTCAGTCGCAGATTCTGTTCCGACTCTGGTAGGGAGACCGTATGACAAGCCTTTGCTCGATTGGTGTGGATGCCCGAGCCCCACGTGGTGGCCTGGCTCGCGGCATGCTCACGGTGTCCCATCGCTTCCGCTCCGGGCTTCTTGGAGGGCCGGGCATCCTGGTTGATAAAAAGCCCCTGGCGGAAGCCGGGGGACTCCGGGTGGAATCAGAGACCGTTTCCCATACCGCCCGCTGGGTGTTGCTGCCACTGCTGGCCATTGCCCTGGTCGTCTTGCCGTCCACTGCCCACGCCGCGGATGGCGAGCCATTGCTCGAACGGTGTCTTGTCTCGCTGATGGAGGAGGCGAAGGTGCCGGCCCGCGAGGCGGGCGTGCTCGAGGAACTGCTGGCCCGTGAGGGGGATGTCGTGAAGCGGGGCGATGTGATCGCCAAGATCGACGACAACCAGCCGCAGATGGAGCGTCGCAAGGCGAAGGCAGAGCATGATCAGGCGGTCGCCAAGGCAGACAGCGACGTGGACGTGCGGTATGCCTTGGCCGCCGAGAAGGTAGCCCAAATCGAGTTCGAGAAGGCGGCTGAGTCGGACCGCAAGGTGCCAGGCAGCGTGACCCGGGTCGAGCTCAATCGGCTGCAGCTCAACGAGCAGAAGAGCGAACTCCAGATCGAGCAGGCGCAGCTGGAGCAGAAGGTCTCGGGGCTGGCGGCGAATTCGAAGGCTGTCGAGGTTGATGCCGCTGAAAACTCCATCGAGCGTCGCCTCATCAAATCACCGCTCGACGGCGTGGTGGTGCAGGTGTTTCCGCATCAGGGGGAATGGATGCAGCCGGGCGATCCGCTGGCTCGCGTGGTCCGCGCCGACAAGCTGCGGGTGGAGGCCTACGTCGATTCCACCCGGTGGAACCCGGAGCAGGTCCGCGATCGGCCGGTGACGGCGGAAGTGGTGCTCGCCGACAACCGCCGGGAACAGTTCAAGGGGCGGATCGTGTTCACGAGCCCGATCGTGGAGAGCGGCGGTGATTACCGGGTGTTTGCCGAGGTGGAAAACCGGCAGATCGAGGGCACGCAACAATGGCTCCTGCGGGCCGGCCAGACCGCTACCCTCACCATCCATTCCAAGGAACCGCCGCTCCCAGCGGTTCGTAAGTAGGAATCTCCAGATGCTGAGGAGCCAGATGCTGAGGAGCCGGTCGGAGGCACGCGCAGGAGCCGGTGAATTCTGCGACTCACGAGCGATTCGAGATTCGTCCAAGAGCCTCCCGTAGCAGAATCCGCCGGCGACGAGCATGCCGCAGACCGGCGAACCATTCCGGGCAACCTCGCAATTTCAGCGGATGACTTCGCTCAACAACACGACTGCCGATGTGAGTTATGGCCACCGCTGACGCCTTTCGTTCGAGCACGACACGGTCGGTCGGCCTGCGTCGCCGCGGCGATCTCGTCACCAATCGGCAGGTGCATCAGGGGCAGGCCTGGTGGGTGGTGAAAGATCCGATCTCGCTCTCGTATTTCCGGTTCCGCCCCGAGGAATACGCGCTTCTCGACATGCTCGACGGCCAGGTCAGCCTGGAGCAGCTCAAGGAGCAGTTCGAGGCCCGGTTTCCGCCGCGGCGGATCACGGTCGAGGAGCTGGCCCGGTTTGTCGCCACCCTCCACCGCAGCGGGCTTGTCATGGGCGACCGGCCGGGGCAGGGGCCGCAGCTCTACGAACGGCGGAAGCAGCGAATCTGGAAGCAGTGGATGGCGTGGCTGGCAAACATCATGTCGCTCCGCTTCCGCGGCATCGATCCCGATTGGATGCTGACGAAGCTCGATCCCTGGTTTGGCTGGCTCTTCTCGCCACCGGCCATCGTGGCGATGATGGCTTTTGTTTCGTCTGCGGTGCTGCTCGTGCTCGTCAATTTCGACGTTTTTCGCTCGAAACTGCCTGATTTTCATCAGTTCTTCGCCTCGGGCAACTGGCTCTATCTGGCGATCGCGCTGGGTGTCACGAAGGTGCTCCACGAATTCGGTCACGGCCTCTCCTGCAAGCACTACGGCGGCGAGTGCCACGAGATGGGCATGATGCTGCTGGTCTTCACGCCCTGCCTCTATTGCGACGTCTCCGACAGCTGGATGCTGCCGAGCAAGTGGAAGCGGGCGGCGATCGGTGCGGCGGGAATGTATGTCGAGGTGATCATCGCCTCGATCGCCACCTATCTCTGGTGGAATTCCCACGCGGGCATCTTCAACCAGCTCTGTCTCGACGTGATGTTTGTTTCGAGCGTGTCGACGATCCTGTTCAACGCCAATCCGCTGATGCGGTACGACGGCTACTACATCCTCTCCGACATTCTCGAGATCCCCAACCTGCGGCAGAAGGCGACCTCGATCCTGGGCCGGGCTACCTCCCGGTGGTGCCTGGGCATCAAGCAGCCGGAGGACCCTTTTCTGCCACAGCGGAAACGAGGGCTCTTCGCCCTCTATGCGGTGGCATCGAGCCTCTACATGTGGATGGTGTCGGCGTCGATCTTTCTCTTCATGTGGAACGTCTTCAAACCCTACCGGCTTGAGGTGCTGGGGCAGATCCTGGCCGCTGGTGCTCTCTGGGGCTTGGTGATCCGGCCGCTCCAATCGATATTCAAGTTTCTCAACGTTCCCGGGAGGCGTGACGAAGTGAAGGCTCTCAATGTGACCGTGTCGGGGATCGTGGCGGCCGTGGTGCTGGCCGCGATCGCGCTGATTCCGCTGCCGCAGCGGGTTTGGTGTGCCGCCGAGCTGCGGCCGCGGGGCGAAGAAATGGTCTACGTGACGGTGGCCGGCCGGCTCGAGAGCTTGGCGGTGAAGCCGGGGAACATCGTCACGAAGGGGCAGGAATTGGCCCGACTTTCGAGCATCGATCTCGACCTGGCGATCGCGGATCTGGAGGGGAAGGCCTCGCAGTCGCGGGCTCGGCTCAACAGTCTGGAGCGGGAGCGGTTCACCGATCCGGCCGCCGGCCTGGAGATCGGCACGGTGGAGGAGTCGCTCAAGAGCGTCGAGGATCAGCTGGCAAAGAAGCGGAAGGATCGGGAAGAGCTCGTGCTCGTATCCCCCCGGGACGGCATGGTGCTGCCGCCGACGAGCGTGCCGCCCTCGAAGGAGGCTCAGGCAACCGGCAAGCTGCCGGCCTGGTCAGGCAATACCCTCGACGAGAAGAACCTGGGGGCGACCTACACCGAAGGCACGGTCCTCTGCATGGTGGGGGATGCGGAGAAGCTCGAGGGGGTGATGGTGGTGGATCAGTCGGAGGTGGAGTTCGTCGTGCGTGGCCAGCCGGTCGACCTGAAGCTCGACGCCTTCCCGTGGCGGACGTTCGCCGGCACCGTGGACGAACTGGCGGAGACGCACATCGAGACCGGTTCGGAGCGGCTGTCGGTGAAGGCGGGTGGCCAGGTGCCGACCAAGACCGACGAGTCGGGCCGTGAACTGCCGATCTCGACGAGCTACGAGGCGATGACATCGCTCGCCGACCCCGACGGCCTGCTGACGCCGGGAATGCGGGGCACGGCCCGGATCAAGGTGGGCAGCCGCACGGTGGGCCAGTGGCTCCTGCGGCTCCTCTGGCAGACGTTTAATTTCAAGATGTAGGCGAGTGTGGTCCGCACCGGAACGCGACCGATCTCTGGTGTCGGCGGTAAACTCATTTACATGCCCACGCTCGATCGGATCACGATCTATCCCGTGAAGAGCCTCGACGGGCTTGAGATCGTCGAAGGCGGCGTGCTGCCTTCGGGAGGCTTGGAAAATGACCGTCGCTGGCGGCTCGTCGACATGGACGGCCGCGTGATCAACGCCAAGCGGTCGCCGCTGTTCTCAGCGATTCGGGCGGAGTTTGAACTCGACGAACGGCTGGTCACGCTCTGGGTCGATCCGGCTGCGGTCGCAGCAGCGGCGTTGCCCGCGACCGATCTCGACAGGCTCCGGCGGCTGGCTGGGTATCCCGGTGGCCCACTGGTTCGCGACTCGTTTCATCTGGTGCCGGGGCAGGGGGGGCCGTGCGAGTGGCTGTCGGAAGTTTTTGGTGGCCGCGTGCTGTTGCAAGAAAGGGCTGATGGCGGATTTCCAGACGACCGCGATGCCCCAGGGCCGACGCTCATCTCGACGGCGACGCTCATGGAAGTGGCTCGCTGGTTTGGCTTTGATCTCGCGGAGTCGCGACGCCGGTTTCGGGCCAACCTCGAGATTGGTGGCTGCGACGCCTTCTGGGAAGACACGCTGGCGAGCCCGGTGCGGCCGGGGCTGCAGTCGTCGCTAGCCGATCTGCCGGCGGATCTGACGGTCAATCCCTACGCCGATCTACCACCGCCGGAAACGCGGGAGTTTTCGATCGGTGACGCGATTTTCATCGCGACCAACGTCTGCCGCCGATGCGTGGTGCCGACGCGGGACAGTCGCACGGGGGCCGTGACCGAGTATTTCCGCGAGGCATTCGAAGCGCGGCGGAGCCGTGGCATGCGGGCAGACGTGGACGCCGCAGACTGGGGCAAGCTCTACCGCCTGGGCGTGAACACGGTGACGATCGCCGCCCCTACCGGTCACCTTTCGACGGACGACTGGCTTACCGCGAGCCGGCCGTAATTCCAACGCTGTGCCACGCAGCAAACACAGCCTGAACGCTGGCCGAAGATTGCGATGCGACGGGAGATGCCGATCCGGGCCGCCTCGGTGACGAGTGGACTGTGACTGACTGGGTGTCGGCTATCGCAGCGGCATATGCGTTGATCTTGGCCGCCGGTGGTTGCTCGATGACGATAGCCGCCGGGCGACCCGGGCTGCTGAATGCCGCTGCTCCAACGCTCTTGCTGGATAGGATCTGTGCCGCTGACGCACCTGCCGTGAAGACAGCCGACCGCGTGGCTGCCGGCGGGACAACGGGCGGTGGTGAGAACCTGTCGGCAGCCGCGTAGTCGACCATGTAGCCGAGGTCCTCCATGGCGGCGACCGTGATGCGGCTCAGCGGCATCGGCACACCGTCAGCCTCGCTCCTTGAGGTCATCAATTCCGGACCCATCACAGACTCACGCCAGTGTGCGCCGTAAGAGCCGTCCCCATACACGCCAGCCACTCCGGCGGTCATGTTTTCGATTGGAATCGCCGTCAACGACGTCTGAAAGACGGTGTTAAACTCCCGTACCGCATTGGCACCGACATAGATCGGGTTTGTGCTGGCGTCCGTTGGCCCGGCATCGAGCGAGAGAGCTTTTCCAAGCCACATTCCACCGAAGCCCAGTGCGTGGCCAAACTCGTGGAGCAGGATGTTGCGGAGTTGAGGATTGTGGGCGTCCGCAGGATCGATGCCGGCGATACCGAGCCAGGGCAGTTTGCCTGCGTCCGTTCGAAAACGGACGGGGGCCGCGTTCGCAAGCGCTCCTCCCGGCTGGTTGTCACTGGGCAGTACGCCGAGCAATCCCATGCTCACCGTCATGCGAAAATCATCCACAAAGCCCAGATCAGGATCGTTTACGTCAGGCAGGTCACCGATGATGACTTGAGACCACCGGGCCGCCGCCCACTCGCTGGCATCGCGGACCGCCTTGGGCACGGGACCATTGAGGGTCGTTGCATAGTCCAATGTGATCTGAAAGGCATGGATGATCTCCGGAACGCCGTCATCGGTACGGATCGTGGCAATGCCCATAGGCAGTTGCAGGGCGACGTTTGTGGCGTTCGATAACACGAGTTTGAATGTCTCGTCGATCTCCGGAGTGGTGTCGCCGAGGATATCGACGCTGATGGTCTTGCGGGTCTCCCCTGGGGCGAATGTCAGGGAGCCGCTGACAGGGGCGTAGTCGTTGTCGTCGGCCGTTGCTGTGCCATCCGCAGTGGCATAGTCGACCGTCACCGGCTTGGAAACGGGCCTACCCAGCGAGACCACGAACGTGGCGGTTTTGGTTCCTGCATCGCCTTCCAAAACGGTTGTGCTGGAGATGCCGAGCCCCGGGACGGACGGAGCGATCGTGGCGATCGCCGATGAGTTGGTGATTTTGACGCCGGCAGGAGCCGACAGTTTCAGCCCAAACCGGTCAGCCTTGGGATTGAGGCTCTGTGCTCCCGGGATCGTGGAGACGTAGATGGTTTTTGTCGTCTCGGAATCGGTGAACTCCAATATCCCCTTGGTGGCAACGTATTGTCTGCCCGCCCGGGCCAGGCCATCGACCGTGCTGTAACGCACCGACACGCTGCGGCCCTCGCCCGGAGCCGCCGAGAGTGACACGGTGAAGGCCGCATCGGCACCGCGGCCGACGGGTTTGGATGGCCCGGAAACAGCTGCTCGCGGCACTTCAGCAGTCGCTCGTGGCGAGGCCACCAAGGAAGACGGGGGGACGACCATCTGCGGGGCGAAAGGCTGGAGATCGTCCGTCAGGCCGGAAGCATCCATACAAAGCCGGACTTCGAGGGTCTCGACCGTCAGGCAGCCGACAGCAATGCTTTGCGATCCCCGGGTTGCCCGCGTGTCCAAACGAGTCAACCGACCGAAGTGCTTTGAAATACGTTTCATCGTGAACCTCCCGCGGGAATCAACAGACATCTGACCCTTAATTTCAGACTGTAACCACTCGGGTGGTCCAACGCCAGAATCCGGCGTGGGCGGATGGCGTGGGAGGGCCCGGGCGGTCAAGGTAGCACGCCTTTGCCAGAGCCGAGGGCGTGCGTGGCTGGTTGACGACTCGCTCAGGCCTGGGGTCACGGGGAGCGTAATGCTGGGCCAAAGGACCTCGGCGTTGACGCTTCATGAGCAAGGCCCCCCGTCGCCTGGCGACGGGGGGCCGTTTGCGTTCGTAGTCGATGCTGCCGATCAAGGATTCGGCAGCGGCACCGTCAGCGACCCGTCGTAGGTGGGCGGCGGTGGAACGACAGTGTATCCACTCGTACCGGTGATTGGGAGCGGCAACTGGGCGACGCCCGCGTTGTTGTTCATGCTCTGCAATTGAGCCTGATCGGCCGCCTTGACGTTCAGTGTGCCGTATGAGTTGAAGCCGATCACAGCACCTGACGTGGGATCGTAAATCGGCGTCCCGGCGGTGTTGAGCAGGATGTTGCCGATCGAACTCGCGACGGTGGTGGTGCTGCTGGTGCTGCCACTCGTGGTGGTGCTGGTGCTCGATGTGGTGATCGTTGGCGTGATCACGTTGCCGACCACCGCGGCATTGATAACACCCGTGGTGCCACTCCCCGACACGCTCCCGACTGCCAGGATGATGCCGTTGGCACCGATGGGGGACGAATTGGTGGTCATGATGTTGTTGGTGAGCGTCACGTTCGTTGTTCCCGAGTTGGCGATGCCCCAGATGCCGACTGGGTTATCCCCAAATCGGGAGTTCGTCACCTGCACGGTTGACACGCCAGGGGTCGTGCCGGAAACGATCGGGTCGTTGTCCTGGACGTAGACGCCGGCCAGCACATTCTTGCTGAAAGAACTCGTGCCGATATAGGCGTTGCCGTTGCCGACGTACACACCCGCCTGTGTCGACTTGGTGATGGTGGTGTCCACGATCCGAACCCGTCCGGTGTCGTTGAGGTTCGCGACGACCACGCCCGAGCCGTTCGTGTTGTTGATCGTGGAGTTCGAGATGTTCACGTTCGGATTGCCGCCGCTGGAGGCATCGACGACGAATCCATCGTTGGTGAGATTCTGCAGGTTCATCTTCGTGAAATTCAACGTGCCACTGTTGCCGGCGAGGTCGTTGATCTGCACGCCACGCTGACCTGGGCCATTGCCGTAGATTCGGACGTCGTTGACGGTCGCGGTTCCGGGGCCGCCTGTGATGGGGTCGACCGCAGGGAGCCCAGGACCGTCGGAGATGCCGACCGGGGATCCGGTGATCTGAATGTGGTCAACCGTGGCGCCACTCGTGGTGCCGGCGGCGTTGGTTAGCACGACCGCAGGACCGACGGGGTTGGTGATCACCGGGTATTGCGTGGACTTTGTGTTGGACCAGACATCGATCAGGCCGCAGTTTGCGGTGCACAGTTGCAGCGAGGTGCCTTCGCCCAGAAGGTATTGGTGGTTCCCCTCGAACTGGTAGCCGTCCATCGGCGTTTCGTAGGGACACGTCGCGCTCTGGCCGATGTGGACAAAGACGATGTCGTAATCTGCGACGGCTGCGGCCTGGGCCTGCTGGAGTGTGGTGAAGGGGTTCTCCCAGGTGCCGGTGCCAGCCGGCTTGGTGGTCGTCGTGTTATCGACGTGGAAGACCTCGTAGGGCTGGACCGTCCCCGTGACCTGATTGTAGAAGGTTGCCTGCACCGGCGCCTGATGCGCCCGCACGATGTGTTCGTTTCGCATCATCGGCTGCTCCATCTGATCGGGCACGTTGCGACGCCGTGATCCACCCATGCGGTAGGTGAGCCGCGCGAAGCCGGTCCAGTCGAAGAAGCTGTCGTTGTTGGCCTGGAGCGAGAAATCCCAGTTGCGAATCAGCGTCAGATCCATGCGGGTGTACACACCGCCAAAGTACGGGACCAGATCGGTGCCGTTGACGTTGTTGTAGCGGGCGTTGCCAAACGCATAGCCGCCCACGCTCACCATGCCGGCCCAGTCGGCGAGGCCCGGGATGTAGGCACCCACTTCGAGGTCGGCTCCGGCAAGCCCTGCGTTAATGCCGGTCTGGCAGAGCAGCGAGTTGCCCACGAATGGCCCCATCGTTTGGGCTGTAGTACCGCAGGGGATGTAACCATTGCTGCGGAGGTTGCCGTAGTCGGTGAGCCACTCGGCTGACACGCCCACCTGCTGGTAAGTCTGGCCACCGGCAAAGGTATACGTACCGCTGGCGTCGGAAATCGACGTGGGTGAGTATTGATTCTGGTCGCCGTCGAAGTCCCAGTAGATGCCGAGGCCGAAGAGAGTGCCGCCCCAGAACTGCTTCCGCACAGCACCCACGTTTGAGAAGAAGCCGCCGTAGTTGCTTAAGTGTGTGCGAAGGTCGGCATTCCAGACGCCGCCGAGATCGTCTTCGGCATAAGGGATGAAGCCGCCCACCGTGTAGTAGCTGCCGCGATAGCCGAGCCCGCGGTCGGCCGCGTTGACGCCGTAATACATCCAGCCCGGACCATTTTCCTCGAGGTCTCCAAGCCGCGCCGCCGCGCCGTTGACGAGACCGCCGACCGAGCCCATTGCGCCTTGGCCGACGCCAGCAGCTCCGCCCGCACCGCCCAACTGCCCAATCTGGGCATGCGCGACCCGTGTCGGCACCTCCGCGATTGATGCGGCGATCAAGGCCATGGCGATGGCACGGCGGACACGCCGTTGCCAGGCCGCAGCCTTGCGTCGAATCGCTCTCCTGCGAGCGGCAGCACGTTTCCCGGAACGATTGGCGGCTTTTTCCATCGCTGTCATATCCGTCGCGGTCGCCAGAGCACCGGGCAGGGGAGTCCCTGCGCGGAAAAACCGGCATGATCGTTGGATGTGATCGACCCACCGCCACCCGATCCATGAGCATTTCCGGTAGGAAGCCCGGGATCGCTAACGACACGAGAAACCCCCCATCGCCCCCAGGCCTCCGGGTCGCATGCGGCGGTGTTCGAAGTGACTGCCAAAGCCCAGACGAGGGCGTGGGATAGGCCGGCGATGGCCGGAGGCTTATAAACAGCGGTGAAGCGATGCTTGCGACCGTTCACCTGCGACCCAACCACCCCAGCCCCTCAGCTTTTCCATGTGGCAGTTTCAAAACCACGACGCCCTCCTCTTTGACTGCGACGGCACGCTGGCCGACACGATGCCGGCCCACTACCGCGGCTGGCTGGCCGTTACCGAAGCCCACGGCATCCACTTTGATGAAGACCGTTTCTATGCGCTGGGTGGCCGGCCGACGCGGGACATCGTGGCGACACTCGCCGCCGAGAAGGGCATCACGATCGATATCGAACACGCCGCCCACACGAAGGAGCAGGTCTTCCTCGCCCAGCTCGCCCACGTGAAAGCCATCGATCCGGTCGTGGAGGTGGTGCTCCGGTCCCGCGGCCGGATTCCGATGGCCGTCGTCACCGGCGGCTTCCAGCGGGTCTGTCGGCAGATCCTCGACCACGTCGGCATCACCGCCGCCTTCGACACGATCGTGGCGAGCGAAGACACCTCTCGGCACAAGCCCGACCCCGACCCGTTTCTGGAGGCCGCCCGTCGGCTCGGCGCCCGGCCGGAACGCTGCGTCGTCTGGGAAGACAGCGACCTGGGCATCGAGGCGGCCCGCCGGGCCGGCATGGAATGGATCGACGTCCGCTCGTTTCACACGCCTGAGCGGCTCACCTCATGACCACCCCTGCCACGTCAGCTGCTTCACCGGCCCCCGTCACGGTCACGCTTGCCGACATTCGGCAGGCCCACGACCGCATCCGCTCCGGAATCTACCGCTCTCCCTGCCCGCAGAGCATCCCGCTCTCCGACCTGACCGGCTGCCGGATCTGGTGCAAGCTCGACCTGCTCCAACGGACCGGCAGCTTCAAAGAACGCGGCGCCCGCAACGCCCTGCTCCTGCTCGATGCCACCCAGCGGGCCCGCGGTGTGGTGGCCGCATCGGCCGGCAACCATGCGCTCGGTCTTGCCTACCACGGCAAGCTGCTGGGGATTCCCGTCACCGTCGTGATGCCGCGGTTTGCGCCGTTGGTGAAAGTGGCCACCTGCCGCAAGCTCGGAGCCCGCGTCGTGCTCGAGGGCGAATCGTTCGACGATGCCCGCCGTCTGGCTCTGGAGATGGCCACTCGCGACGGGCTGAACCTCGTGCATGGTTTTGATGACGCCCGCGTGATCGCGGGGCAGGGCACGATGGCCCTCGAAATCCTCGAAGACGTCCCCGATGTCGAGGTGATCGTCGTGCCCACGGGGGGCGCGGGCCTGCTCGCTGGCGTGGCGACCGTAGCCAAGAGCCTGCGGCCTGATATCAGGATCATCGCGGTCGAGCCCGCCGCGGCTGGCAGCCTGAGCGCGTCGCTCGTCGCCGGCCGGCCAACGCAGGTGCCAACGCGGCCGACGCTCGCCGATGGCCTGGCCGTGGGGAAGGTGGGTGCCCTCCCGTTTGCGATTGCGGCGCCGCTGATCGATCGCGTGGTGACTGTGGGCGAGGAGGCTCTGTCACTGGCCGTGCTCCGCCTCCTGGAACTCGAAAAAACCGTTGTGGAGGGGGCCGGGGCATCGGCACTCGCTGCGGTGATGGGCGACGTTGGCAAGGAACTGGCCGGCCGCAGGGTCGTGCTCCTGCTCTGTGGCGGCAACATCGATCTCACGATTCTCGATCGCGTGATCAAGCATGGGCTGGCGGCCGACGGTCGGCTCTGGCGGTTTACGACGCAGGTGACCGATCGGCCCGGCGGCATCTCCAAACTCACCGCGGCGATCGCGGCCGCGGGGGCAAGCGTGCAGGAGATCGTGCACGACCGGGCCTTTTCCGGACCTGATGTGTTCGTGACGAGCGTGGAGGTGACCGTCGAAACCTCCGATCGCGACCATGTGGTTGCCCTCTACGAGAGCCTCCGCGCCGCCGGCTTTTCCGTGGTGCCCTCGACCGCCCCCGGCATCGTGCCCCAGCGGCACTGAGCGGGCATGCCTGGTAAATCCTGCCGGTTGTGCCGTCCGCGGCATACCAAGAATTGTTCCTGCAGTGCGACGCGCTCCTCCGGCGATATCAAGCGATGCGGCGAAGGCCGGTCGCCGCCCAGCACGTTGGAGTATTGCCGATGATCAGCCATCAAAACGGCCTTCTTTCCACCCCGGCGAACGCGGTTCCTTCCGAGGCGGAAGCCCTTCGCGAGCGAGAGCGTCTTCGGCGTGAACTCCTCAAGCGGATCGTCAACCGGGAAACGCGTCGCCAGTCCGCACGCGGCACGTCCCGATAAGAGCCGTTTACGAAACGCGTCATCCATGCAGGGCGTTGGGCACGGCATGCGCCAACGACAAAAAGCCCCCGGCGGAAGCCGGGTGACTCCATGGAGGCATATCATCACGTCTGCCATGCAGATCCGGGATCGCTCAACGAGCCGTTGTTCCGTCGCTTCCGCTCCGGGCTCCTTGCTCGGTGCAGCCAGACAGCTGTTCCGGTGTGTGCTGATCGTCTGGGCGGTCGGGATTGCGTGCCAGTCAGCTGCGGCACAGGCTGACGGAAGTTGGCAGCCGGACGCCTTTGCCGACTACCTGCTCAGCGGGCAGACGCCGCACCCAGCGGTGGTGCGGATCGTGGCGGCGGAGCAGGGCAGCGCATCGCTCGGGTCGGGCGTGCTCGTCGATGCCAACCGTGAGCAGGCGATTGTGCTCACCAACTGGCATGTCGTCCGCGACAGCCGATCGGCGGTGCTCGTCCAGTTCCCCGACGGCTTCCAGACCGCCGGCACCGTCGTGCGCATGGACGAGGCCTGGGATCTGGCGGCGGTCGTGATCTGGAGGCCACCGGCGACCCCGGTTCCCTTGGCAGCCACTCCTCCAGCCCCGGGCGATCTGCTCACGATCGCCGGCTACGGCCGCGGCCCCTACCGGGCCCAGACCGGCCGCTGCACCGAATATCTCTCCCCAGCTGCGGGTTATCCGAAGGAGTTTGTGGAACTCTCTGCAGGGGCCAGACAGGGAGACTCGGGCGGGCCGATCCTCAACGAACGCGGCGAGCTGGCCGGCGTGCTCTTCGGGCAGAACAGTGGTCGCACGATCGGTAGCTGCTCGACGCGGCTCCGCACGTTTCTGGCAAGCGTGGGCTCCAGCGGTTTCACCCCCGAGGCGGCCGCAGCCCTCGCCGCAGCCCGAGCGATCGAACAGGGGCAGGCACACGAGCAGGGCGAGGCAGATCAGTCTGCGCGGTTCAGGATGGCGGCTGCGACCATCGATGGGGATGGACAGCAGTCGGCCGCCGGGCCAAATTCACAGTCGGAGGCCGGCACTGCGGCGCTGCGAGCTCCGCCGCACAATGGACCGTATCGAGCCATGCCTGCGGATGCGAATCAGCCTGGAGGTGGAGTCGCGCCGCCTCGCCAACAACCAGCCTCGGCGGCACCCGCCATCAGCCTGCCCACGACCGCCGAACTTGCCGCCATCTTCGATGTCTCCACCAATGGTCGGGCCATGCTGTCGGCCGCCGGTGGCCTGGCGCTGGCAGTCCTCGGAGTGCGAATACTCTTCGGTGGCCGCCGCCGTGCTGCTGCGGCCCGGGAGAGATACGACGACTGACGGTGGCTGTGTTCCTTCGCGTTCCTGGCGACCGTCGCCGTCGTGTTCGTGACAGGCTCGACCGGCTGGTCGTCTCCGCCGAAAGGCTTGGGCATCGGTGGGGGGCTTTGGCCTGTTGTAAGGGAACGGGGTTTGCCGGTTGGCCGGGCGGCGTCGATACTCAGGGGCATGTCAGAGTCTGAGCCAGCCGCGATCCATCCAGACGACCTCTCCGGGCGAAGCCTCGGGGGGTATCGGCTCCTGCGTCGTCAGGGAAGCGGCGCGATGGCCGACGTCTATCTGGCCGAGCAGCAGTCTTTGGGGCGGCAGGTAGCGGTGAAGGTGCTCCGCCGCGAGACGATGCGGCATCCGGCCGCCGTCGAGCGATTCTCGCAGGAGGCTCGCGCCGCGGCGGCGCTCGTGCATGGCAACATCGTGCAGATCCACGAGGTGGCGTGCGTCGAAGGGATTTACTTCATCGCCGCAGAGTATGTCGCTGGTCCGTCGCTGAAGGCCTGGCTCTTGGCCCGTGGCCCGCTTGATCCGCTGCAGGCCTTGAGCGTGCTGTCGCAGGTCGGCTCGGCGCTTGCGAAATCCGCACAGGCTGGGATCGTCCATCGCGACATCAAGCCGGAGAATCTGTTGGTGACGCCAGCCGGCGAGGTGAAGGTTGCCGACTTCGGTCTGGCACGGGTGCTCGAGGACGATCTCGAGCTGACGCAGGAGGGCATGGCGCTCGGCACGCCGCTCTACATGAGCCCGGAGCAGGCCGTAGGCAAGCCGGTCGACGTGCGGAGTGATCTCTATTCGCTCGGGGCGACGGTCTACCATCTGCTCACCGGCCAGCCGCCATTTACCGGTCCCACATCGCTCGCAGTGGCACTGGCGCATCGGAACGAGCAGTTCGTGCCCTTGGCTGCGTTTCGGCCTGAGCTGCCGGCGGGGCTGGGGCGGATCGTGGAGCAGCTGCTCGCAAAGCAGCCGGAGGATCGCTGTGCATCGCCGACGGAGCTGTTGCAGGCTGTCGAGGCGGTGGAGATGGCGCTGTCCACCGGCTCGCGGCATGGGCGACTGCCGCTGGCATGGGAGGGGGAGGCTGCCGACTGGCAGCCGGCGAGCACCTCGCCTGGCGTTTCCCGCATTGTGGCGGCGACGCTGGCGGGCCGGGCGCAGACTCAGACTCAGACGGCAAGGCTACGAGAAGCGACGCAGCACCTGCAGGCAGCCGCGGATCGTGAGCGGCTGGAATTGGAGGCTGATCTGCGGGAGCGGTCGCGGCGGGCGTGGCTGGTGGCGGGAGCGGCGGCGGTGGCTCTGGCGATTGGGTTTGCGATCGGTCGGCGGCGGCCGCAGAGGTCGGAGCTGTTTCGGCCGCGGACGTGAAATACGTCCCGGCAAATGCTGGGAATTCCGGCAAAAAAGCGGTGGCTCAAGTCTGCTTGACACCCCATCCGACACTGCTAGAACGACAGCTGGAAGAGAGTTAAGTACACGCCCCCATCGTCTAGTGGCCCAGGACGTCGGGTTCTCAGTCCGAAAACCGGGGTTCGACTCCCCGTGGGGGTACTTTTAGGCCAGACAGCACAGCCGTATCTCTCGCAAATGCGGGGGATACGGCTGATTCTTTTTCCTCCTGGAGCCGTTAGCATTCATCTGCATGCGTCGGATTCGACGTCGCTCTCTGGAAGTGCTCCTCGGTCGCCTGCCGGTGGTTCAATGGTTTCAATGCTGATCGCCCGGCTATCGACTCGACTGTCTTTCGTGCCCGCCGCCGTCATCGTCGTAGGCCTTTTGTTGACAGGCGGGGCAACGAGTGCCCAGGTTGTTGCCGAAAGTCACGCCATCGATCTGAATTGGCCTCTGCCAGCCCCGACAGGGAACGCTGGTCGCTGCCAAATCAGCGGCGTTGCATTGGACAACTCCGGCAACGCTTTCGTGCTCGGCCGGGGCGAGAACCATTGGATGCCGCAGACAGGGTTCAGGCGACAGAAGATCAAACAAGCCGCCGTTGAAATCTTCAGTTCCGACGCCGGGACGGCAACGGTGTCTTGGGGCCGCGGCGTTTTCATTCTGCCCCATCAGATCGTTGTTGATGCCAACGACCGGGTGTGGGTGGTGGATGCGGGACTTCATCAAGTCATGAAGTTCGACTCCAGTGGCAAGCGGCTCTTGGTCATTGGTGGCCCCAAGGTGCGGCTGAACATGCCGACCGACATTGCATTCCTGAGCGACGGAGCGCTCGTGGTGTCAGATGGCTACGTCAACAGTCGTGTCGTAAAGTTCGATGTCGACGGTCATCCCGTGGCCGCTTGGGGCACGAAGGGCACTGAGGCATTGCAATTCCAAACTCCGCACAGCGTGGCGATTGACGATCATGATCGAATCTATGTCGCGGATCGGGAAAATAATCGTATTCAGGTCTTGAGCCAGCAGGGGGAGTATCTGGCCGCGTGGACGAACGTCGACCGCCCAATCACGATCCGATATGCCGCTGGGTCGCTGTTCGTGCTCTCGAACCTCGAGGCTGACAAGGGCATCGTGCGGCGACTCTCGCTGGACGGAAAGATCATCGAGTCGTTTCACACGAAGCCCGCAGGGACGACCGACGACTTCGAATGGCCGCATGGGTTGGCGGTGAGCAAAGATGGTGACGACGTCTATGTCGGTTTCACGCTGACAGGGCGACGGGTGCAGCGATATCGAAGAATCGTTGCGAGTCAATGACGTCTTGATCACCTGCATGGGCGGGAGATTTGGCCGTTTTCTGTTTTTGATGGGGGCTGCGTGACGGTCGGGGGCGGCCTCTGGCTACAATCCGGGCTGTCCGCGTTGGCATCCGTGGCAGGCGGACGCCGATCAACGTCCCACATGGATCAATGACGGGGATTAAAGTCGGGGGCAGCGTCATTGGCCCCGCCCGCATGCCGTCTCGTCGACGCCAGAGTGCAAAGTATGGAAGCATTGAGCACAGTTGAGCGTGTCTTTTCCCAATGGCTGGAAAGCCGGTCCAGAGTTCTCGTGTGGACGATGGTTGCGCTGGCCATCATCGCCATCCCACTCTTCATTCTCGCCCAGGGCTTTCTTCCCACTGACGATGCGCTGCGTCACGCCGCGAAGGCAGTTGACGGGCGACCCTGGTCACAGATTCTGGTCCTTCGGCCCGGCGTTCTTGAAGACCCGCACGCAGCCTGGCATGGCCTCCTGAGGTGTTTCCATCTCGCCTTTGGGTTGAACGCGGAATCGCTTCTCGTGTGCACGGTTGCGGGTCTTTGTATTGCGGTCTTGGCCGCCCCTCTTCCCTGGTTCAAGGCTCCCGAAGCCTGGCTGGCGGCATGGCTGATGGTCTGGATGGCCAATCCACTCAAAGGGTTACGGATAACGAATGGCCGACCCTTGCTGGTCACGATGTCGGTCCTCCTGATCGTGATGCCATGGTGGAGTTGCCGGGCTGGAACCCGACCGAGCTACTTCCAGCGGGGCGTTACCTTGGTCTTGTTCGCACTCGCAGCATGGCTGCATGGGAGTTGGTATCTCCTCTGCCTCATCCCATTCGCTTTTGCGGTTGCAGGCAGGTGGAGGGAGGCGATCGAACTGACCCAATGCTGGCTGCTGGGGAGCCTCCTGGCCGGAATTCTGACCGGGCACCCTTGGAATTTCCTCGCAGGGCAGGTGCTCCATCTCAGCCATGCATTCGGAGATACCTCGGCCGCCTACCACATTCTGGCAACGGAATTCCTGCCCTCTGGTGGCGGCGGCCTTGCCATGCTGGTGTTTTTAGGGGCCATCGCCCTGTGGCTGTCTCGTCACCACGATCCGAGCGGCCTCCTGAAAAACCCGGTGTTCATTCTCGCGGTTGTCGGGTGGGTTCTCGGGCTCAAGGTCACGCGGTTTTGGGATGATTGGGGATTCCCGTGTGCCATCCTGTGGCTGGCAACGACGCTGGAGCCCGGCTTTCTGACATTCGGAAAAGCGCATCCGATCCAGCGGTTGGGCGTGGCCTTTCTGATCGGTCTTTCCTGCGTGCTCATCACCGGTTCGGATCTGGAAGGTCGATGGACTGAGAGCTCACGAAGGCCGTATCTGGATCTGTCCAAGCCCGAGATCGGTCCCTGGCTGCCAGCCAAGGGCGGGATCCTTTACTCCCCAAGCATGGCAGTCTTCTACGACACCTTCTTTCGCTTTCCCGACGCCGACTGGCGATATCTCGTCGGCTTCGAGCCCACGCTCATGCCAGAGAGCGACCTGGCCATCTACAGGCGCATTCTTTTCGAAGGCCCCTCCAGTGCCGCGTATGCGGATTGGGTCGCCAAGTTGCGGCCCATCGATCGATTGCTCGTCAGGCAGATGCCGGGAAGCCCCGCCCCTGCGATTTCGGGGCTGATGTGGTACGAGGCGGGCAATGGGATGTGGCTCGGAAAATTACCCTGAGTGAACCAAGCATGCTCACCATGTTCGGGAAACAGATGCGGCTGTGCGACCGGGTGCCGCGGCGTCATTTTCTGACGATCGGAGGGCTGGGGCTTGGTGGTGTGGCGTGTGGGGGCCTCTCGCTGCCTCAACTGCTACGGGCAGAAGATCGGGTGGGCATCCGGGGATCCCACAAGTCGGTGATCATGATTTATCTGACCGGAGGTCCGCCCCATCTGGATATGGTGGACCCCAAGCCAGATGCGCCCTCAGAAATACGCGGCGAGTTTCAGCCGATCTCCACCAACATTCCGGGAATCCAGGTCTCTGAGTTGATGCCCCGCACGGCAGCGATGATGGACAAGTTTGCCATCATTCGTTCACTGGTCGGAGCGGAAGATCAGCACGCCTCGTTTCAATGCGCCACAGGACACGTATCTCGCCAGCAGCCTTTGGGGGGCTGGCCAGAAATCGGCTCGATTCTGTCTCGTCTGCATGGACCGGTGGATCCAGCCGTGCCGCCCGCGGTCGACCTGTCGATGAAGATGGAGCACCTGCCGTACAATCTGCCGGGGGCCGGTTTCCTTGGCACAGCACACTCGCCGTTCAAGCCGTCCGGCGACGCGTTGAACGATATGGTGCTGAAGGGGGTCGAGCCAGGTCGCCTGGCGGATCGCGGAGCCTTGCTGGCAAGCCTTGATCGATTCAGACGCAAGGTGGATCAACAGGCGGTTGCGACCGACGACGTGTTTGTGCAACGGTCCCTCGGCATTCTGAGTTCCAGCCGGCTCGTCGAGGCGCTCGATCTGTCGCGTGAAGAGCCGCGTGTGCGTGAGCGCTACGGCCAGGACGATCCGAATGTCCTGCCGTATTCTTCCAAGGGGTACCAGGCTCTCATGTCGAAGTTTTTGACGGCCCGCCGACTGGTCGAGGCCGGTGCACGGTGCGTCACGGTTGCCTTCGCCGACTTCGACTGGCACGGAAACAACTTCGTGCATGGGCGGAAAGTGATTCCGCTGCTCGATCAGGGGTTGGCAGCCCTGGTCTCGGATCTCCACGAACTTGGACTGGATCGCGACGTTTCGGTGATCGTGTGGGGCGAATTCAGCCGCTCGCCAAAGATCAACAAAGATGCCGGTCGCGATCACTGGCCCCGCGTCAATTTCGCGATGCTGGCCGGCGGCGGCATGCGGACCGGCCAGGTGATCGGCGAAACCAATCGTCTGGGTGAGGAAGTCATCCTGCGGCCGATCCGCTATTCCGATGTCTTTGCGACGCTCTATCACAACCTGGGCATCGATGTCGCCAGCACCACGATCCCCGATCTGAATGGTCGGCCACAGTTTCTTGCGGAAACGTATGAGCCGATCAGGGAATTGATCTAGAGAACCGGGCCCCGTTCGTCGAATCTTGCCGTGCTGCAGGCCGCAGTGCTGCCCTCGACGACGAAAAGTCGTGTTTCCACCGGAGGCAAAATAGCGTATTTCCTCCCGCCCTCATCAGCGGGTTCATACAGGAGATATCGTGATGATCAAGAGATTCCAGCGAAGGACCGGTCGGTTTCCGTCTGTGATCACCATCGTATCGGTCGTGGTGGTTGGGACCCTGGCGCATGCAGGCCCGCCCACGCTCAGCACTAATCCGGGAAACCACGCGATCTTCCCGGCGAAGGGGCAGAGTCCCGAACAACAGACCGCGGACCAAGCCGCTGCCTACGACTGGGCCAGCCGGCAAACCAGCTGGGATCCCTATCAGGCCAAAGCGCAGTTGGATCAACAGAGCCACTCCGCTGCTGCGTCATCCGGTGCCGCCATGGGTGGTGCCGTGAAAGGTGGAGCGGGCGGCGCCATCATGGGCGTTGCCATCGGCGCGATTGCTGGTGACGCAGGCAAGGGCGCAGCTATCGGTGCCACGGCCGGTGGGATGACCGGCGGCATGCGGTCGCGGCGGGCCGTGAAGGAGGCAGGGGGCTCGGCCAATGCCGCGGTGGCAGCCTACCAGCAGCAGTTCTCGCTCTGGGACAGGAACTTCGTGGCGGCCATGGAGGGGATGGGTTACTCGGTGAGGTAAGGCCGAGCAAGCGATCTGTCTTCAGTGTGGTAGCCACATTTTCGTGCTCATGAACGTAATCCGTATTCAAGGGAGTGGATGAATGATGAATCAAACGATCAGGATCGTGCTGTTGACTCTGGTAGCCAATCTGGCGTTGTCTGGTGGCGCACGGGCTGAGCAGTCGTGGCTTTGTGCGGTGTCTTCGGCTGTCGCCGTGGATGAAGACGGCACGGTGGGCCCGCCCGATCTGGGCGACCGGGAACGCCCCACGTTTTTTCGCGTGGACTCCGCCAAAAAGGAATTGACGCTGCTGGCACCGGCGTCGCGTCGTGGCGAGGTTACGAAGATCGAAATGGTCCACGAGTCTGAAGGCCTACGGGTGTTTTCCGGGATTGAGCACGGCCGTAGCTTGAATCTGGTCATCAACGCGGAGGGACGCATGAGCCTGTCCGTGCTCGGTGACGGTGTGGTCTGGTCTGTTTTCGGCCACGTGCTGCCGGAAGGCGAATTGAAAGCCTCCGACGCATCTTCGGAGGGCGAGGCGACGGCAGCGTCAGAAGACGAGCCGAAGGGAACGCCCGAGAACGATTCAAAGGTGTCTACGGAGGGCGAGTCGAAAGCGGCCCTGGAGGATGCAGCAAAGAAGTAGGGCGTCGAATTTGATGTTTCGGTCGATTCCCTCGGGAGCAACCCAGTCATGAACGAAGTGCCGCCGGTCTTTGAACACATTCTCGCCCTGCCGATGCCGCTGCTGATCGCATTCGTTCTGTCGTTCTGGTCGCTGTTTGCCGTCTTCGTCCACAAGGTGCTCGTGCCCTGGATCACGGGACGTGACGGGCAGAAGCTTGGCCATTTGGAGGCAGAAGTGCCGGCCCAGATTGGTTTGGCGTTTGGCCTGCTGATCTCGTTCATCGCCATTCCGGTCTGGGACCAGCACAGCCGTGCCGAGGACGCGTCTCGGGCCGAGTCGGCCGCGTATCGTGAGATGCTGTTGAGCCTCGACGGCAGCGACGAGAGCACGCAGGCGGTGATCGGTCCGGCGGTGCAAGGGGCCATCCACTATCTCGCGTACGACGAGTGGCCGCAGATGGCCCGTCTGCGATCGCCGCGGTTAGCCGCCCAGCCGATCCGCACGCTGCGCACGGCGATCAGATCGCTGCCGGAGAGTCCGCTCCGCGGAGAACTCAGCGACCTGTTCCACCAGGCCTCTGAGGCCCGCGACACACGACTCCGCATCGCTGCCACGCGGCCGCCCCCGGCCAGGTGGACGATTGTCGGTGTGCTGGCGATCCTGACGCTTCTGGGTGTCGGACTCATCCATACCGAATCCTACCGGGCTCGTCGCATCGCTTTGGGCATGGTCGCAGTCGGAATCTCCTGCTGCTTCGTGATCCTGCTTGCCTACACCCGGCCCTACATCGGTCAGTTCCGCGTCAAACCGGCCGATTTGGTCGTGCTTGCTGAGGAGGTGACCGCCAACGAATCCATCGCTCGTCAGCCTGGCGGAACGACGTCCCGGTTCTGACGGACGAGCGACTGGAACGCCGCGCGGAACAATTGTCTAGAGAGGCGAAACCCCGGCCACGAGGCCCGCTCAGCCTCACGCCGGTCAGAACGCGTTGGCGAGCCCCACTTGGAACGTGGTCGCGGGCCCGCTCTTGTCGGTGCCGGCCCCCCAGTTGCCAAACACAGAGAGTCGGTCACTCGGGAACCAGACGAATCCGCCTCCGACGACCGTTTGGGCCACCAGACGCGGCAGGGCCGACTGGTTCTGAAAGCCGTGCACGAAGACCTGGAAATCGTCGGTGATTTCCTTCGTGATCGCCCACTGCTCAACGTCGATTGGTGTGAAGCCGTCTTGCGTCGAGTCATCCGCGACACCGACGTTGTATTCGGCGACGAGTCCCCAGAAGAGCGTGCTGCGGAAGAGCATCGAGATGCCGGGTAGTGTGCTGCTGCTGAAGGCGGGCGAGCCCCACGGGGTCTGCACGAAGGTCTCGATGCCCGCCGCCGGAATGAAATACTCCTCGTTCTCCTCCCAGAGATTGATCTTCGCATCGAAGACCAGCGGCGCAAATCCCGTCGTCTCCCCCATGCCGAGGCCCGCGGCCTGCCAGACGAAGCCGCTGGAGTAGAGGCGAAACTCGAACTGGTCGGTGAGCCCCAGCCGAAGGAGAAACTCGGCGTTGTAGGACTGCGGCTGGACGGTGCTGATGGCCCCGTTGAAAAAGACGGGGCTCCATTCGAGATAGATGCCGCCGCGTGGGAGCGTGTAGGGGCTGTTGGGATAGTTGGCCGTGTCGGGGCCGGGTTCACGGACGTTGGGCGGCTCGAGCGACCGGCTGGTGTCGAGGTCCTCCGGAAAGGCCTCGGCGAGGAACCGAGTCCATGGCCGCGGTGACTGGAGGGCGGCATCCACGGTTTCGGCACCGCACGCCGCTTCCGTGCCAATTGCCAGGCAGACGACGAGGCCCGTCAGCAGTCGACGCGACGCGGCATGCAGCAGTGTGCCGCTATGAGGTGGCTGCGGGTTTCGCGATTCCTTGGTCCGCGCCCCGGTGTTCGTCGGATGCTTCGGCATCATGTACGCTCGCGGCGGCCCTGATCGTGCCGAGACGATTTTCTCGGGGCACGAAGAGTCTCACGCAGGCAGGAGGCAGGCAAGCCGGATTTGGGAGTCATTTCCCGGCGGAATCAGCGCCTAGCGACGCTATTTCTTGGCGCCGCTGCTCTGGCTTCTTCCCGGTTGATCCCGCTGGAGCGTGCCGCTCCCGAACGGCTGGTTCCGGCTGCTCGAGCCATCCGACCTGGTCGTGATCGTGCCACTCCCGAACTTCTGCGTGTGGCCGGTCACCGTCTGGCCATTGCGGCCGCGCTCCGTCGTGATCGTGCCGGAACCGAACGGCCTTGTTTCGCTCGTCGTGCCGTCCGACCAGCGGGTGACCGTGCCGGAACCGAACTTCTGGGTGTGGCCAGTCACCGTTTTCCCATCCCGTCCCCGCTCGGTCGTGATTGAACCAGAGCCAAAAGGCCTCGTCTGGCTGCTGGTGCCGTCGGACCGATGTGTGATGGTGCCGGAGCCGAATGTGTTCGTCGTGCCGGAGCGGGGCTGCGTGATGCCCGCCCGAGGCGGTGTGGGCTCCGCGGCGACCGTCTGGCCCACCGTGAGTCCCGCCAGCATGCAGGCACAAAGCACGAGTCTTGATCGCAATCGCAGTTCGCTTCGCATCACGAGCTCCCCGGGGGTGCGGTGAAAAACGTGTCCGGGGGAAGTATAGCAATCCCGGGGGGGTTTGACGCTGCCGGACACGAACCGAAGCCGACTCGTATGATTCGCGGCGTCCTCCCTTGGAAATTGGCGCTCGGCACCCGCACCCGGCCAGCCCCCATGCACGAGATCTTCGAACACACCGCCGACCTTGGACTACGGCTGACCTCGCCAACGCTGGAAGGGCTGATGACAGACGCCGCCCGCGGCCTCTTCGAGATCATCGCCGGCGACCTCGCTCAGATCCGGATCCAGCCCGACAGCGACGAGCGGTTTCACGTCTCTGGCACCGACCCCACCTGGCTGCTCCTCGACTGGATCAGTGAACTGCACGCCGCTTTTGAACTGCGGCGGATGCTGTTTCGCTCGTTCAATGTGACGATCGACGCCACCGGGCTCCACGCCACCGCCCACGGCGAGCGGTATGACCCGGTCCGGCACTCGCTCGCCCACGAGATCAAGGCGATTACCCAGCACGAACTCTCCGTCGTTGAAACGGCCGCCGGATGGAATGCCACGCTGATCGTGGACATATAGCCCCGCAGTCTGCTTGTTCCCTAGACGGCTGCCGTCTGATGGTCTGACAGTCTCCCCGAAAAAGCTGCACACATGGCCGATGCAACCCGCGACACTTCGTCCGACCGTGGCTTCGCAGGCCCACTGGAGCGGGTGGACGAATGCACCTGGCGGATCCCCAAGTCCTACAAATCGGGGATGCTCGTCGACGGTCTGATCTTTGCCGACGAACGACTGATCCCGCAGTTGCGGAGCGACCGGGCACCGGAGCAGGTGGCCAACGTCGCCTTCCTCCCCGGCATTCAGACGGCCAGTCTTGCCATGCCCGACATCCACTGGGGCTACGGCTTCTGCATCGGCGGCGTCTGCGCCACCGATCCTGCGAGCGGCGGCGTCGTCTCGCCCGGCGGTGTGGGCTATGACATCAACTGCGGCGTCCGGCTGATGCGGACGAACCTCACGCTTGCCGACATCCAGCCGGTGCTCGTGCAACTCGTCAACCAGTTGCTGCGGGACGTGCCCGTCGGGGTGGGGCAGGGGGGCAGACATGTCTTTTCCCCTGCCGAACTCCGCATGCTCATGCAGGAGGGCGTGCCGTTTCTCGAACGCCGCGGGATGGCCACGGCCGCTGACGTCGCCCTGACGGAGGCCGAGGGCTGCATCCCCGACGCCCAACCGGAATTCGTGAGCGATCGGGCACTGGCCCGCGGCAGCGACCAGTGCGGCACCGTGGGCGCCGGCAATCATTTTATTGAGGTGCAGGTGGTCGACCGAGTGGAAGACGCCACAGCCGCCGCGGCCTTTGGCCTTCATGCCGGACAGATCTGCGTGCTGATCCACTCAGGCTCCCGCGGCCTGGGCTATCAGGTCTGCGACGACTCGTTGCGGGCCCTTCGCGACGCCCCGGCGAAATACGGCCTGGATCTTCCCGATCGGCAGCTGGTCTGTGCACCCGTCGAGAGCCCGGAAGGGCGGCACTATCTTGGCGCCATGCGTGCTGCCGCGAACTACGCCTTCTGTAATCGGCAACTGCTGATGTGGCAGGTCCGCGAAGTGTTTGCCAGGGTGCTCGGCAAGCCCTGGCACGCTCTCGGCATGGAATTGCTCTATGACGTCGCCCACAACATGGCGAAGCTCGAAACACACACCGTCAACGACATCCAAAAGACCGTTTGCGTGCACCGTAAGGGGGCGACGCGGGCCTTTCCCGCCGGCCATCACGACATCCCGGATCGCTATCGTGACATGGGCCAGCCCGTGATCATTCCAGGCGACATGGGGCGGGCGAGTTGGGTGCTCCGCGGTGGTCCTCGGTCGATGGAACGCTCTTTCGGTACTACCTGCCACGGCGCCGGCCGCTGCCTGAGCCGCACGGCCGCCACGAAGATGTCCCGGGGTCGGAACATTCAGGACGAGCTCCTGCGGAGTGGTGTCGTCGCCCGCTGCCGTAGCCGCGAGGGACTCGCCGAGGAGCAGCCACTGGCCTACAAGGACGTCGACATCGTGGTCGACATCGTCCACCGCGCCGGTCTCTCGTTGAAGGTGGCCCGGCTCCGGCCACTGGGCGTGATCAAGGGGTGACGGTGGACGTCACTCGCCGACCGCAGTCTGTCAGATGCTTGCGATCAATTCAGTAAAGTTCGGTGACCTAACTCCTTATTCAGCATACCTTCGGCGATGCCCAGCAGGGATACTTGGGTGTTCCACCGCGATCACCCATCGGTGCCGTCTTGATCCAGTCAATCGTTTCCTGGAGCCTTCACAATAGGCTCATCGTGATTCTGGGTGCCTTGGCGTTGGTCGGCATTGGCCTGCACTCGGCATCCGAACTCAATGTCGAGGCCTATCCCGACCCAACGCCGCCGCTCGTCGAAGTGATCTCCCAGAGCCCGGGAGCGAGCCCAGAGGAGATGGAACGGCTGGTCGGCATCCCGCTGGAAACCGCGCTCAACGGCATGCCCGGGTTGGTCGATCTCCGCAGCACATCAATTGCGGGGCTCAACGACATCAAGTGTCGTTTCGCCTACGGCACCGACTATCCGGCCGCGCGGCAGGAGGTGCTGAACCGTATCGGCACCGTCACGCTTCCACCGGGGGTCGCGCCCCGCCTTTCCCCCTGGAGCCCAACCGGAGAAATCGTCCGGTACGTGCTCGAAGGACCGGGCTACACCACCAATCAGCTCAAGGCCGTGCAGGACTGGGTGCTGAACCGAATTCTCAAGCAGGTTCCTGGGGTGATCGACGTCACGGGCTTTGGTGGCACCGTGAAGCAATATCAGATACTCATCGACCCCAGGCAGCTTCGCCGCTATGGCGTGACACTCCGGCAGGTCGAAGACGCGATCGAGCGGTCGAACGCCAACATAGGCGGCGATGTCATCACGCTCGGAGGACAATC
>CANFQO010000006.1 GCA_947449135.1 Planctomycetaceae bacterium | reverse complement strand
TTCGTGGCCCGGCTCGAGGAACGCTTTCGTGGGGCCGAGCCAGCGCTCGCGAAATTACGGGGCTCACCCGATGGCGAGGGAGTCTGGCTCAGCGGCTTCGTCGATGCGATCTTTCAGGACTTCCTGCTCGACAACATCGACGGCGGCTGCTTCGTGCTGCGGTCGCTGCCGAAGCGGTCGCTCGATTCCCAGAGGGCGGCGATCTTGTCGGCAGGCACGGTGGAGGATGGGATCGGCACGCTCGCCCGCGGACTCTTCACCGAGCTCCTGCTGCAGAAGGCGACGGAGACGCTCGAACAACATTCCGGATACCAGTCGGTCTGAATCGCTTTTCCAAACCTATTGCCATGAACAACGTGAGCAGCACCATGAGCAACGTGAGCAGCACAATGACCAGCCAGGCCAGCACGCAAAGCCAGCCCGATGCCACGAGCACGCCCACGCTCACCGTCAATGATCTCGCACAGCTGGCCGAGCGGGTCGACCGCGCGGTGGCAGAGGTGGGGTCGCTCGATCCGGAGCAGCGAGCAAAGGCTCTTGCGCTCAAGTCGGCGATCGAGGAGTTTCACAAGGTGGGGCTCACGAAGATCGTCAGGCGGCTCAAGGAGGATTCGCGAGGCAAGGAGCTCCTCTTCGAACTAGTCGACGACCCCACCGTCTATACGCTCTTCTCGATGCACGGGCTCGTGCGGGCCGACCTGCGGACGCGGGTGAGCCGGGTGATCGACATGGTGCGGCCCTACATGCAGTCGCATGGTGGCGACGTAACGCTGGTGGACGTCCGCGACAACAGGGCATTCGTTCGGCTCTCCGGCAGCTGCAACGGCTGCTCGATGTCGTCGGTGACGTTACGAAACACCGTCGAGGAGTCGCTCAAGGAACACGTGCCGGAGATCGAGGGCGTGGAGGTCGTGCCGACGGAGCCAGAAGGAGGCCCGTCGTCGGATGGTGATCCGGTGAGCCTCGTCCAGATCCAATTGCCGGTCGTGGCGGCCGGTCCAGATGGCAGCCAGCGGGTCGTGCAGGGGGCCGGATGGGTGATGGGACCGCGCGCGGACGATGTGGGAGCGGATCGGCCGGTGGCCTTCGAGGCCGAGGCCGCGCACGTGATCGTGATCCGCTCGAAGGAGGGCCTACGGGCGTTTCGCAATGCCTGCGCGCACCAGGGCCTGCCGCTCGAACGGGGCGTCTGCGACGCCGAGTCAGGCACGATCACCTGTCCGTGGCACGGGTTTCAGTTCGACAGCGCGACTGGTGAGTGTTTTTCGGCGCCGCAGTGCCAGCTGGAGCCGTTTCCACTCCGCGTGACCGATGGCGTCGTCTGGGTGAGGCCCACATGACAACAACCACCGTAGCGCTCGAGTGGCGGCCGGCGTGTCGGCTGGGGGCGGCATCGCCTGGCGGCCTCGCGCTCCCCGCCGCGCAGCCGACCCGCTCTCAGCTCTACGCGCCGCGCGGCGTCTGGCTCGACGGCAAGCGACTCGTGGTCTGCGATTCGGGGAATCACCGGATCCTGATCTGGCATGGCGTGCCGGCGGAGGACGGTGCGGCCGCCGATGTCGTGCTTGGTCAGGCGACGTTCGAGGACGAGGGGCCGGCCGCGCATGGCCGCGGCCCGGAAAACGGTCTCCATCTGCCGACGGGCGTGATCGTGGCGGAAGGGAAACTCCTCGTTGCCGACGCCTGGCATCACCGGATCCTCGTCTGGAACACCGTCCCCCGAACCTCGGATACGCCGCCCGACTTCTGCATAGGCCAGCCCTCGCTCAAGGATGTCGAACGGAATCGTGGCCGCGACAGTGCCGCCGCCGACACGCTCTACTGGCCCTACGGCCTGGCGTGGATCGGTGGCCGGCTTCACGTGGCCGACACCGGCAACCGGCGGGTGCTCATCTGGAACGGCCTACCCGATCGGGATGCACCGGCTACGGTCGTCCTGGGGCAGGGCAGCATGCACGAGGTCGACGAGAATCGTGGCGGTCCGGTGGGGCCGTCGTCGTTTCGCTGGCCGCATGCCATCGCCGGCACCGACGAGATGCTCTTCGTTGCCGATGCCGGCAATCATCGCGTGCTCGGCTGGAGTGGTAGGCCCGCCGTCGACCGGGCTGCGGACGTCGTGCTCGGCCAGAAAGAGTTTTGTTCGGCGTGGGAACTGCCCCATCAGAAACAGGGGCCGGCGCGGCTGCGATTTCCCTACGGACTTTCGCTGGCGGATGATTCCCTTGCGGTCGCCGACACGGCCAACAACCGCGTGCTGTTCTGGCAGCTGCCGATCGAAGGGTCGTCTGCGAGCGATGCTGCCGATGTCGTCGGCCAGCCCGATTTCAACGCCTGTGGAGAGAACCACTGGAAGGCAGTCGCCCCCGAAACGCTCTGCTGGCCGTATGGTATCTGTCTCGACGGTGGCAGCATGGCCGTGGCCGACTCAGGGAACAATCGCGTCATGCTCTGGCAGCGTGGAGGTGAATGATGTGTCTCGCCGTGCCCGGACAGGTCGAATCGATCCACGAGGAGAACGGCACACGGATGGGCCGCGTGAATTTTGGCGGTGTCGTCAAGGAGATCTGCCTCGCCTACCTGCCCGATATCCTGGTCGGCGACTACACGATCGTGCACGTCGGCTTCGCGATCAGCAAGATCGACGAGGCCTCGGCGCAGGCGACGCTGCGGACCTTCGCGGAGCTTGGCCTGCTGGAGGAGGGGCTTGAGGAGCTTCGCGCCGGCGACGAGGTGGACGGAGCACTGGCTGACCCGACATGAAGCACCTCACCGAGTATCGCGATGCGGAGCAGGCCCGGCGACTCGTCGCCGAGATCGGTCGCGTCGTCACGCGGCCATGGGCGATCATGGAGGTCTGCGGCGGCCAGACCCACTCGATCATCCGCAACGGGATCGACCAGTTGCTGCCGCCGGAGGTGGAGATGATCCACGGCCCCGGCTGCCCGGTCTGCGTGACGCCGCTGGAGGTGATCGACCGGGCGCTGGCGATCGCCGCCGATCCGCGGGTGATCTTCTGCTCATTTGGCGACATGCTTCGCGTGCCCGGATCCCGCGAGAACCTGTTTGCGGTGAAAGGCCGCGGCGGAGATGTCCGCGTGGTCTACTCGCCGCTCGATGCGGTGAAACTTGCGCGGCAACATCCCGATCGGGAGGTGGTGTTTCTCGCGATCGGGTTTGAGACCACAGCGCCTGCCAACGCCATGGCCGTGAAACTTGCCAAGCGGGAGGGGCTCCGCAACTTTTCGATGCTCGTCTCCCACGTGCTGGTGCCGCCGGCTATTCATGCGATCATGCGATCTCCCGGCAACCGCGTGAATGCCTTTCTGGCCGCAGGCCACGTCTGCAGCGTGATGGGCACCTGGCAGTATCCGCCGCTCGCAGACCGCTTCCGCGTGCCGATCGTGATCACCGGATTCGAGCCGCTCGATCTGCTCGACGGCATCCGCCGCACGGTGCTGCAACTGGAGCAGGGGCGGCACGAGGTGGAGAACGCCTACGCGAGGGTCGTCAGCGAGCGGGGCAACGAGGCGGCGCAGGCCGTGATCGCCGAGGTGTTCACACCGCAGGACCGCGCGTGGCGTGGCATTGGCGTAATTCCGGGGAGCGGCTGGTCGCTCTCCGCCGACTACCGCGACTTCGACGCGGAGGAACGCTTCGCGGTGTCCGGCATCACGACGACGGAGTCGCCGCTCTGCAGGAGCGGCGAGGTACTCAAGGGCACGCTCAAGCCAAACCAATGCCCCGCCTTCGGGAAGGAGTGCACGCCACGCAGGCCGCTGGGAGCCACCATGGTGTCGGGCGAGGGCGCCTGCGCGGCCTACTACAATGCGGGGCGTTTTCTCGAGGGCTCGGGTACGGCATGAGTTGCGCCTTGGAACACCTGATAGCCTTTACGAGTCGGCCGCGGTTCGGGGCTGCCCATGCCCCGTCGCCGGACGTTCACTACGTCGACCGATCCGCCTCCGGCGGATCGGTGCCCGCTGGCCTTCGCTCACTCGATGCTGACTGCGCTTCGGCATCCTGCCTGCGCTTGTCAGCAACGCCGGCTCTCGTGGCATGGGCAGCCCCTCACGGATTTTGCGATCGGACAAAATAGGTCCACCATGCTTGGGGTCGTATCACCATGAAGCATCAACACTCTATTCCCGACTTCTCAAACTTCACCTGCCCGGCGCCGCTGCGGGATTATCCGCATGTGATCCTCGGGCACGGTGGCGGCGGGGCGCTCTCGCACGAACTGATCGAGGGCATTTTCCTTCCCGCCTTTTCGAATCCGCTGCTCGATCGGCTTGGTGATTCGGCTGTGCTCGACGTGGCCGCGGAACTCGCCGGGGGCGGACGTTTAGCGATCTCGACCGATTCCTATGTCGTGCGGCCGCTCTTCTTTCCCGGCGGGTCGATTGGCGATCTGGCCGTCAACGGCACGGTGAACGATCTGGCGATGAGCGGGGCCATGCCGCTCTGCCTGACCGCCGGGTTCATCATCGAAGAGGGCTTTCCTGTCGCCGAGCTGGCAGCCGTGGTCGATGCGATGGCGAAGGCGGCCCGTGCGGCGGGCGTGCGGATCGTGACAGGTGATACGAAGGTGGTGGAACGCGGCCATGGCGACGGCGTCTACATCAACACGGCGGGCATCGGCTTTGTGCCACCGGGTGTGGCGGTTGGGGCTGTGCCGATCTGCGCCGGCGACGTCGTGCTCTTGAGCGGCACGATCGGCGACCATGGCATGGCAATCATGAGCGTGCGCGAGGGGCTCGCGTTTGAATCACAGATTGAGAGTGACTCGGCACCGCTTCACGGTCTCGTCGCAGCGATGCTGGTCGAGTGCTCTGATATCCGGATGCTTCGCGATCCCACTCGTGGCGGCGTGGCGACGAGCCTCAACGAGATCGCGGGACTCGCCAGCTGCGGCATCGAGATCGATGAATCGGCCGTGCCGGTCAGCGCCCACGTCGCGAGTGCTTGTGAGATTCTCGGCCTCGATCCCCTTCTGGTGGCCAACGAGGGCAAGTTGCTGGCTGTCGTGCCGGCCGAGGCGGTCGGGCGGGTGCTGGCCGCGATGCAGGGGCACGAGCATGGCAGGCAGGCCGTCGTGCTCGGTCGAGTCGTCGCGGGGCATCCGCGGCTGGTGGTGATGAGGACCGCGGTTGGCGGCACCCGCGTGATCCCGATGCCGATCGGGGAACAGTTGCCCCGGATTTGCTAGCGGCGCATTCGGCAGACATCGACTGGCCCACGCCGCCGGGGGCGGAAAATCGGTATCGCATGCTCCCGGGGCAGAATGGTATTTCTCTCGAACTGGATAGCGGTTTCGAGGGTCATCACCATGTGCGGACGGATAGTGCTCATCGTGCTGCTGTGCACCCCCGTGCTCGGTGGCTGCGGCGCGATTCAAGGGCGAGACGCAGCGGCCGACGGCTGGCTGACGCGGGTTCGACGGCAGATGGCCCAGGCTGCCCGGGAGATCCAGGCCGACCTCGACTTTCACGAAAACGAGGGGCTTGAGGACTTCGCCCCCAATGCCCTGCAACAGGTGAGGGCGATGCGCAGCGACATCAATGGCGCCTCGGGGATCACCCGCGAGCGGTTCGCAGACAACAATGTCGTCCAGGACCCTCGGAAGTGATTCCGGTGGTTGTGGGCTGTTGTGCGTGTAGACTATCGGGCACGGTCGTGGGACAGGTTGTCGGCAGCAGGCTCTGGTTCTGAGGGAAGCGTTATGAATAAAAAACTGCTCGCGTTCTTGTTCTGCGTCTGCGGTGTGCTGCTCCACCTCTACACCCTGCGGCACTGGCACGAGGGCGGGAAGGATATTTACATGCTCGGCCAGTTGATCACGGCCGAGTCGTGCGTGCCCTATCTGGTGGTGGCCATTCTCGCCATCTTCAACCGCACCTGCACGGTCGCGCTGGGGGCTGGCATCGCAGTGCTGCTGTCCGATCTCGTCATGCACTATCTGGCCTACATCGACCCGAGGGGAACGACGGCGCCCCTCGGGCAACACTTCCTGTCCATCTACAACCTGCTGTTGATCGGTCCGGCGGGCGGACTGCTGGCCTGGTGGTTGAATCGAAAGACCGGGCACGACGGCAAGCAGATCGCGGGGATGCCGACGAGTGGTGGGATCACTCCGGCATAGCGCGGTCGATGACCTCCCGGCCGATCTCGGTGCCATCGACCATGAGCAGGGCCTGCTCGGGAAGGATCGGCTCAAACAGCACGCGGCGGGGACGGCCTTCAGGTTCACCAAGGTCGAACTCGAGCGGCAGCGATCCAGAGACTGTGAACCGCGTGCCGTCGAGGCTGGCAACAACGTCTCGTGCTGAAAACTCCCGGCGGAAGGCGGCGAATGCGTCGTCGTCGAGCCCCTCGCGGACCTCGATGTCGAGAGCCAGAATCGCACCGCAGTCGGGGACGCCTTCCGAAAACGTCGCCGTCAGCCGCTGGACAGGCTGCGAGCCGCCGTCGGCCACCAGCCGGAGTGCGCGGGGCCGCAGGTGAGGATCGGCGGCTGAAAGCGTGCGGATGCCGGCCACGGCGCCATTGCCGCCACGTAGAAAAAGGACCGTCTCCGGCGGCAGTTCCGCGCCGCTGCCAAGCGGCATTTTGGTCGACCAGACGCTGCAGCCACTGGGGAGAAGCAGATGCGCCTCCAGGCAGACGAGCGTGCTCGGATCAATCGAAAATGCGCTGCGAGCAGGGTCGAGATACCAGGCCGCTGTGACGCGGGGGCCTTGCTGGGAGCTGATCAGATACGGGTGCAGGTGCCGCGAGGTGCTGTGGCCGGTGCCGGCATTCCGCACCGGGGCGAGGCCGTAGGGGTCGCGTCGCCCGTCGAAGACCAGGGTCACGTTCGGAGTCCGCGGCAGTTCGGATAGCACACTCGACGAACCATCCAAAAGCGGCGGCATGGTGATGAGCAGCGTCTTGTCTTCCGGGCCTCGTCCTTCGCCGGCAATCCCGATCGTCATCGTGCGGCCGACATGGTTCGTGATCCGCTGCCAGGCCTGTGTGCCCGTGCGTTCGACCACAAAACGGGGCAGCGTTTCGATGATCTCGGTGGCCGCACCGCCGTAGGGCACCGAACGACAGGCACTGCGAAACACTTCGAGCGAGTCGCGCGGTGCGTCGGGGAGCCAGCCAGCACCCTCCGGGCGGGGCTTCACGGTGAGCCAGCCGGCATCGAGAAAGTGTTCGTCGGCGTATCCGCGGCCGTAGAGATAGTCATAGTCGCGAGCATGCGGCCCGGAAAGACGCTGGGCAGCCTCCGACCAGTGGGTGGCGGCGCTTCGCCAGGCGTAGGCGAGCACGGTGTCGGCCTCGATCCGGTTCTTCATCGCAGGCGCGTGGTCGGCGATCAACGCGAGCGAATCGAGCGACACGCCGAGGTACGTTGGGCAGAGATATTCCGTCAGGCCATGGCTTCGCGTGAATGCAAGCCATTCGTCCCACGCCGACTCCCCCTTCCGCACCACATCCGGCCCGACGAGATCGCCCAGAGCCAGCAGGTTCCAGATCCGCATCAGCCGGATGTTCGTGTGTCCGGGCTTCACTTCCCGCTGATGGAAGACCGTCATCGCATCGCGAGCCATCGTTTCCAGGAGGGCGCGGCCGCGGGGAGTGAGCCGGGAACCGCCGGGCCGTGGCACGAGCCGACCTTCGTCCTCGAGCCGCAACACCCCGAGCAGTTGCCCGGCAAAGTCCGCGGCATTAGCGTCGGTCACACCGTCATCTCCGAGCCGCCAGCGGAAGTTGCCGAAGTCGTTGTAAGCGGGATCGACCACCTGCATCGATCGCGCCAGTTCGAGCGCCGCCTCGACCTCGGCCGGTTTCCAGCCACGCCCTGCCGCCTCGACGGCGAACCGGAGCACGCCACGGATTCCGATCGACGGGTTTCGCGAGCGGAGGATAGCTGCCTGAGCCTCCAGGTCCGCGGCCTCAGGGATCGGCGGCTCCTCTGGCCGCACGCGAATGTTGCGAAATCGCGCCTGTCCGCCGTGGTTCTGCAAGGCGATGAAGCCCGACAGCGGCTTGCTACGGATCACCGGGACGTCCATCTGGTCGACGTCCTGAATCACCCGGTCGTTGAGCGTCACGCGGATCCGCGGGCCGAGCATCGTCACTTCGAGCGAGTTCCACTCACCGGCCGCACGCATCGCATTGGTCCGGGGCGGGACGTAACGATAGAGCGATCCGGAGGAATGCGTGCTGACAGGCTCGCCGGAATCGTCGAGCAGTTGCAACTCATAGCCACGGATCGAGGCGCGGGTGGCCGGCGACCGGCGGCGATCGAAGACGCATGTGCGGATCCCGATGCCAGAGTTACATTCCCGCTTACCATGCTCGAGCAGCTGGAATTCGAGCCGCAGCGTGCAGTCGGCAAACGGCTCCGCGGCGTAACGCAGGAAACCGAAGCCAAGACCATCGCAGGCGATCTCTCCGTTCTGCACCGACCAGACCGGCCGCCCGTCCTCGTGGATTTCGGAGTCGACGTGCGACTCGATGACCCAGCCGGAGAGATCTTTCCCGTTGAACAGGTCTGTGAACCCTGGCTCCGCGGCGACCGCAGCCCCCGGCGGCCCGATGATCGCCAGGCAGGAGAGCATCATGGTGGCTAGGGCGATCACGCCGCATCGGCCGCAACGCCACAGGATCAACGGGTGCTGCACCAGCAGGCATCTGGGCATCATGCAAGACTCCAAGAGACGCGTCAGGGCGCAAACTGTTCTCGCCACGACACCTGTGGCCAGTTTGAAAGATCGGCTGGCTGCGCATCC
This sequence comes from Planctomycetaceae bacterium, assembly GCA_947449135.1. Taxonomy (GTDB): domain Bacteria; phylum Planctomycetota; class Planctomycetia; order Pirellulales; family UBA1268; genus CAMCQY01. Next base: position 78,882 of record CANFQO010000006.1, on the reverse strand, counting down.
CCCGGCGTGCTTCGGCCGGAGTCGATCTGTGAACGGATCAGCTTTCCCAGCCGCTCGACGATCTCCGGATGCGCCGCCATGAGGTTGGTTGTTTCGGCGGGATCTGCTTCAAGGTCGTAGAGCTGAAAAGGCGGAAGATCGCCGAAATCCGCCTTGGGGGTATCGAGCCAGGCGGAAGGCTCGGGCGTCGGCGGGCTCCAGCCTCCCGAGCCGGGCCAGAGAATGAGCTTCCAGCGGCCCTGCCGGATCGCGAAGCGGCCTTCCGAAGAATGGACGATGCATCCATCGCGGCTGCCCTGCTCCTCACCGCGGAGCAGGGGGAGCATGCTGAAGCTGTCCTCCGCCGCGTCGGCGGGCAGCGTGACTCCAAAGAGATCGGCGCATGTCGCCAACAGATCGGCCTGGCAGACGAGCGCATCCGATCGGTCGCCCGCCGGCGTCTGGCCTGGCCAGCGCACGATGAACGGGACGCGGTTGCCCCCTTCGAAGAGGTCTGATTTAAAGCCGCGCAAGCCGAGGCTCGGGTCGTGGCCCAGCGCCCGCAGCGCAGGGAGGTTGGCGGCCGGTGCAAAGCCGTTGTCGGCCGAGAAGATCACGATGGTGTCTTTGGCCAGATCGGTTTTGTCGAGCACGTCGAGCAGCCGGCCGACGTCGGCATCCACCTGGGCGACGAAATCACCATACTCGGTCGTCTTCGTACGGCCGATGAAATCCGCCGTGGGCACGATCGGCGTATGCGGGGCTGCGAGCGGGACGTAGAGGAAGAACGGTTGACGCTCCGGGGCAGCGGCCCGTTCGGCGAGATACTCGGCCGCGGTGTCGATGAGCCTGGGCTCAACGCCCTCCATCGTGAAGTCGGAACTGATCGGACCACCCCGCCAATACTTCGGCTTCGGGCTGTCCTCGATCTGCCCGGTGGGCACGGTCACCACCCGGTCTTGCGCGAGCCAGACGTAGGGCGGCATGTCGAGCGATGCACTGATGCCGAGGAATCGGTCGAAGCCATGGGCCAGCGGTCCACCGCCAAACGGCTCCGAGAAATCGACGTCCCCTTCATTGGGACCGGTCCGCTTCCAGTCGACGCCGAGATGCCACTTACCGAAGACCGCTGTCGTGTATCCCTGGCTCTGCAGGAACTCGGCGACGGTCAGGCGATCGGGCTCGATCAGCGACTCGCTGTAGCCCCGCAGTGTGTGCGCCTTCAGCGGTCCTCGCCACGAATAGCGGCCCGTCATCAGGGCATAGCGACTCGGCGTACAGACGCCGGACGCGGAGTGGGCGTCGGTGAAGAGGCGTCCTTCAGCCGCCAGCCGGTCGAGACACGGAGTCTGCCAGACACTGGCCGGGTTGTAGCAGGAGAGATCGCCGCGGCCGAGGTCGTCGGCCAGGATGTAGACGATGTTCGGTCGCGTCGCAGTGGCCGACTCGGCCGCGTTGCAGGGAGTCGTGAATAGCGAGCAGGCCAGCCAGATGGCTAGGCACGTCGGGACGGCGTGAGTGAGATGGATGCGCATGGGAGCCTGTCGGGTGAAAGCGTGGCGTCGGAGCCGGGCCCCAAGTCGATGAACCCACGTCGACGAACTCAAGTCGATGGAACAGAGTCTATCGCGCCCGCGATGCCCTGGTCATCAGGCCAGCAGACAGGTCGTCAGGCCAGCAGGTCGCGGATCACCCGCTGCTCCTCGACGCCGGTGAGCCTCTGGTCGAGCCCCTGGAACTTGAACGTGAACCGTTCGTGGTCGATGCCCAGGAGATGGAGGATCGTGGCATTGAAATCGTTCACATGCACCGGTTTCTCGGCGATGTTGTAGCTGAAATCGTCGGTCTCTCCGTAGGAAATGCCCCCCTTGGCCCCGCCACCCGCCAGCCACATGCAGAAGTTGCGCGGGTGGTGGTCGCGGCCGTAGTTATCCTTCGTGAGCGTGCCCTGGGAGTAGACGGTGCGGCCAAACTCACCCCCCCACACCACGAGCGTCTCATCCAGCATGCCGCGTTGCTTGAGATCCCGGATCAGGGCGGCCGTGGCCTGATCGGTGTCGAGGCACTGTGCCTTGAGGTCGTTTGGCAGGTTGCCGTGCTGGTCCCAGCCGCGATGCAGGATCTGCACCGCCCGCACTCCGCGTTCCACGAGCCTGCGGGCCAGGAGCAGGCTGTGCGTGAACGAACCCGGCTTCTTCACGTCGTCGCCATACATCTCCAGCGTCGCGCTGGTCTCGTCGGAAATATCGGCCAGTTCCGGCACGCTCGCCTGCATGCGAAACGCCATCTCATACTGAGCGATGCGGGTCTGGATCTCCGGATCGTGGTAGCGTTCAAACCCCAGGCTGTTGAGCCGGCCGAGGCCATCGAGCATCTGCCGGCGGTCGGCAGTGGTCACGCCGGCTGGATTGGGGAGATAGAGCACCGGGTCGCCCGAGCCACGCAGTGCCACGCCGCTGTGCCGCGTGGGGAGGAAGCCGCTCGACCACATGCGGGTGAAGAGGGCCTGCGACGGGTTGATGTCGGGCAGCGGTGTGAACACCACGAACGCCGGTAGATCGTCGCTCTCGCTGCCCAGGCCATACGACACCCAGCTTCCCAGGCTCGGCTTGCCGGGCACCTCGCTGCCGGTCATCACGAACGTGCAGGCGGGATCGTGATTGATGGCGTTGGTATGGATCGTCTTCACCAGCGCGATCTCGTCGACGACGCCGGCGGTGTAGGGGAGCAGTTCGGTGTTGATCCAGCGGCCGCAGCGGCCTGCCTGCTCGAATCTGAATTTGGATGGCGCCACCGGAAACCGGGCCTGACCGCTGGTCATGCCGGTGAGACGCTGATCGCCCCGCACGCTCGGGGGAATGTCCTTGTCGAAATAGTCGTGGAGCTTGGGCTTGTAGTCCCACAGATCGATCTGCGAAGGGCCGCCGTTGGGATGGATGTAGATCACGCTCTTGGCCCGCGGGGCGTGATGCGGCAGACCGGGAAGCGGCGGATGCACGCGCGTTGGCAGGCCAGGGGTGGCCGTGGGGTCGATCGCTGCCCCGTGGGCCCGCTGCCGTTCCAGCAGACTCAGGGCCATGGCTCCCAGCCCCACGCCGCCTGAGCGCAGAAACGCCCGGCGACCGGCAATCGCCTGGGCATGGGAAAAACTCACTCCGGGCAGGCTGGCCATGACGGTCAGTTCCTTGTCAGGGTTTCGTCGAGGTTGAGCAGCAGGTTTGCCACCAGCGTCCAGGCGGCAAGTTCGTCGGCCGGGATGCCGTCCGGCACCGGCGAATCCCCGTGCCGGATGAGTTGGCCCGCGGCTTCCGGATCAGCTGCGTAGCGGGCCCGATGGGCGGAGAGGTTCTGCGTCACGATGAGCGTTTCCTCCGGCGTAGGCGCTCGGGCCAGCACGGTGCGAAACGCCAGGGCGATCCGCTCGTCATCGCTGCCGGGCGCGGCAAGCATGCGAGTGGCCAATGCCCGGGCCGCCTCCACATGCTGCGTGTCGTTCATCAGTTGCAGGCTCTGCAGCGGCGTGTTGCTCCGCTCACGGCGGGCGCACAGCTGCTCGCGGTTGGGGGCATCGAAGTTGGCCATGAAGGGCGGGGGAGCCGTGCGCTTGAAGAAGACGTAGAGGCTGCGGCGGTAGAGGGCATCGCCTTTGTCGCGGACATATTTCTGCGTGTCGGAGCCGGCAAAACCGACCGGCTCCCAGATGTTGTCGGGCTGGTAGGGCCGGGTGCCTCGGCCGCCGACCGTGGGCGAGAGCAGCCCCGACACGGCCAGGGCGTTGTCGCGGATCTGTTCGGCATCGAGCCGGATCCGTGGCCCGCGGGCGAGCAGCCTGTTGGCAGGATCGCGGGCCAGCTGCTCAGGCAGCACTGCTGCCTGACGGGCGAAGGCGGCGCTCGTCACGAGTAAACGCAGAATGTGCTTGGTGTTCCAGCCGCTGTCGCGGTATTCAGCCGCCAGCCAGTCGAGCAGGTCGGGGTGGCTGGGCTCCTCACCCTGCAGACCGAAGTCCTCGCTGGTCTTCACGAGGCCCGTGCCAAACACCTGCTGCCAGAGCCGGTTGGCCGCCACGCGGGGAGTGAGTGGCTGCCCGGCCGCGACGAGCCAGCGGGCGAGATCGAGACGGTTTGGCGTGTTGCCCTCCGGCACTGCCAGCGGCGGCAGAAAGGCGGGCGTCGATCGCGCCACCTTCTCTCCCTGCTTGTCGTAGGCGCCGCGGAGCATCACAAAGCTCTCCCGCATCTGCGGCTGATCGTTGAAGACAAGCGTGCGCACCAGCGCCTTGTCGAGGGCCGCGATGACCTTTTGATTCTCTTCCTTCGCCTTTTCGGCCGCGATGAGCGGCTCCGGCCGATTGGCCCACACCTTCGCCAGCCAATGCCTGCGGATGCGTTCGACCTCGGCGGCGTCGGTCGTCTTCTCCGGCCCCTGCTTGACGAGCTCGCGGAGATCCTGCGGCACATCATCGAGGTTGTCCTTGCCGACCCGTGCCTTCCACCAGGCCGCGAACGATTGCGTGGGGTTGGTGGCCGGGTCGCTCGTGACCACGTTGCCCACCAGGTCCCAGCGGACGTGCCCGTCATATTGCGTGAGCGCAAGGCCGGTCACCTGCTTGTCTGGCGAGAGACCCACGGCTTCCGCCGGCACCGCAATCCGCACCCACTTTCCAGGCTCGGGCAGCGGGCCGGCGGCAAAACGTGAGGGCGTGCCTGGATCGCCCCAGAGGATGGCCTCAGCATCGCCCCACACCGCGCGGTGATTCCAGCCACCGACGTGGAATTGCAGCATGATCGCGCGAGGCGGGGCGGCCGGATCGAGCCAGACGTGGGCAAAGATCTCAGCGCCGGCGGGGATGCTGAGCGGTTGGGCCCCACCCTCATACACCTCCTGGCCGATGCCGTTGGCAAACCGCTCCACGCTCCGCTGTCCCGAGAGGACCTCGCCGGGAGCGGTGCCGGAAAACCACTGCGTCGGACCGGGATTCGACTGCATGGTGGCGGCCGGTGGAAATTCATCGTCGATCCAGACTGTTTCGATCCGCTTGGGCTCGGGCCGCGGCTCCTGCGTCGCCGGATCGCTGTAGGCCACGGCGGTGAGTTGGTCGTCGTATGCCTTCTGCAGTCCCGGCGCGAGTTCCTTGAGCGTTGCCAGCTGCGTCGCCTGCGCGGACGTTGGCAACGGCAGCGCCGGGGCGGTGGTCGAGGTGTTGCCGTCGTTGCCGGGGTCGGCTGCAGAATTAAAGAACGCGTAGAGCGAATAGAACTCGCGCTGCGACAGCGGATCGAACTTATGGTCGTGGCAGACGGCGCACTGCCCGGTGAGACCCAGCCAGGCCTGCGTCATCGTGGCGGTGCGATCAACGGCGTAGCGAAACAGGCTTTCTTGGTCGATCGATCCGCCTTCCCCCGTCGTGACATTGGACCGACAGAAGCCAGTCGCCGTCTGTTGGTCGCGCGTATTGGCCGGGAGTAGGTCTCCGGCGAGCTGTTCAATCGTGAACTGATCGAACGGCAGATTGTTATTGAAGGCTTTGACGACCCAGTCGCGGTAGGCCCACATCTGCCGTTCGTTGTCGAGATGGAGACCATGCGTGTCGCCGTAGCGGGCCACGTCGAGCCAGTGACGGGCCATCTCCTCGCCGTGCCGCGGGCTGGCGAGAAGCCGGTCAACCAGTTTCTCGTAGGCGTCGGGAGCAGGATCGGTGAGAAACGCATCGACTTCGGCCGGCGTCGGGGGCAGGCCGGTGAGCGTGAAGCTCAGACGTCGAATGAGGGTGGGCCTGTCGGCCGCCGGGTTGACCGGCAGACCCTCAGTCGCCAGCGGCACGGAAAGAAAGGCATCGACGGGATTGGTGGCTCCAAGATTCCCAACGGGACTCCCGACACTATTCCCGACGGCTGGAACCGTCGGCCGCACAAGAGGCCGAAACGACCAGTGCTGCTCATACGGGGCTCCTTCGATAACCCATCGCTCGAGCAGGACCTTCTGCTCCTCGGAGAGCGTTTTGCGGGAATGAGGTGGGGGCATCACCGTGTCGGCATCAGTGGCCCGAATCCGCTTGAGCAGTTCGCTAGCATCGGGCTCCCCCGACACGATCGCTCGCAGGCCGCTGTCGAGCGTCATGCTCGCGCCCGCCGCCGTGTCGAGACGCAGGCCAGCCTCCTGCTTCCCGGGCCCGTGGCAGCTGAGACAGTTCTCCGCCAGGATCGGCCGGATGTCGTGGTCAAACCGCAGGGCGGCCGGTTCCGCCGCAGTCGCCGCCGTGATCAACACACCAGCCAGACAGACCAGCGTCATGGCAACGCCCAGTCGCCACACGCGGGCCATCAGTGAGTCGTCAGCATGATGCATGGCTTCAAGTCCGGTGGAGAAACCGGGAACGGTGGATTGCCCTCGGGTCCAACCGGGCCACCAGTTCTTATTGTACCTTCGCCGTGCGACCAGGCTATTTCGGGGGCGCAGCTAGCTCTTCTTCTTGAAGGTGTAGATGCCTTGGCCGGTGGGGCTGATGACGGTGAAATAGGCTTCGCCCGTCTCGTCCTCGCCGAAGCTGACCACGGGCAGCGTCGCCTCTTCGTGGGCGATCGATCGATTGGCGACTACCCGCCTGCTGGCGGTGTCGTAGTGCAGCGCCCAGAGCCGTCCTGAGACGTAGTCGGCGTAGAGGTAGTGGCCGGCGAGCTCCGGCACCTTTTTACCCCGGTAGATGTGGCCCCCGGTGATCGACCTGCCGAGGTCGTGGTCGTATTCCCAGATCGGATCGATCAGGCCGGCACTGGTGCTGAGGTTGTTGGCAGAGTAGGGATGGCCGCCTTCCCGCAGGCTCCAGCCGAAGTTGCCACCCTTCTCGGCAATATTGATCTCCTCCCAGAAATCCTGGCCGACGTCCGCAAACCAGAGCAGCCCTGTCTGACGGTCGAATGCCATCCTCCAAGGATTACGCACTCCGTAGGCAAAGATTTCGGCGCGGGGCGGGGGGCCCTTGCGCTTCTTGGCCGCCATTTCCGCCACGATCTCGGCAAACGGATTATCCGCCGGGATGGCGTAGTTGAGCGAGGGGTTTTCGGTCTTGGCGTTGACGTCGATCCGCAGGATCTTACCGAGCAACACCTGCAGGTTCTGGCCGTTGTTGAATGGATCGTGCTGCTTACCGCCGTCGCCGACGGCGATGTAGAGATAGCCGTCCGGGCCGAAGCAGAGTGTGCCGCCCTTGTGATTCCAGGCAGGGTGCGTGACCCGTAGCAGTTCCTCCTCGCTGGCCGGATCAGCCTTGTTGGGATCATCCTTGGAGACACGGAAGCGAGACAGGATGGTGGTGAACGGCACCTCCTTCGTCGAATACTGCACGAAGAATTCGCCGTTCTCCTTGTAGCGCGGGTGGAAAGCCAGACCCAGGAAGCCCTCTTCGTTCTTCTTTTCGAAGTAGTGCACCTTCTCCGACAGATCGAGAAATACCTTCGTCTCGGTCGAGTCAGGCTTGAACACATGGATCACACCCTGCTGCACAGGCACGAAGATTCGATTGGAGCCGTCGCCGGCATGGGTCAGCAGGATGGGACGCAGCGGATTCAGGACGCCATCTTTGTCTGACTCCCAGCCGGTCCACTTGAGCGCGGGGAAGGCCACCACCGGTTCCACCGCCAGTGGAGACTCGTCAATGGTCGCTTCGGCACGCAGGCAGGCTCCACACGGCCAGAGACTGAGCATCAACGCAGCAAGGGCAATGCGGTTCACGGCGATGTCCTAAAAAGAAAGGGTGAGGGAAATCGGGGATCGGGGTGGCGTCCACCGCCCCGACCGCACCACTACTTTATAGCCTTCGGTCGATCGTCGTCGACACCAGCCTCTGTTCACGGATCAAGAACCACCGCCACCGGCAGTGAGTCGCCGAAGGTGTCGAAGTCTTTGAACGTCCAGACCACCTGCTTCGCGGGCGTGACCTCGATGATCTGCGGATTGTCGGGGCCGGCGTGGCAGTTGATCAGCTGCGTGTTGCCATTGGCCAGCCGACGAACCTGCGTCACCCAGGCCAGTGTGATCCCGGGCAGATCCTGCTGGTCGATCCGCCAGACGATCTCCTTTGCCGGAGTTACTTCCAGTACCCCATGGCCGTTGCCGGTGCCGATCAGCGTGTTGCCGTTGGCGAGCCGGACGGCGGAATAGACCTGGTTGCCGAAGGCCTCAGGGCCATGCCCCGGCTTCGGTGCCTTCCCAAACAACGGTACCTCATACTCCCAGATCACCTTTCCGGAGGCGTTGTACTCGCGCACCGCCCCATCGCGCTCGTGGGCCACGAGATAGGTTCCCGCAGCGGTGGGGCGGACATTGCGGGTGTCGGAGTGCACGGCTGGGTTCTTCACGACCAGCGGGATCGACTTCCGCACCTTTCCGTCACGTTCCACCTCGAGGATCCGGGCCGGCCCCGACTCCACGATCATCGTGGCGCCATCCGGGAGCCGCTCGAAGGCGTGAACCTCCACCGACCGGCCGGCGTTGTCGCCGCCCTGCGCGTCGTACTCCCACACGGGATTGCCATCGGCATCGACCTCGATGATCCGGGTCCATCCATCCTGCAGGAGCAGATGTCCGTTGGGGAGAAGGTGGAGATCATGGATCGCGCCGTTTGGCCGCTTCCATTCGACGCTGCCGTCGGCGGCGATCGCTGCCAGCGTGCGCCGCGACGAATCTGCTGCGATCACCCGTCGGGGTGTGCCGGTCTGCACCGCTTTCGGGGCAGGATCGGCAGCGGATGTGATGTTGGCCGCGCCGGCCCAGAACATCCCCAGTGTGGCCAGCAGCATCGTCGCCGTCATCACGGTGTGCGTCACGCGGATTGGTGTTGCCATGATTGTTCTCCAAGTTCTTGCAGAGCGTCGTTCGCGACGGTCACGCTCCCACCATGGTGGCGTGAAGCCGGGCGGGATACTACACCCGCAGAAAGATTTTCCGCTGATGCATCCAGAAGAGGATCAGCCATTCGATCAACAGGATCAGACCTCCCTTGAGCAGCGGCTCCAGATCGGCGCCGCACGCCGTCAGGAATCCCGTGCCGAGGTGGGTCGTGAGTGAGCTGCCCACAAAAGCCGGGGAGAGGTGGGCGAGGAAATAGGCAGCGATCGAGTTCATGCCGACGACCACCAGAGGAAAGGCCCAGCGACGCCAGCCTTTGACCTCGATCAGCCAGTGGAAGCCGGCGAGGATCCAGACGCAGAGGCCGCCGCTGAAGAGCACCCAGGCCGGGGTCCAGATCCGCTTCACGATCGGACAGAGCCCGCTGGCCTGCAGGAGCAGACCGGCAGCGACGCCCACCGCTCCGGCCACGACGAACCGCCGCAGATCGATCCCCGACCGCAACCAGCGGCCGGCGACAAGGCCGAGGATCATGGTGGCCAGCGTCGGGACAAAATTGAGTGTGGTGTAGCCGCCGCCATGGCGGGTGAACGGGGATGGTCTCGGGAAGAGATTCATCCACCAGAGGTCGAAGGCTGCGCCGAGGTTCTTGTGCTTGACCCAGGCGTCGGCCACGGAGCCGGTGAGCACGAGAGGATAGAGCATCCAGGCCAGCCAGCAGCCGACGAGGATGACGGCCACGGAGATCCAGGCCCACTTTGACGGCCGCCTTCCCAGCAGAAACAGGAACGGATAGCCGAGTCCGATCTGCGTGAGCGTGTCGTCAAAGGTGAAGTTGGTCATCGGGCTTTTTGTGGACCGGAGAAAAATCCCCAGCATCACCAGCAGGAAAGACCGCCACAACGCGTGGGCGAACTGGCTCCGCTCCGGCTGCCCTGCCGACTGCCGCGCGGCGAGGGAGTAGGGCAGGGCCGCACCCACCAAAAACGAGAACGATGGCTGGATCAGGTCGTGCAGCGAGCAGCCGGCCCAGGCGACGTGCGTCTGCTGGGCTGCCAGCCATGCCCAGGCCGGGCTCTCGGGAATCGCCTCGGCGATCTGCGGCAGATGGAGCACCTCCGCCATCATCAACAGCATGGCGCAGCCGCGGTAGGCATCGAGCGATTGGTTGCGCTGCATGAGACGAGCGGACTGCATGATAGGAGCGAACTGCTTGATACGAGCGAACTGCTTGATACGAGCGACCGTGGGCCGGAGACCTTGGGGAGCGCTTGTCAGGCGAGCACGGCGTCGAGCGAGCCTGTCGAATCGCCGAAGTGATCCCGCTCCGCGCCCATCAGGCCGAGCATCGTCACGAAGAGGTTGGCCATCGGCTGTTCGCCCGGCAGCGTGAGATGTCGGCCGGCGTTCAGCCGTCCGCCCGCGCGGCCCGCCAGGATCACGGGCAGATCGTCATGCCTGTGGCGATTGCCGTCGGAGAGTCCGCTGGCATAGACCACCATCGAGTCATCCAGCAGTGTCCGCCCATCGGCCCAGGTCACCCCACGCAACCGGCCGAGCAGATAGGCAAACTGCTCCGCATAAAACCGGTCGATCTTGGCGATTTTCTCCAGCCGGTCGGCCTTGTTCTCGTGATGTGACAGCGAATGGTGGCCGTCGCCAACACCAATCTCGGGGAATGCACGGTTGCTGCCGTCGTGGGCGAGCATGAGCGTGACAATCCGGGTGGAGTCGGTCTGGAATGCCAGCACCATCATGTCGGCCATCAGCCGGATGTGATCGCTGGTGGTGGGGGGTGGTTCGCCCGGAAGATCGTGATCCGCCACACCGTCCGTAGCCGATGCGTCGAACCGTCCCAGTTGCCGCTCGATGTCGCGGATGCCGGTGAGATACTCCTCGAGCTTTCGTCGATCGTCGGCATTCAACTGCCGACGCAGCGACCCAGCCTCGTCCATCACAAAGTCGAGGATCGAACGCTGGTGGCTGCTGCGAGCCGCGAGGCTTTTTGCCCGGTCCGCCCCCCGTCCGGCCCCGAACAGCCGTTCAAACACGAGCCGCGGATTCGTCTCGGGCGTGGCCGGCTGATGTTCGTTCCGCCACGACATATTATAGGAGTAGGCGCAGGCATAGCCTGAGTCACAGGACCCGCTTCTGCGAACGGCGTCACAGGAAAGTTCAAGCGATGGAAAACGTGTTGCGTGGCCCACATCGGCCGCCGCAAGTTGATCGACCGAGATGCCGGCCCGGATGTCGGCCCCTGCCGTTTTGCGGGGCCGCATGCCGGTGAGGATCGTGGCAGTGGCGCGGGCGTGGTCGCCCGCACCGTCGGGGCCCGCGAATCCGTTGCGGTGTGCCAGGCCGTTCACAATCTGGAAATCGCTCTTGAAGGGGGCGAGAGGCTCGAGCGTTTGGCCGAGCGTGTAGCCTCTCCCATCCCCTGTCGAACGCCAGTGGTCAAGATTGACGCCGTTGGGAACGTAGACGAAAGCCATGCGGGTCGGGCCGGCCGGGCAGATCGTGGCGGCGGTGCCGCTGTTCTGGTGCCAGAGCGACTCCAAAACCGGCAGGCCGATCGACACGCCCACCCCTCGCAGCGCCGCGTTGGCCAGAAACCGCCGCCGGCCCATCCCGCCAGCGGTCATCTGCGGACGCGGACTGTTCATGGTGTTCCCTCGACGACGGTGGGTGGTGGTGGTGCGATCGTGGGTGTTGCAGTGGGCCGCCGCATCTGAAACGGCACGCTGTTCACCACCCCACGCACGGCGGTTACCAGACGCCCGTCCTCCTCCAAACCATCGACAATGGTATCGACAGCCGGGGCGTCGAAAAACTCCAGTCCTCGGCCCAGTGCGTAGGTGAGGAGTTTTTCCGTGATACAACGGTGAAAATCGCGGCGGCGGGGGCCGGCAATGACGGCCGCCAACTCGCCCGCATTGGCGAACGATTCGCCAGTGATGAGCCGGCCGCTGGTGTCGAGAGACTTGGCCTCATCCCCCCGCCACTGGCCGATCGCGTTGTACTGCTCCAGCGTCAGCCCCAGCGGATCCATCCGGGCATGGCAGGAGGAGCAGAGGGCATCTCGGCGATGGAGCTCCATCAGTTCACGCATGCCCAGTGTGGAACCGGCTGGTTCCTCCTTCAGCGGAGGCACATTGGGAGGCGGCGGAGGCGCGGGCGTCCCGAGCAGATTGTCGAGGATGAACAGCCCGCGCTTCACCGGCGAGGTGCGGGATGGGTTGGACGTCACCACGAGGACACTGGCCTGCGTGAGGAGTCCGCCACGGTGGCTGGACGGATCAAGCGTCACCAGACGCATCTGCTTCCCTTCGATCCCGGGAATGCCGTAGAACGCCGCCAGTTCGGCATTGAGGAACGTGTCGTGGCCCACGAGGAGATCAGTGGCCGGCAGATCGTTTCGCAGCAGGTGGGCGAACAGATGTTCCGTCTCCTGCCGCATGGCTCGACGAAGCGAGCCCCCAAACATTTTTTCCAACGCTTTGCGATCACCGCCGCCTACGATCGCGAGAAAGTCGAACGCCAGGCCTTCGACATCCCGCGTCTGCAGCCACTGACCGACGAAATTACCGACGAAGGCGTCGCTGCGCCGGTCGGCGATCATGCGGTCGATCTGCTGCGGCAATTCGGCGCGGAGACGGCCCGCCTGGGCGAGTTCGAAGAGCGTGTCATCCGGCATCGAGCTCCAGAGGAAGTAAGAGAGTCGCGAGGCCAGCGAAAATTCATCCACCGGCACAGCCGAAGACAACGCCGCGTCTTCCTCTGCCGGAGCCGCCTCTGCCTCGACGCGAAAGAGAAACCGCGGCGACGACAGCACCGCCGTCAGCACCGCGGCCACACCCGTTTCAAAGGTGCCACCGACCGCGTCATCAGTTGCTTGAGCCAGCGAAACGAGCCTGTCGACCGTTGCCTGGTCGACGGGCCTGCGGAAGGCCCGCTCGGCCAAGTGCCTGACCGTCGTGGCCAGATGCTCTGCCTGCAGCGACTTGTCGTCGGGGCGAGGACCGGCGGCGAAGACACGGCGGACACTCTTGGGATAGTCCAGGGGCAGCGGCTGACCACTCCGGTCCCGGTCGATGACCGGCACCGCAACTGTGACCAGCTTCTCCGCCACCACCGTCGCCGTCGCCAGATACTTCTCCACCAGCAGCGGCGACATCGAGAGCACGTCGCCGATCGTGTCGAACCCGTAACCGGTGTCGTCGGCGGGGAGCGTGTCGAGGATGTTCAGTTCCAGCCCTGTCAGATCCTGCAGTGTGTTGGCGTATTCGACACGATTGAGCCGCCGCAGCACGATGCTGCCGGGGTCGGGTCGGGCCGGATCGACGCCGAGCACGTCGCGCTCAACAAACTGCACCAGCGTTTTTCGCTTAGGTGGCGTGGGATGCGGCGCATCGGCGGGCGGCATCGTCTCAGCGCGGAGGTTGCGCCAGACCGCCAGCCATGCTGCCCGATCGGGATCGGCCCCAGTCGCTTGTGGCCGTGGGGCATCGGTCAGCCGATCGAGGAGTCCACCGAGTTCGACGCCACCCTCTGCGGCCCCGTCGCAGTGGCAGTCGCCGCACTGCTGCCGCAGCAATGTCGCCGGGGTGGAATCGGCATCGTCGGCCAGCCCCAAGGCAGCCGGCATCAAGAGCGCTATGGTCAGCCCGGCACAGAGGATGTGGTGAACGGTCGACCGCACGGTTGTCACCACCAGGGATTCTCCCCTCACGGCGCCCCGATCCGCCACAACGCATCGCAGCACCCTGCTGCCGTGATCCGACCGGGCTGCTTTCCATCGGGCGGTACCGTTATATCCACCAACGCCCAGTCGGGCAGCTTCGGCGTCTGCCGGGCGTTTGAGACATCGTCATCCTCGCGGAACGTGATCCCGGAATTGAGCACGACATAGCGGCCCGGATCATGCGGTGTGGGCGGAGCGAGGGGATTGGGATGGATCATCACCGGCACGTGGCTGGCGGCGTCGCCATCGGCGACGGGTTGCGGGCCACTGCCGATCGCCACGGTCGCGGCATCCCACTGGAGCGGAAGTCCGGCAAGCACCCTGGCGATGAGCGGATTCGACCGGGGATCGCCGAAGAGCACCAGGTGCTTGTCGCGGATCATCTCGTCTGTCGCATCCTCGGCGCGGACCACCGGCAGTTCGCCGCGAAACAGGTCATGCCAGCGACTACGGAAGTGGGCCATCTCCGCGTTCACAAACGCATCCACGGTTGGGTGCAGTCCCGTGCCCGTCGGCCCGACCACGATGAACGGCGCGTTGAAGGCATCGTCGATCGGTCCGGTGAGCCCGGGCCGCTTGCGAAGCGGCGGCAGATCTTCCGGAGTGATCCGCCGCCATGCGCCGTCGGCCGCCAGCCCCACCCGCGCGAGTGTGATGGACGTTGCGGGATCGCGAGTTGCTGGAAGTTCGCTACCGTCGATTGTGATGATCGCCCCGGCCGGCGTGTCGTGAAGGGCCATCGCCGTGATGTTGCTCGTCGTTGCGATCAGTTCCGAGCCGCGCGGCGTCGTCTGGCGAGACGCGTCGATCCTCGCAGGCCGGAAATGCTCAGCCATGCCGAGCGCCTCGACCCAATGCAGTCGCGAATCGGCCAGTGTGGTCGTGGTCATGGTGACGGCGTTCGGCAGGTGCGGCCGGCCCGTCGCTACCGCACGCGCGAGGAACTCGCCAATCCGCTGCTTCGAAGCGTCGTCGTACTTGTGCGGCATGCCGGCGCCGATCACATGCGGCAGTTCCCTGCCTTCAGCACGCAACGTCTCGACCATGATCTCGCTGGCGGCCCGCTGCTTGTCGAGTTCACCCGAGTAGGCGATGGCGGGAAGATTGAGCAGGTTGCGTGCCACGGGCGTGACGTCGGTTGTGTTCCAGAGCAGGGTCTCGTAGGCGGGCAGTGTGGCCGGGTCGATCCCAAGATAGCGACGAATATCGACAAAGCCGGCGCCGCCGTGAACCGCGCAGAAGCGGTCCGTCCGCCTGGCCCCGATGTGCCAGGCGCCGGCTCCGCCCATCGAGAAGCCGGCCAGCACGATGCGATCGGGATCGATCGGCCGCACCGTCCCGGCGGCGGCGATCGCCTCGAAGACATCGACCATGCCAGGGCCCTTCCAGCCGTTGCAATATCGACCGAAGGGCAGTAGCACGAGCGCATCGGCGGGCTGAAATTCCGGCAGCTTCTGTGCCCGCCCATGGAGAAACGCCAGGTCGGTCTCCTTGTCACCGCGGCCGTGCAGCCAGATCCAGAGTGGGGCCGGACGGGTGGCGTCGAGACCGTCGGGGATCCAGAGGCCGTAGGGTTGCACCGATCCATCCAGTTGCGAGCGGAAACCGAGTGGCACGAGCCCCGTCTGCGTCCGCCAGGGGGCGGTGCCTGCGTCGATCTGGCCCAGTCGCTCCGTTGCCAGGTCGAGCGCCCATGTTGCTCGCTTGAGATCTTCCGGCTGCCACCATTCGCCGCCGGCGAGCGCATGATCCACTGCCTTGAGAAGGACCTCGACCTCCGGGTGTGCTGTCTCGTCGTCGAGTGACAGCTTGGCCAGCCGCTGCCGGAGCCGTTGCAACCTGTCGGGTACTTCCTCCCAGGCCTGCCGGCCCGCGTCATCAAGCTGCGCGGCCAGCAGGGCCGGATCGATTCCTTCAGGGGGGAGACGGCGAGTGATCGCCGGAGGTGCAGCGGCTACCGACAGACACCATCCAGCCAGCAGCAGTGTGGCCATCGCAGCAGGGGATGATCGTCGCAACGTCATGCAGGCAGTGTACTTGCCGTTGTTCTGGCGTGACGCGGTCCTTCAGCGGCGGCTGCATGAGCCCGAGGCCCGATCGACCGTGTGGATGGTATGTGCGGTCAAGTGCTTGTCCGGTGAGTCATTTTCGCGGTACCGGAAAAGCCGGTTTGCCGCCTGGGGAATTGAGACGTAAACTCGCGGACGAGGTTTTTGGTCCAAGGCGGTCGCCAGAGGGCTGCCGACGACTTCAAGAGCCTCGTGCAGGGGCGCTGCATCAATGAAAGGAAAAGGGCCATGAATCGGCAACTTCCCGGTGTCCTAAGCAGGAAGGCTTCGCGGTCGAGTGCTCGCACGGTGGGGGCTCGTACGTTGTCGGCTCGTAAGGCAGACCGCCTCCCGAGGCAGGGCCTCGGATCGCTGGCGTTTGAAACGATGGAAGGCCGGCAGATGCTGTCGGGCTGTCCCGTAGGATTCGCCGCCAGCACCATTCTTCGCAGTCATGCCGGCGATGCGGCGGTTGCCATGGCCACAGCCGGCCCGACGGGCTTTGCCCCGGCGCAGATTCGGCATGCCTACGGTTTTGACTCGGTGTCGTTCGCGGCGGCCGCCGCCGACGGCACGGGCACGACGATCGCCATCGTCGATGCCTACGACAATCCGAACGTTGCCAACGACCTCCGCCAGTTCAGTCTGCAGTTCGGCCTGCCGAACCCCGTATTCACGAAGGTCAATCAGACCGGTGGCACGACGATGCCCGCCGCGAATGCCGGCTGGGCCTCGGAGATCGTGCTCGACGTCGAATGGGCGCACGCCATCGCGCCCGGTGCGAGCATCCTGCTCGTCGAGGCCAACAGCAACTCCTACACCGATCTCATGACGGCGGTGGACTATGCCCGCAGGCAGCCGGGCGTGGTGGCCGTCTCGATGAGTTGGGGCGGTGGTGAGTTCAGCGGCGAGACGACCTACGATTCCTACTTCACGACGCCGGCCGGCCACGGTGGCGTGGCGTTCTTCGCCTCCAGCGGCGACACCGGCGCGCCGGCGAGCTATCCCGCCGTGAGCCCGAACGTCGTGTCGGTCGGTGGCACATCGCTCAGACTCAGTTCTGGCAATTACGGGTCGGAGTCGGGCTGGGGCGGTAGCGGCGGCGGAATCAGTGCCTATGAGTCGCAGCCGTCCTACCAGAAGGGCGTCGTGACGCAGTCGACCACGAAGCGGGCCAATCCCGACGTTTCCTACAATTCCGATCCCGCCACGGGCTTCGCCGTCTACGACTCCTACAACAACGGCACCGCGACGCCGTGGACCCAGTTTGGCGGCACGAGTGCCGCCGCACCGCAGTGGGCCGCACTGACTGCTATCGTCGATCAAGGCCGGGCGATTGCCGGCCTGGGCGCCCTCGACGGTCGCACGCAACTGCTGCCCGCGATCTATAGCTTGGCGGCCAGCGACTTTCATGACGTGACGACCGGCGGCAGCACCGGGTTGCCCAAATACTCGGCGACCGCCGGGTATGACCTGGTCACCGGCAGGGGCACGCCCGTCGCGAATCTCGTGATCGCCGATCTGGTCACATGGGGTGCCACGTCCACGCCACCCACGACAACGACCGCGCCGACGGCCCCGACGTCGTTTGTTGGAACCGGGATTTCCACGACCCAGGTGAGCCTCACCTGGAACGCGTCGACGGGAGCGGATGGCTACCGGCTCTATCAGGTCTCGGGCGGCACGTCGACGCTGCTGGCCAGCTTTGGGGCCGGCACGACATCCGCGACCGTCAGTAGTCTGTCGGCCGGCACGGCCTACACGTTCCGGCTCGATGCCTACAACACCGTGGGCACGGCGTCGGCCACGACGCAGGTCTCCACGCTGGCCGCGGCGTCGATTGCGGCACCGAGCAATGTAGCGATCAGGGTGCTTTCAAAGACATCGGTGCAGGTCTCGTGGAACGCGGTGTCTGGCGCTCGCGGCTACATTGTGCTCTGGACGGACGGCACCACGACGACGCAGGTGGCGAATGTCAGCTCGCGTACGACGTCGGTGAAGTTCACCGGCCTGACGGCGGGGTCGACCAGTAGCTTCGCCGTGACGGCGTATAACGCGACGAGTTCCGCCACCTCGCCGTGGGTGAGCGTGACACTGCCGGCGGTCGTTGCACTCTCGGCTCCGCAGAAACTGTCGTTCACGCAGGCGGGTAGCGCCGGGACGCTGACGTGGTCGCCAGTGGCAGGGGCCACCGGCTACATGGTGTATGCGGCAGAAGCCGGGGCTCGAGGCCAGGCCTCGGCGTGGGTGGATGCCGGCTCGACAAGCATCAGCGTGAACGGGTTGCGGAGCGGACGGTCGTATCAGTTTCGCGTCGCGGCCGTGAATGACGACGGTGTGGCTCCATCCGACTGGCTGACGTGGGCGGCTCCGGCAGGAGTGACTGCGGCGTTGCCGGGCAGCGGTTCGGCGCAGCGGTCTTCCGGCTGTGGGGCCGTCTCTGCGGCCTTCGCCGCGCTGTCACGCCGCTGAACAGAACGTCGCACCGCTTACCAGACCGTCTTGCCACCATTGACGGCGATGCTTTGGCCGGTCACGAACCCTGCCTCCTGGCTGGCCAGATAGACGGCTGCCCAACCCACCTCCTCGGGCTTTCCCCAGCGGCCTGCTGGTATCGTGGCCAGATAGCCGTCCTTGTCGGCCTGTGGATCATTGACATGCCGCTCGACCGGAATCCAGCCTGGCGCGATCATGTTGACCGTCACACCGAACGGGGCCAGTTCGCGGGCCATGCTCCGCGACCAGCCGACCTGCCCGCCCTTGGCCGCCACATAGGCGGAGAAGGGGGAGACTCCCAGCAGGAAGACTTCGCTTGTGATGTTGATCAGACGTCCGTGACGTCGCTCTTTCATGCCGGGCAGGGCCCGCCGGGCCAGCAGGAAGGGGCTCTTCACGAAGAAGTCGAGCATCTGCTGGTAGAAGTCCCAGTCGTATTCCTCGATCGGCTTTTGCGGCTGCGCCGGCGTGGCGTTGACGACGATGATGTCGACCGGCCCGAGCGACTTCTCGATCGCCGTGAACATCAAGTCGATTTCTGCTTCGTCACTGACATCGGCCTGGAAGAGGTCGGCCGTGATGCCGGCGGCCCGCAGGTCGGCCAGAGCCTTTTCGGCACGCGGGCGGGAGTTGGCGTAGTTGACCGCCACTTTCGCGCCGGCGAGCCCGAGGCAGCGGGCGGTGGCCAGTCCCAGCCCGGTCGATGAGCCGGTGACCAGAGCGGTGCGGCCGGCCAGAGAGAAGGGGGACATCTGGGATGCTGTCGGATCAGGCATGGCAAAACACTCTCTGGGTGAAACCAAGGGGATGGAATGCTGGGCTCGATCAACGAAACGGCGGGGCCCAGGTGTTGGTCAGGTGGTGCATGATACCGGCGATCGCCCCCTGTCGCTTGCTCAGTCGGGTGGGCACGATCGTGCAGTCGGCCAGTGATGCGGTGAGGGTGCGTTGCCTCACGCGTTCCAGCACGCGGGCGAAGCGATCCTCCGCGGCGACGAGCAACGTGCCGTGAACGAAGAGCGTGGTGGGGTTGAAGATGTTGATGACAGCGGCCATGGCGATGGCGAGGTATTCGCTGACACATTCCACATCGGCCCCGAATTCCTCAGGAGTCGCGGCCAGCCGGCCGGCCGCCTCCTCGACCGACAGGGGCTGGCCGATGCGCTCCGACATCCTGCGGACCAGTGCCGAATCGGTGGCGAGCGTCTCCAGGCATCCCCGGTTGCCGCAGCCACAGCGGAGGCCCGTGGGATCAACGGTGATGTGCCCGACCTCACCGGCCATGCCGCCATGCCCGGCGAGCAACTGCCCCCCGCTCATCACCGCCATGCCGAGGCCGGTGCTGACGTCGAGCATGGCGAAGTCGTGCAGCCCTTTGGCGTCGCCGTAGAGCCGCTCGCTCAGGCACAGCCCGCTCGTCTCCTGCAGCAGCAGGCATTTCGCGGCCATCCGCTGCTCCAGATCGATCGCCGGGTTGCGCTTGTCGAGCAGACGGAGATTCGGGGAAAAGACGATTTCCTGCAGTCGCTCGTTGACCAGCCCAGGCACACTCACGCCGATGGCATGCACGGTGCGGTTTGTGTCTTGGAGCAATACGCGGCAGTGGGTCTCGATCGAATCAAGCAGGTGTTTGTAGCTGGCCGGCGTGGTGAAACGCCGCGTTCGCGACTCCTCCACTCGCCCATCCAGGCCGGTTGCCACCACGCAGCAGGTGGTGGCATCAATCACCACCCCGAGAATCACCGCTGATTCTGCCGCCATCTGGACCAGTCGCCCCGGCCGGCCCAGCGTCTGCCCGAGCGGATCGATTTCCTCGACCAGCCCGCGCTTGAGGAGGGCATCGACCACCTTGGACACGGTCGGGGCGGTGAGGCCGCTGGAGCGGGTCAATGCGGCCCGCGACGACGGCCCCTGCTGCTGGATCACTTCCAGCAGTCGTCGCTCGTTGATCCGCCGCAGCAGAGCCGACTCGACGCGGTTGTGGGGCAGCGTCATCAGAAGAGGTGTTTCTGCGCAGAGTTTGCAGTTTTGTTAACGACGCTTACAATGTACTGTCCGAGTATTCTGGATGGAAGCGATGGCGGCCCGGCACCTCTGGACGAAGGGTGACCTGTGAGAGCTTTGATGCATTGTCCGCGACACAAGAGTCTGAATCTGACTCACTGCCTTGCGCGGCGTGTGGCATGGATGATGGGAGTGGTTTTCTCGGTCGCCATGTCTCCCATTGAGGCGGCCCCCGTCGATTTCTCCAGGGAGATTCAGCCGCTCCTGGCGAGGAAGTGTTTTGCCTGCCACGGCCCCGACAAGCAGGAGGGAGGCCTCCGTCTCGATCAGCCGGCGGGGGCTGTGGCCGAACTGGAGAGTGGTGGTCGGGCGATCGTGGCCGGCGACCGGGCATCGAGCCTGATTCTGGAACGCATCACGTCCACCGATCCCGACATCCGCATGCCACCGGAGGGACCGCGCCTGAGCGAAACGCAGGTCGATGCCCTTGGCCGCTGGATTGACGAGGGGGCGACGTGGCAGGAGCACTGGGCATTCCGGCCACTGGAGCGGCCTCCCGTGCCCATCGTTGCCGGCGGTGCCGCAGCGTCCAACCCGATTGACGCCTTCATCCGCGAAGGGCTCTCCCGGCGTGGCCTGCCCTTTCCCGGGCCGGCAGACAAGACTGCGTTATTGCGGCGTGCCACCTATGACCTCACCGGCCTGCCTCCCTCTCAGGCTGAACTACAGGCTTTTCTCGCCGACGAGTCGCCGCAGGCTTTTGAGAGGGTCGTTGATCGGCTGCTGGCATCGCCCCACTACGGCGAGCAATGGGCCCGCCACTGGCTCGACCTCGTGCGGTATGCCGACACGAATAGCTTTGAACGGGACGGCGCTAAGCCCCACGCCTGGCGATACCGCGACTATCTGATCCGTTCGTTCAACGCTGACAAGCCGTTCGACCAGCTCACGATCGAGCAGATCGCCGGCGACGAACTCCCAGAGCCGTCAAACGACGCGCTGATCGCCACCGGCTTCTACCGGCTCGGTGTGTGGGACGACGAACCGGCCGACAGGGCGCAGTTCCGCTATGACTGGCTCGACGACATCGTCGCCACCACCGGCCAGACTTTTCTGGGGCTGACGGTCAACTGCGCCCGCTGCCACGATCACAAAATCGACCCGATCCCGCAGCGCGATTACTACAGCTTGCTCTCGTTCTTTCAAAACATCGTGCAGGGGCCGTCGGTGGAGCGGCCGATCTTCGCAAGCCCCGAAGCACGCGCCGAGCATGAGGCCCGCGTGGCCGATCGGCAACGCCGCATCGACGCCGCACAGCAGGCCGTGACCGCCGTGGAAAACCAGTTTCGCGCCGCCTGGGAGAAGCCGGACGACGCGGCTGCGGAGTCCACTGACATCGACGACCTCGCCTTCCGTTTCTATCGCGATACCTGGACCAAACTCCCCGATTTCGACAGCCTTAAGGCGGAGGATGTCGGTCCCGTGGCGAGTCAGCGGTTTGACATCACCGTAGCGCCGTCGCTGCGGCCAGACTCGTTCGGCTATGTCTTCACCGGTTTTCTGAAAGTTCCTGCGGATGGTGACTACACCTTCACGCTCGATTCCGATGACGGCTCCCGGCTCTCCATCGGCGGCAGCATGGTGCTCGAGCATGACGGCATCCACGGCATTGGGCAGCCGAAGACGGCGACGGTGCCGCTGAAGGCGGGCCGACTGCCGATCCGGCTCGACTACTTCCAGTGGGAGCATCGCAAGGGGCTCAGTGTTGGCTGGTCGGGCCCGGGCTTTGAGAAACGGCTCCTGTCGTCTGCTGGAAAGAAGGACAAGGCCGCCGCGAGTAAGCTCGCGGAGGCGATCGCCGCCGAAGGAGAAAAGATCCTCGGTGCCGACGGCAAGCGTGACTACGACGCGAAGGTGGCGGCGCTCGAGGCGGTGAAGAAGGAGACCGTGCCGGTCGACGTGGCATCGGTCGTGACCGAGCAGGGGTCGCAGGCGCCCGAGACGTTCGTGCTCTACCGCGGCAACCCGCACGCCGAGACCAAGCCCGAAAACAGGGTGGAGCCGGCGTTCCCCGGGATTCTCAAGGCGAAGCAGCCGGTGATTCCAGCACCGCCTCCAGGCGCCACTTCCACCGGCAGGCGGACGGTGCTGGCAAGGTGGCTGGTATCGCCAGAGAACCCGCTCACGCCTCGCGTCCTGGCCAACCGCATCTGGCAATATCACTTCGGCCGAGGGCTGACCCGCAGTTCCAGCAACTTCGGCATGATGGGCGATCCTCCCACGCATCCCGAACTGCTCGACTGGCTTGCCGCGGAGTTGGTCGCTGGTGGCTGGCACCTCAAGCCGCTGCACAGGCTGATCATGCTGTCGCAGACCTATCAGGCTGCATCGACGGGCGAGGCCAACGCCATGCAGAGCGATCCCCTCAACGATAGCTTCTGGCGGTTTGACATGCGCCGGCTCACCGCGGAGGAAATTCGCGATTCGATTCATCTGGCCAGCGGCGACTTCAATCCCAAGATGGGCGGCCCCGGGGTGTTTGTCGACATCCCCAAGGAGGTGCTGGCTGGGCAGTCGCGGCCAGGGGATGGCTGGGGCAATTCGCCGGCCGAAGAACAGGCCCGGCGCAGCGTTTACATCCAGGTGAAGCGGTCGCTCATCACGCCGATCCTCGCCGATTTCGATCTGGCCGACACCGACACGCCCTGCCCGGTGCGGTTTGCCACGACGCAGCCCACGCAGGCCCTCGGCATGATGAACGGTGAGTTTCTGCAGAAGCAGGCGCGGACGTTTGCCGCCCGCGTCAAACGCGAGGTGGGAGGCCCCGACGCCGACAACACGCCGGCGGAGGTTCGCCGGGCACTGGAGATCGCGCTCACGCGGGCGGTCACCGATGCGGAGGTGGCTCGGGGTGTGGCGCTGGTCGACCAGTTGGAAGACCAGGATGGGGTCGGTCCCACCCGCAGCCTCGAACTCTTTTGCCTGATGGTTCTCAACCTCAACGAATTTGTCTATCTCGACTGACCTCGGCTGACATTGGTCCAAACCACCGCCGGCACGCCGCCGGCAGAACGATCGCGGAGACCACACCATGCACAATCCATCCGACTTCTCCGGTGACGGCAGCTTCTGCCGGCGGACGCGTCGCGAGTTCTTCTGGGAGGCGGGCGGCTCGTTCACAGGGCTGGCGCTTGCCGGCCTCCTCGAACAGGGATTTTTTGCGAAGCAGACCCGTGCTGCCGATGGGGTGACCGCGTTTGCCAATCCCTTGGCAGCGAAGCCGCCCCATTTCGCGCCCAAGGCCAAGAGCGTGATCTTCCTGTTCATGTACGGTGGCCCGAGCCACGTGGACACCTTTGACTACAAGCCGACGCTCTACGGCCTCGACGGCCAGACGATCGATGTGAAGACGAAGGGTAGAGGTGGCGAGAAGAGCAAGGGCCGGGTGGTGGGACCCAAGTGGAAGTTCAACCAGTATGGCGAGTGCGGCAAGTGGGTCTCCGACCTGTTCCCGCATCTCTCCGGCCATGTCGACGACATCGCCTTCCTCCATTCGATGACCGCTGATTCGCCGATCCATGGGTCGGCGATGCTGCAGATGAATTCGGGCAAGATTCAGAGCGGGGCGCCCTGCCTCGGCTCGTGGGTCAACTACGGCCTGGGCAGCGTCAATGACAACCTCCCCGGGTTCGTCGTCATGCTCGATCCCACGGGAGGGCCGATCTCGGGTGCCAAGAACTGGTCGAGCGGGTACATGCCCGCCACCTATCAGGGCACGCTGCTGCGGTCGAAGGGGGCGCCGATCCTGGATCTGGCCCCGCCGGATGACATGTCGCTGGAGAGCCAGCGGGCTATGCTCGATGCCCTGCGTGACGCCAACACGGCTCACCTGCTGCCACGTGGCGACAACACCGATCTGGCAGCGCGGATCGCCTCCTACGAACTGGCCTGGAAGATGCAGGAGCATGCCCCTGAGGCGGTCGATCTGGCGAGCGAGACCGAGGAGACCAAGCAGCTCTACGGGCTGGAGAATCCACGGACAGCAGACTTCGGTCGCCGCTGCCTCTTGGCGCGGAGGCTCGTGGAACGCGGCGTGCGGTTCGTGCAGCTCTATTCAGGCGGCGCGCACAACGACGACAACTGGGATGCCCACGGCGACCTGGAGAAGAATCACAACTTCCATGCGGGTAACACCGATCAGCCGATCGCGGCCCTGCTCACCGATCTCAAGCGAAGTGGCCTGCTCGACAGCACGCTGGTGGTGTGGGGTGGAGAGTTTGGCCGCCAGCCGACGGCGGAGTATGCCGAAGGCACCGGCCGCGACCACAACGCCTACGGATTCACGATGTGGATGGCCGGCGGTGGCATCAAGGGGGGCGTGAGCGTGGGCGAAACCGACGAACTCGGCGCCGCGGCGATCGCACCCGTGCACGATGGCCGGACCGGGTTCCACGTGAAGAGCCTGCACGCCACGATCCTGCACCAACTCGGGCTCGAGCCCAACCGGCTGAGCTACTTCTTTGGCGGCCTCGACCAGAAGCTCGTGGGCGTCGAGCACGTGGAGCCGATCCACGAAATCATGGCGTAGGGCGGTTCGGATGGCCAAGCCGCCGGGGGCGGTCACACGCCTAAGTCCGCCGCCCCGGCCGCGGAGGGGCTCCGACTCGAGGGCAGGATAGCCCGACTCGCTCCGGCTTCCACCGACCCCCGGCTCCTCAAACAGTCGGATAGGCCGCTCTAAGCCTCGGGCAGCCGCTCGACTCAGCCGAAGATCGCCTCGACCGGTTTGCCGTGGCCATCTTCGGTGGCGTAGAAGGGGCGGCCTTCGATCTCAAACACCGTCTTGGGACTGATTCCCATGGCCGTGAAGAGCGTGGCATGCAGGTCGCTGATCGTGACCGGATTCTCCACTGCCAGGCAGGGCCGCTCGTCGGCGGTTTTGCCGTAGACAAATCCCTTTCTCACGCCGCCGCCGAACAGCGCCACGGTCGACCCGCCGGTGAAGTGGCGGTGCTGGCCGTAGTGGTTGGGCAACTGGAGGAAATCCTTGGGGGAATTGGCCTGATCATTCGCCTTCGAGCCGGGACGGCCCTCGGTGATCATGTCGCGGCTGAACTCGCTGGCAATCACGACGAGCGTGCGGTCGAGCAGCCCACGAGCCTCCAGATCACGGATCAGCGTGGCGATCGGGCGGTCGATCTCCTTGTGCATCCTGTCGACGGTGTCGTGGCCGTTGTCGTGCGTGTCCCAGTGGAGGAAGGGGACGTATTCGGTCGTCACCTCGACATATCGCGCGCCATTCTCCACCAGCCGCCTGGCCAGCAGGCAGCCGCGGCCGAACCGGCCGGTGTCGTACTGCTCCTGCACTTCCTTCGGCTCCAGGCCGATGTCAAACGCTTCACGTTCCTTGGCGGAGAGCAGCCGATGGGCATTCTCCAGACTGCGGAGCATCGATTCCTGATGGAAGTCGCTGGTGAACTCCCGGCCTGGCGATCCCGCGACCAGTCGCTTGAAATGCTCGTAACGGCTGGAAAAACGGCCCGGCTCCATCCCCTTCGGCGGCCGCACGGCGAGCGCCGCCTCCTCCGGATAGGGCAGGTTCATCGGCCCGAATTCGCTGCCGAAGAACCCGGCGGTGGTGAAGGCTTTGAGTTCCTCGTTCTCGCCAACACCCTCCAGCCGCTGGCCGATGTTGATGAAGGCGGGCATCACCGACTGGCGAGGCCCGAGCACCCGGCTCATCCAGGCGCCGATGTGCGGGCAGGCGACGGTCTGCGGCGGCACGTAGCCTGTGTGCCAGTGGTATTGATGCCGCGAGTGCAGGATGCTGCCCAGATCGGGCTGCACGTGCGAGCGGATGAGCGTGCCCCGATCGAGGACCGAGGCGATCTCTTCCAGCCCCTGGCAGATCTGCACGCCATCGACCGCCGTGGGGATCGCAGGGAACGTGCTGATCACGTCCGGCACCGCCAGCCCTGGCTCGAACGGCTTGTATTTCTTCGGGTCAAGATTGTCCGGTGCGGCCATGCCGCCGGCCATCCAAAGCACGATGATCGCATCAGCCCGCGCCGCCGGATGCGCGATCGCGTCGCCAGCGGTGCTGGCCCGGGCCCGCGGCTCGGGGAGCCCGAGCGTGGCCGTCGCGGCCGCCGCCAGACTTTGCACGAACTCGCGCCGCGTTGCGGCACGGCGGAGAGAACTCAGGTGGCGTGGGTCGTGGAGCATTGGCCTCTCCTCAAACTGTGGACAACAAGCGGTGAAACCGTCAGCGGACCAGTTGAAACTCCGGCAGCATGCAGACAGCCCACAGGCAATCGGCCACGGTCTGGGCCGTTGGCGTGGGGGTGAGGATCTCGGCGGCGGCGACGGCCTCGGCGGCGGTGGGCCCGCGGGAGAGCGCTGCTGCAAACATCCATTGTATAACGTCGTCGCTCCGCGGCCCGTGGGCGGCAAGAATTCGCTCCCCGCCGCTGACAAACCAGTCTGAAAGCGTCTGCTCGTTGGCCAGTTGGATCGCCTCGAGCGTCGTCAGATCACTCGGCCGCGACGTAACCACCTGATCCCGATTCGGCCGACCGAGCGCTGCCATCAGCGATGTGCCCTTCACGAGCACCGCCCGCACCATCGGGAGCGGACCAGGTGCCGCCGCACGCAGGCCATCAGCAAATGCCGCATCCGCCCCCTTCCAGACCGATTGATCCGTGATCACTACGCCAGACTGCCAGTCACCAGGATCTCTGTCTTCGGGGAACTTCCCTTTGTCGATCGGCCTCTGCACCGTCCATTCCCAGGTGGAGTCGGTCGAGAGGCTCGCCTCCGAGCCGTCGACCAGTCGCGCTCGTATTTCTGCTCGCAACGCTGCCGGGCCGCCCGCCTCGCCATTGGTGACCACGACCAGGATCGTGTTCTCGCCGGCATGGAGCGGGACGGTGATCTGCTGGGACAGTGGGTGTGCCCAATCTTCGCAGGCTGCAATCCGCTGGCCGTTGACAAACATCACCGCCCGGTTGTCGGCGGAGAACACGGCCACCGCATGCAGCGGTTCGGCCGAGAGTGCGAGCTTTCCTCGGAACGTCCGTTTCTCGCCCGGCTCAGCGGCGCCGGTCGCATTCGTCCAAATCCAGGTGGAGGGGGGCGGGCCGTCAGTGGCCGGAGGGGTTTCAAACCGTACCACCTCGGCGTCGGGCTTCACCGGAGCGGCGCCGGTGAGCTGCCAGAGTGCATCGGTGAATTGTTCCGCCGTCATGCGACGGGAGAGCGGCCCGGCGAATGCATAGGCGTTGCCGAGTGCCGGGGCGTCGAGCGATGGCGTGATCTCGCCATAGGCCTCCGACGTGCAGATCATCTCCAGCACATGCTTGGTGTCCCAGCCATGAGATACAAGGTCGCCGGCGAGCCAGTCGAGCAGATCCTCACTCCAGGGGCGGGTTCGCAGGGCATCGACCGGATGCACCAGTCCCCGACCCAGCAGCCGCTGCCAGAGCCGGTTGACGAGGTTCCGCGACAGCCAGCCGTTCTCGGGCTTGGTCATCAGCGCGGCCAGCTGTGCCAGCCGCTGCTCGGGAGACGCGGCGGGATCGACCTGCCCCAGATCGGCAAACATCCAGCCGGGCGTCGCCTTTGCGCCGGTCGCCTTGTCGCAGCGGTAGAGCTCCAATTCGGTCGGTGCGGCGATCGCCGCGAGATCGTAGGTCTCCTGAAGCTTCCAGCGATCGACGAAGCTGTCGTGGCAGCTGGCACACTTGAGATTGATGCCGAGAAATGTCTGGCCGATGTTCTGGGCGAACTGGATTGGCACGGTCTGGCTGGAGTTCACCTCGCCCCGCCAGACGATGCCATCGATGAAGCCCCGCGAGGCGTCGGTGGGGGCCACCAGTGACCGGACAAACTCGTCGTAGGGCATGTTGTCGACGAGCGCCCGATAGAGCCAGCTGGTGATCTGCCGGCGGCCGCCGGTGATGAAGCCGGTGCCGGTGTAGTCGTTCCGCAACAAGTCGTTCCAGAACGTCATCCAGTGTTCGGCATAGGTGACTTTATCGTCGAGCAGCGTGCGGACGAGCTGCTGCCGCTTGGTGGGGCTCGAGTCGGCGACAAACGCCTCGACACTCTCGGAATCGGGCAGCAAGCCGACCAGATCGAGGCTCACCCGACGGATGAACGTGCGGTCGTCGCAACCGGGAGCCCGCGGGATGCCCTTAGACTGCTGATAGGCATCGATGATGCGATCAATCGGATTGATGCGGCCATCCTGCGCCGCCGGAAGCGTGACTTCCCGCAGTCGCAGCGGCGGCTCATAGAGTTCACCCTGGAATGAAAATCCCTCGGTCCATGGGGCCTGTTCGTCGATCCAGGCCTTGAGCATGGCGATCGCCTCTGCTGGCAGCGGCTCCCCTTCGCTCGGCATCCGGTAGTCGGGGTCGGCACTCGTGACACGGGCGATCAGTTCGCTCTCGGCCGCCTTTCCTGCCACGAAGCCGGCCGTGCCAGAGTCGCCGCCGGCAAGCGTCGTCTCACGGGTGTTGAGCGAGAAGCCCCCCTGTCGCGCGGCGCCGGTGTGGCACTTGCCGCAGTGCACACGCAGGATCGGCACCACATCGTGCGCGAAGTCGACCGCCGCGGCTGGACTACCCACGACAA
Source organism: Planctomycetaceae bacterium (assembly GCA_947449135.1). Taxonomy (GTDB): domain Bacteria; phylum Planctomycetota; class Planctomycetia; order Pirellulales; family UBA1268; genus CAMCQY01. The sequence continues at coordinate 50,130 of CANFQO010000006.1, read as the reverse complement.
TTACGATCATCGCTGCGGCCGTCAGGCCGAGCCCACGGAAATGGAGAGCCGTGGGTCGATCAGCGAGGCTGGCGGCCGGAAGGTGTGTGGGCATGAGTGTGTTCATGTTCCGTGGCGTTGGCAGGCGCGGCGGCCGCTCTCAGCATGATAGTCAGTGGACGGCAGGGAGTGCGACCTTCGTTCTGAAGGGTATTCCGCTTCTGGAACCGAAAAATGGACATAATGGAGAGAGGCCGCACCTACGGAGAAAGGCCATCAGGAGCTTGCCACCAGATTTTTCGAAGCTTCGGCTGACTCCCCGCCCAGTTCTTGCTGCCGAGCATCGTTCCAGAATTCTCGTAATACGCCCGCACGCTGAGGAGATCGACATTCTTCCACGAAGACATCGCCTCGCCGTCGATGGTCTTGAAATCGGCCGGCTCAAGTGACACCGATTGCGTGCCAGCACCGCCGTTAAGCTTCACGACCACCACGAACTCCTGCGACCTGCCGCGGTACGGACGAAAGAGGTTTTCCGTCAGGATGACGATCAGTTCGTTTGGTTTCTCGGCCTCGACATCGAGCGTGAGCCGCTGCCCGGAGTGTCCCTGCCACTTTGGGTCGGTGAGTTTTCGCGTTGAGTATTCCCAGTGATGTGGGTTGTCTGCCGACAGCAGGTACCAGTCCTGGTAGCCGCGTGAGAGGTCGTCGATCAACGCGGAAGGTGTGTCCGTTGCCGTCACGCCCGCGCGCTTGAGTTCGTCGGGAACAGCCACGTGGAGCAGGGAACTGATTGCAAAGTGTTCGGTCGGGTGGGCGTACGGTTCCGATGCCGTCTTTTGCAGCCCGTAGCTGACGTTCGCAAAAGCGAAGAGGGGTTGATCGACGGTCAGGATCGGCAGTCTGGCCGTCCAGGAGGTATCCGATTGCGTGGCTTCGGCTGATCGCCAGAACCTCGCTCGTGGATCAGGATCGACCGAATAGTAGATGTGAACCCCCGTCACTTCCTGCGACGAATCAGGAATGACCTGCAGCGTGGGAACGTGGTCTTCTGTGGCGAGGTCCAGCGTCGATTCCGGTGTTGCTGGAAACGTAAAGCGTGTTTGGAGGTACTGGTCGAACCAGAGTCGTCGCGTGACGGCGAACTCTGGTGTGAAGCGATGGTTTGTGTGCGGCGTGAACGCGTAGCGGACGTTCTGGTGTGGGATCAACCCGCCGGTGCGATAGGTGTCGTCGATGATCCCATGAAAATCGTTGGTCGTTCCCAGCCAGAGCAATGGAGCTTTGATGTGCGGCGCATACGACTCGAAACCGATGGTCGCGTCATACAGTGTCAGGTCGCCGTTCGGTGCTTCAATGCTCGCCTGCTGTGGCAGCAGCGGCCACGGCTTGGTACGGAAGCCTGAGCCGCCGATCGAAGGTGCCGCAGCCTTGACCCGGCTGTCGGAGCCGGCGACGTAGACCGTCAGGCTGCCGCCCATCGAATCGCCATACACGCCGAGGCGGTCGGCGTCGACCTCCGGCTGGCGTTCCAGAAATGTCAGGCCGCGTCGGGCTGCGAGCGTGAGCAGGTACCAGTTGTTGTTGCGAGGGGACTCGAACGGATCGAGGTATGTGTCGCCGGGCTTAAGGTTGAAATATCCCGGCACGTTTTTCTGCGTCGGGTCGACTACTCCCCAGTCCGTATTCGGGTCGCCATCCTTGGCGTCTTCCATTTCCCGGGCACCCCAATTGATCGACAGGCAGGCGTAGCCAAGCTTGGCATAGAACTCGACCTGATGGAGAAAGGCTCGCTGGCCACCGCCGTGAAGATGCAGTAGCCCGGGCAGATTCGTCGCTCCCTTTGGGTAGCCGAAGAAGGCTGCCATACGGGCCGGTTTGTCTTTGAAAGTGCCAATGCGATAGGTGACGTAGCGATAGACGATGCCGTCGCTCTCCCACTCCCGCACCACGTGGACATCGAGTTCATCCTGTCGGGGATCGAAGTCCGCCCAGAGTTCTTCGACGGTGCCGGGGGCTTTGGGTGCATCGGCGGCGAATGCCATGATCGGGATGAGGACGCCGAAAACAGCGGCAATGCACGCACGGATCATGAACGATTTCCAACCATGAGAGTGTTCAGATGAACCGGCATTTTTTATACACGCTCAGAGAGAGAATCAGGGACTTCTCGCCCCTGCGGTTCAGGGTGATCTGCCCAGTTCCGCGCAGAACCGGATGAGGTCGAGCAGATCGCCCGGCGGAAGCGGGTCGGTCAGGCCGGCGGGCATCATCGAGCCGGCTGATGTGCGTTCCTCGATCGTTGCTTTCGTCAGCCTGATCTCCTGCCCCTTGGCATCACGCAGCACCAATTCTGTTTCTGTCTCACTCACCGGCAGGCCGAGGTGTTGGCGGCCATCGTCGGTGACCACCAGCAATGCGGTGTAGCCCTCCTTCACGGCGGCCCCGGGCGTGAGCAGTGATTCGACGATGTAGTCCAACGGGGCGCTCGCGCCGATCGTGCTGAGATCGGGACCGACTTTTCCGCCCACGCCTGCGATCGCATGGCAGCCGACACAGCCCATTTCTGGCCGCTGATAGACCAAGGCACCGCGGGCGGCGTCTCCCTGCTGCATCGCTCGGGTGGCTATGTTGTGGTAGTCGCCCCAGCCGTAGGCCGGTGGCGGATTGCCCGATTTCGTCGCCAGCAACCGACGCAGTTCCGCGTCGCCGATGTTGGCCGACTGCATCTGTCGGAATCCTTCGGCGAGCACCTCCGCCGGCAGCTCATGCTCAGTGATGAGCTCCCGCAGGCGGCCCACGACGCCGGCATAGCGGAGAAGTTCACGCCACAGCTCCGTCGCCTCGGGCGACGACGTTTCGCGCAGCAGCGCCAGCACTGCGGGGTCGCCGGCGGCCGGATCACAACTGGCCAGCGTGAAGACGGCGCGGCGGCGGAGGTTCGTCGGTGTGCCCGGAGCCGTGAGCGTAGCGAGTCCTGGCAGGCCGGTGCCCCCGCCGCACGCCAGCAGGCTGTCGAAGGCGGCTGATCGCAGCGGTTCGGAAGTGTCGGCCGCGGCGGCAAGAGTCACCAACGCGTCGCCGAGTTCTCCTTCCCGCCACGCCCCCGCCAGCCTCACGGCAGGTAGTTGCATCTGCTCTTTGCCGGTGGAGAGAAATCGCCGGAGTTCACCCCGCCTGTCGCTCGGTCGTACGCCGCGGAGCCTTGCCGCCTCAGCGAGCGCCTCGAGTACAGCTGGAAAGGCCCGCTCGTCAAATCCACTGGCAGCAGCACCGCTGTTCGCTGTGTCGGTGGCTGAAGTGTTGGGTGGCGTGGCAACTGACAGAGACGGCCCGAGAAGTTGTGCATAGAGCCGGTTCACCGCCTGGCTATCGCCGGCCCGGCCAATCAGTTCCAGCCACGGCCCACTGCCGTCACGGGCGAGCGATCGATCCTTGAGAAGAAAGGCCAGTGTTTCTGCGGCGTAGCGGGGCTCGATGGCCGATAGCCCAAATGCAAGCTGCTTCTCGCGGCCCTCCGGTGACCAGTCGCCACTGGTAATGGCTTTCACCCAGACCGGCGCCAGCTCCCGGATGCTCAGCCAGAGCGCGTAGTCGAGATCCGCATCGACCGGCATCTCAAGCATGGCCAGCACGGCGGCGGCTGACTCAGCCGAGGGCACGACCGCCAGCCCCCGCGCCGCCTCAAGCCGCACCCGCGGATGTGCGTCCTTGGCCAGCGAGAAGAGATGCTCGACGTTCGCCGGCCGGTCAGCGATCGAACGGCTGAGCACCCGCGTGGCCGCGGCGCGGATCCTCCCATCGCCGGCCCGCAGATTCCTGTCGAGCAATGCTTCATCCCACTGGTTGACCGATTCGCAGACCCAGAGCGCCTCCAGCCCCGCCATCTCGTCGGAGTGTCGGGCAGCCCACTCCCGCACCGTTGGCAGCACCGCGGCTCCCTGTTCCATGAGGAGTCGTCGCGCTTGATACTGGGCCCACGCATTCGGCGTCGCGAGCTGGTCGCAGAGTTGCAGATTGGTAAGGCCTGACAGCGGCTGCCAGCGGGCCGGTGGTCGGTCCTTCATGCTCACCCGCCAGATCCGACCGTGAACGAGATCGCGTCTCGGATCACGAAAATCGACCTCGCCGTGGTTGATGATCGGGTTGGTCCAGTCGGCAACATAGAGCGCGCCATCGGGCCCCAGCCGCACGTCGACCGGACGGAATGATTTGTCCTGCGACCGGACCAGATCGGGCAGTTGCGTCGCGCCGAAGCCTGCCCCGCGGTCAGTGACGTCATAGTGCAGAAGTGCCAGGCCGGTGTGGGAACCGGCGATCATGTGGCCCTGCCACGAATCAGGAAAATGCTCGCCTTCGAGCACCTCCAGGCCGCACAGTTTGGGGGAGCCCTCCGGCCCGGCGGCGGGGGCCATCCGCGGCGCCGACCCAAGATCGTGGACCGAATCGCGGAACGTCCACATGATGCCGCGGCCGGCGTTGTCGTCAGTGAAATAGTTGCCATGGGCATCGACGGCTCGCGACCAAGGGTTGATCCAGCCGTGCGCTACCGTGCGAAGGCTACCGTCGCGAGGATCGAACCGCCACACATTGGCCCGCTCTGCACGCACGGTGCCCTGGGGCGTTTCGACATTCGTGCGGATGAAGAGCGACTGGTTGAAAGAGAGGCAGCCGTCCGGCTCGTAGCGGAGTGAATGGATCAGGTGATGCGTGTCGTCGGTGCCAAAGCCGCTGAGCACGACGCGTCGTGAATCAGCTTTTCCGTCGCCATCGGTGTCTTTCAGAAACAGCAGTTCCGTGCTGGCGGCCACATAGCAGCCTCCGTTGGCTGGCTCGGCGCCGCAGGGAATCGTGAGGCCATCGGCAAACAGCGTGGAGGTGTCGGCCACGCCGTCGCGGTCGGTGTCTTCCAGCACGTAGATCCGGTCGTCGGGCAGGGCAGTCGGGCTGGCCTGCGGATAGGAGGACGAGCAGACGACCCACATCCGCCCACGCTCGTCAAACGAGATCTGCACCGGCTTGCCGATCAACGGGTTTTCGGCAAAGAGTTCGATCTGCACGCCGTCCGCGAGCTGAAACTCCGGCAGCGGCCGCTGCGGTTCGATCGCCTCCGGCTGCGCTGGCTCATCAGCCACCGGCACCGCCTCACCGCGGGCGAGCCTGCCGATGCGGGATTCGGCCGCCGTGATCGATGCATCGAAGAGCGGGAGTTCCGCCGTCATGCGTCCTTGCTCCGCTCGACGCGACCCGGCCAGATACATCCAGTTCTGAAACCGCCACTGGAAAAAATGGAATCTATTTTTGGCGACGATCGCCTCTCGCAGCGATTTCTGCTGGGCGGCCGTGAGCGTCGTGGCTGGTAAGGCCAACTGCTCTGCCATGATCGCAGCACCCGTCCGGTAGCCCTCGGCATTCCAATGGATACCGTTGTCGGTGAGCCCGCGTTGCCCGGCCGGCACGCCATCGAAAAAAGAGACCAGCCGCAGGGAAAGTTCCTCGGCGATGCTCCGCAGTTCTGCCGTGGCAGCGGCCGCTGCGGTTGTTCGTGGAGCCATGTCGGGCCAGGGGGGGCCAAGGGGCTCGGGCCTGATGGGCGACACGAGCACGCAGCGGACAGAGGGCTCGATCTCTCGGGCCGCCGCGATCAGCGGGCGAATGCCGGTAGTGTCGGAGTAGCCGATGAACAGCACCGTGGGCCGGGCGGCAGCCAGTTGGTTCTTCAGAACAGCGAACCGATCGGGGCCAGTTTCGATCGACCCGCGTGACAGGCCGGTCGGCGTGTCGCCGCTCCAGCCGAGATTGCGGAACGTGGCCTGCACGCCGGGAAACGCGGCAGTGAGTCGGGCCTCCAGTTCACCGTCTGTCCCTTCGCGTTCGATGAGCGTGTCGCCGAGGAATACCACCCGGTCGCCATTCCGCAGGGTGAATGACGTCGCTTCCTTTCCGGCGAGAGGAGTGCGGGCGCCAACCGGCTCTTTCCGCCCTGCCGCCCATGCAAGCCCTCGCGCCAGCAACTGCTGATAGGGAAGCGCGTCGACCGTCTTGAGATCGTGGCCGAGCGACATGCCAAACACCCGTCCCTGGCCATAATTGTGTGTCCAGGCCACGACATGATCGGCCTGCCGTTCGACGCTGTAGGCTTTCAGCAGCGGTGTCACACCATCCAGAAGAGCGTCGTGGGGGTAGAGTTCGTCGCCTTCGGTCTGCCAGGTGGCCGGCAGGCCAGCGAAGAACGGAGGCGGGTCGGCGGGGGCCTTCAGCTCGAGCGGCCGGTAGCCATCATGCGTGATCGTTCGCAGCCCCAGCAGCTGCGTCCACTCCGGCACGTGGCGAAACGTGTGCATCGCGCAGTGGACAAACACCGTGCCCACGCCGCTGTTCGCCGTGGCCAACGCCCGATTGACCAGTTCCATGTCGCGGCATTCCGGATCGCACGGCGAATAGATCACCGCCGCAAAACCGGCCGCGAAATCGGGCTCGCGCAGGGCCTGCTGCCAGTCCTGTCGGACGACGATCTCGCAGTCGAGATGCCGTTTGATCCGCTCGACCAGGAGATCAGGTGTGACATCGGCATGCGGAACCCCGAGCCAGAGGGCGCGGAGCGGTCGGTCATCCGTTGATCTGGCGGGCTCCGGTTCTGCAGCCACTGCCGGCAGGCAGGCCACCATCAGGACGAACTGCGCGAAGACTGTCAGACGATGCTCCACCAGCAGCCCACAGAGACGAAGAGGATTCATGAAACTCGTTTCCATTGCAGCAAGCAGCGGATCACACCAGTTTGAAAACACCCGGGACGGGCAGCGGGTATTGCCCATCGGCGTCGGGCACGACCGGCGCGGGAGTCTCCCAGGAGAGGTTCTCGGGCATCGTCCGGTGGGACAGGGCCAATGCTGCATCCCAGCCCATCTCCTCACCGGTCAGTGCGGCATACATCCCCAGCACTGCGGTGAAGCTGCTGGTGGCGCCGTAGTGGCCGTTGTTGAGTGGCTGGCCGCTGCGGATCGCCGCATGCAGCACATCGTGCTCGATCTGGTAGGGATTGGGCGTTTTCTTGCTGGTGGGCTCGTACCGCCAGATCAGGTTGCCGGAGTAGTCACGCATCTCCCCCATCGGCGCCCGCAGGATCCCCTTGGTGCCGCGGTATTCCTCGCGGACGTCGTTCTTGCAGCCGGGCATCTGCCGCGACTGGCTGTTGACCACCACGTCGTTGGGATAGCGATACTCGATCGAGAAATGATCGAACACCTGGCTGGGGAGATCGCGGGGCTGCCCCTGCTGCCCACCCATACCGGATGCGCTCACCGGATGGGCATCGAGGAGCCAGTTGACGATATCGAGCTCGTGAACGTGCCCCTCCACCTGCACGCCGGGGCAGAGCCAGTTGAAGTGCGTCCAGTTGTTCACCTGAAACGCGAGCTCGCTGGCGCCCGCCTCGCGGGTCTTGTACCACATCGGTCCGGCCATCCGGTACACCTGCGCGCTCGTGATCTCGCCGATGGCACCGTCCCGCACCCGCTGCACGGTCTCCTGATACCAGGGCTCGTACCGCTTCTGCAGCCCCATCACCACCTTGAGGTTTTTCCGGTCGGCTTCTGCGGCGGCCGCCAGCGCCATCCTCGCCCCGAAGGCATCGACGCAGATCGGCTTTTCCATGAACACATGCTTGCCCGCTTCCACGGCTGCCTGAAACTGAAACGGCCGGAAGGACGGCGGCGTGCAGAGGAGCACCAGATCACAGTGTTCCAGCAGCTGCCGGTGGGCATCGAACCCGAAGAATCGTCGCTCCACCGGCACGTCCACTTTGTCGCCATGCATTTCCTTGAGGCTGGCGGGCGCCGCCAGAGCCCGCTGCTCAAACGCATCGGCCACCGCGGTGAGCACGACGTTTGAGCCGGCCACGCTCAACGTCTGGCTGGCGGCACCCATGCCCCGGCCGCCGCAGCCGACGAGCCCCACACGGATGCGGTCGTCCCCGGCCGCGTGAACGGCAGGCAGGCCGAGCAGATTGGGAGCGGCCAGCGCCGTGCTGATGGCGGCAGTGTCTTTCAGCCACGCTCGACGGGTCGAACGATTCGGGGTGTTGGGCATGGGCGTTGCTTCCTTGTGTTTGTATGGGTGTCATTCCACATAGACATCGATCTCTCCATAGAACGTGCTGTCTTCCACGGTCTGCGTGCCGCTGCGGCTGGGGCGGACATCCCAGAGCAGGTGGCGGTAGGTGCCGATGGCGCCGCGGGGAGCGGCGATCGACGTGGCCTGCTGCTCCGGCCGGTTGCGTGGCTGCGAGACATCGAAGAATTCGTCGGTGTTCACCCGTCCCAGCAACACCCAGCCCTGTTCGGCCAGTGGGCCGTCTGTGCCGGGAGGTTCGGCCTCCGCGGAGCCGTAGAGATAAAACTTCTGCGTGGCCCGGATCCGGTTGGTGTCGGAGCCGTGGTCCTGGTGCCAGCTATAGGTGTTGATCCGAGTGATCGGCAGAGCCCGGCCGAGGTCGAGCAGCAACAGCCCCGCCTCATCCGTTCTGAAAAAGAGGCTTTCCTCGGGAGCATCGGCCTGGGATTGCCCCTTTCCGTCGCGGAGCACGTCGAGCGGACCGCTCCGCCCGTCGAGTTCACCGCGCCGGCAGGAAAGCACCGCCAGCCCCTGCGACCGATCGGCATGGTCGGCGGCGGAAGGGGGCTCGATCGTGGGGAACCGAAACGCCGCAGTGCCGTCGCCGCTTTCGATGCGGGTAGTCGCTGCCGACTGGCCTGGCTCGATCCCCATCGATTCCCCAGCCCGCAGCATGTGGCGGGCGGACGTGTTGGCCAGTTGCACTTCCACCATTCCGGAAGTCACTTCCACCTGGCTATGGCCATCCGCTGCCGCCACCGCCGAGAACGCCGTGCCGAAGTCAATAAACCGGGCCGTGCGGGTCCGCACACAGAACCCATGCGACGCCTCCGTGTTGGCTTCAGCCTGAACGTGACCCAGCATCAGGAACGTGTCGTGCGACGAGACGATGTCGAAAATCGCCGGTGCTGAGAGCACCACGACCGCCCCGTGATCAAACTCAATTTGCGCCTCTCCCGAGGCGAGTTCCAGCCGCTGGCCTGCCGCCAGACGGTCTCCTTCCTGGAAGAGAGTCTGCGGGTTGACCCAGCGGCAGTTTTTTAGGCTCGCGAGCCGGGCGATTGATGTCGGAGTGGCCACCTCTTCGGGTGCTGGTTCCCGCCTCCACGGCTGCCACATCAGCAGGACAAGCCCGGTGAGCAGGAGTGCGGCAAGAGGCACCGCAATCTGCGCGGCTCGCGTTGGTCGAGTGGCATGCCACGGCTGGGCAGCGCTGGATAAACCAGCCGCTTCGAGAGCCTCGCGATCAGGCGGCTCGAGCGACCCCAGGGAGGCGTGGAGATGAGCCAGTCGCAGGTAGACCCGCCGGGACTGGGAGTCTGTCTCCAGTTCGTGAGACAGCTGTTCCATCTCGGAGGCCGTGATGCGGCCGTCGAGGTGGCTGTGGATCAACGTCTCGAGGTCGGCGAGATTCATGGTCGATTCCGCACCGGTGTGTGTTGATCCAAGGTGGGCTGGTTCAGTTTGCGTTCGATGCAGTCCAGCAGCGTGCGTCTGACCCGCTGCAGCGACTTGTAGACTGCCTCCACAGTGCGGGACTGGGCTGCCGATATCGCAGCCACATCCATCTCCTCGCTGTAGTAGTGGTGGATCATCCTGCGTTGCTGCGTGGGAAGGCGGGCGAGGCACTCGCGGAGGTGTTCGGTCCGGTCATCCAGTTCTGCCGCCATCTCCAGCTCGGTCGTCGCCAGGAGTTCCAAAGCCTGTTCCGAGAGCACCGGCCGTCGGCTTCGCTTTCTTTTGAAGCGCAGCACCTCGATTCTGGCGAAGCCCCGCGCCCACTGCCCAAACGACCGGCTGGGGTCGTAGGTGGCAAACTGTTTCCAGAGAGCGACGGACGTCTCCTGCACGATCTCCTGGGCGTCGGCAGCGTGGGGCACCAGCAGCCGGACAGACCGGAGAATGTCGGGCTGGTGGTCCTGCAGCAGCCGGGTGAACCGGGCGTGGGCATCGGAGTCGTCCATGGTCCTTCTGAGAGTAGTCCGCTTCGAGCTTCGAGATCTGGACATTTTTATTTTCCGCACAAAAGAAGCTGTTTGTTCCGGCGGCTTCCCGCCCTCTGAGGGGCAATCACTCGCTTTCCCAGCCGAGAAAATGTCCAATCCGCTGGCGGCTGAACGGATGGTCTTGCCGTGGTGGCCGCTATCGAGGATCCAATGTCGATGAATTGATGTCGAGGATCCACGCACGAAAACACTCTGGAGGTGGTCTGTGTCGCGTCTGCTTTCCCGTCGTCGTTTTGTCCAATCGACCGCCGTCGCCTCCGCGGCGTTGCCCGCCTGCATGTCACGGGCAGTAGAGAGATCGGCTGACAAGCCGCTGACGTTCGCTTGCATCGGCATGGGGGGCCAGATGCGGAACTATCTGGTGCCGGAGTTGGCCAAGCTCGATCAGCAGATCGTGGCGATCTGCGATGTCGACCGGCAGCAGATCGAGGTCGCCCGGAAGATGGGGGAACTCGCAGAGGCGCGGGTCTATGCCGACTACCGCGACCTGCTGACGAAGGAAAGCGGTGTGGATGGCGTGATCATCGGCACGCCCGACCACTGGCATGTGCCGATCTGCCGAGCTGCGCTCGCCGCTGGCAAGCATGTCTATTGTGAGAAGCCGCTGGCGCATTCGGTGGCCGAATGCCGGGCACTTGAGAAGCTCGCGATCGATCATCCCGGGCAGGCGACACAGACGGGCAATCAGGGCTGCTCGACCGAAGGGTTTCGACGCAGCTTCGAGGTGGTGCGGTCGGGGCTGCTCGGGCCGATCGGGGAAGTGCATGTCTGGCATCCGGCGCATGGCTGGCCCAATGGAGTCGACCGCCCCGCAGATAGCGATCCGATTCCCGAAGGGCTCGACTGGGACTTCTGGCTCGGAGCGGCGCCGGCCCGTCCTTATAAGGCAGGCATCTACCATCCAGGGAGTTGGCGGGGCTGGTACGACTTCGGTGGCGGGTCGATCGCCGATTTCTGCTGCCACGGGTTTCAGTTGGCTTACCGGGCACTCGACCTCGATGCCCCCACGCGGATCGAAGCGACTGGGGATGATCTGGGGCATGAGTCGTATCCCACCCGCTGCACGATCCGCTACGACTTCGCCCCCAAGGGCGACCGCGGCGCAGTGAAGGTCTTTTTCCACTCCGGCAAAGACAATCCTCCGCCGGAGGAGGTGACGCGCGGAGCGGCCGGATCGACCGGCTGCATGCTGGTGGGGACCGAGGGAACGCTGTCGGCCGGACTGTGGAACACCGACTGCCAGGTGCGGCTGAAGGGGGCGGATGAGTTTCGCGGAGCCGATCAGCCGGAGGTGGCAAGGCTCGAAAAGACACAGCCGAGAATCGATACCGAAACACTCAAGTGGGATCCGGCCCGGGTGGCAAAGGGGGAGCGGCCGCGGTGGAGCAAGGTCAACAACTCCCACATGTTTGAGTGGGTGTTGGCCTGTGCCGGCAATGCGAAGACCTATTCGCCGTTTGAAATTGGCGCCCGGATCACCGAGGTGGGCATGCTCGGCGTGCTGGCCCTGCGGATGCAGCAGCCGATCGCGTGGGATGCGGCCACCTGCTCTGCCGTGGGGCTTCCCGAGGCAGCGGCGATCATCGACCCAAAGCCGTCCACAACCAAATATCTGCCGGGGTAGACGAGCCGGATCGTCAACCGTCGGGCTCTTCGGAAGACGCCGTGGACCGTGTTCCTACGGGGAGCATCCAATAGTTGACGCTTGCACCTCACAATTTGGCGGCGGTTCGGGGCTGACCGAACCCCATCGCCGGACGTTCGCTATGGCCTTGCGGCTTTCGCGCCGTCGCCGCCGTCCCGGCGTCGCCTCCGGCTTACGTTCGCCGGGCGAAGCCCGGCTCATGGCACCGCCTCCGCTCACTCGATGCTGACTGCGCTCCGGCAGCCTGCCTGCGCTTGTCAGCAACGCCGGCTCTTGGGGCCCGGTCAGCCCCTCACGGAATCTGCATTCGAAACAGTTAACTCCTAAGTGCTCGGGGTAGTAGAATCCTTGCTGCAGCAAGCGGAGAATCGGGTCCGAGGTGCGTTGCAATGACTCGTTTGACTGGGACGGAGGTGCAGTCGCGACGACGGCTTATTTGTGTTGTCGCCATGCTCTGTCTGCTGCCGGCCTGCGCATCTGACCTTCGTGCCGATGCTCCCCGAGTGGCCTACGATCGCGATGTCCGGCCCATCTTGGCGGAGCACTGCTTCGCTTGTCATGGGCCCGATGCTGCCGCCCGGCAGGCCGATCTGCGGCTGGACCTCCGTGCAGACGCCATCGCCGCTGGCGCCATCGTGCCGGGAAAGCCGCAGGAGAGCCTGCTCGTGCGGCGGGTTCATGCGACCACTGAAGAAGAGGTGATGCCGCCCCCCTCGACACACAAGCAACTCACGTCGCTCCAGCAGTCGGTGCTCTCCGACTGGGTGGAGGAGGGAGCCGACTACGAGACCCACTGGTCGCTCGTGCCACCGCGGCGGCCGGAGGTGCCGCAGGTCACCAACAGCGCCTGGCCACGAAATCCGATCGATGCCTTTGTGCTGGCGGCACTGGAGGCCCGGCAGCTCGCACCATCACCGGAGGCCGATCGGGCCATGCTCGTGCGGCGGTTGAGTCTGGATCTTACCGGGCTGCCACCCGATCCAGCGCTGGTCGCCGCCTTCGTCGCGGATCCTGCTCCCGACGCCTACGAACGGTTGGTGGACAGCCTGATGGCCTCGCGAGACTACGCCGAGCGAAGGGCTCAGGATTGGCTCGACCTGGCCCGGTATGCCGACACCCGCGGCTATGCCGACGATAAGCCCGACCACTATTGGCCCTATCGTGACTGGGTGGTGGCTGCCATCGCGCGCAACCAGCCCTTCGATCAGTTCACGATCGAGCAACTGGCCGGCGACATGCTTCCGGGCGCCACGCCCGAGCAGCAGATCGCCACGATGTTTCATCGCCAGGCGCCTCAAGCCAAGGGAAACACCTATCCCGTCGAGGAGTATCGTCTCAAGGGCGTTGTCGATCGCGTCAACACCACCGGGGCGGTCTGGCTCGGCCTGACGGTGGCCTGTGCCGAGTGCCATGACCACAAGTTTGATCCGATCTCGCAGGTCGACTACTACCGTCTGCTGGCGATCTTCAACTCCATCGAACATGGCGGCGAAGGTTTTGCTCAGGGCGGGCCATTGATGTCATGGGAGAGCCCCGGCGGCGAAACGTTGGACGTGCCTGTGATGCGGGAAAGACGTGAGCCACGGGAGACGTTCGTCCACATCAGGGGCGATTTTCTGCAGCGAGGCGAGCAGGTGGGGCCGGGAGTGCCGGCCGTCTTTGCGGACTCGGCCGTGGAGCAGCCGACCAACCGGCTGGAATTCGCCAGATGGCTGGTCAACGGCCGCCAGCCGCTGGTTGCCCGCGTGGTCGCGAATCGTTTCTGGCAATACGCCTTCGGTCATGGACTCGTGCGGACGCCCGCCGATTTCGGACTGCGCGGGGAGTGGCCGACCCATCCGGAACTCCTCGACTGGCTGGCCTCGGAGTTTGTCTCGTCCGGCTGGGACACGCGGTCGCTGCACCGACTGATCGTCACCTCCGCCACCTATCGGCAGGCGGGACGGCGTGCGGAGGCGGCTGCCCGGATCGATCCCGACAACCGCTTCCTGGGCTGGATGCCGCGGGTGCGGCTGCCTGCCGAGCAGATTCGTGATCAGGCCCTGGCCGTGGGTGGTCTGTTGGAAAGCTTCGCCGGCGGTCCAGGCATTTTCCCGCCGCAGCCGGTTGGCTATTGGGAGGACCGTGACCTGCCCGGCACGTGGGAGACCAGCCGTGGCGCCGACCTTCACCGCAAGAGCCTCTCCATCTACCGTCGCCGGATGGCGCTGCATCCCACGCTTGAATTGCTCGACGCGCCGGCACGCACGGTGTGCACCGTCCAGCGATCCATGTCCAATCTCCCCACGCAGGCACTGGTGACACTCAACGATCCGATCTTCGTGGAGGCGGCGGAGGCTTTTGCCGATCGGATTCTCCGGGAAGCACCCGCTGACGATGACGCACGGATCACGTATGCCTTTGCGGTCTCGCTGAGCCGGACTCCCACGGAAGCGGAGCAGCGACGGTTTCTTGACTTCATCGCCGCGTCTCGCGTGAGCGCTGCCACCGCAGACCCACGGCGTCTCTGGACGAGCGTGGCGACTGTCCTGCTCAACCTGGACGAGACTCTGGTGCGGCCGTGACGGCAACGACGAGGTGTTCTTCTATGGCATTCCATCCTATTTCCACAGACGGTCTGCAGCGAAGGGCCTTTCTTGGCGCAGCGGCAGCAGGCCTTGGCGCAGCGGCAGCAGGCCTGGGTGCATCCGCAGCAGGGCTCGGCGGCATCGCGTTGGCCACGCTGCTGCGGCCTGCCACCGCTGGCATGCCTCCGCCGGCGATCCGTCCCCGGGCCAAACGTGTGATCTTTCTGTTCATGGCTGGCGGCCCGTCGCACATCGACCTGTTCGACCCCAAGCCCCTGCTCAATCGCATGGACGGCGCCACGATCCCGCCAGAGCTCCTCAAGAATCATCAACAGTTCGCCCTCATCCGCGGGACCCCGAGCCTCAAGGGATCTCCGTACCACTTCCAGCCTCGTGGTCAGTCGGGCATCGTGATCTCCTCGCTATTGCCGCACCTGGCAACGGTGGCGGATGAACTGACCGTGATCCGTTCGATGCACACGACCACCAACGTGCACGACCCCGCTGTCCATTTCCTGAACGGCGGCAGCGTGCAGGGAGATCGGCCGACGCTTGGAGCCTGGCTGTCGTACGGCTTGGGGACGGAGAACGAGGACCTCCCGGCCTATGTCGTGCTGACCAGTGGCGTCAGTGACGGCCAGCCGCTGCTGCAGAACTTCTGGGGAAATGGGTTTCTCCCTGCCCAGCATGCGGGAGTTCCTCTCCGCAACAGTGGGCCACCGGTGCTTCATCTGGATAACCCACCCAATGTCTCCGCTGCCACCCGACGTTCTGAGCTTGATCTCGTGCAGTGGATGAATCGTCGGCAGCACGAGTCTCTGGGGGATCCAGAAATTACTGCCCGCATCGCCTCCTACGAGCTGGCATTTCGTATGCAGGCCAGCGTGCCGGAGTTCGCCGATCTCACCTCCGAGCCGGCGCATCAGTTCGAGGCGTATGGGGCCGATCCCGCCAAGCCGTCGTTGGCGCGGAACTGTCTGCTGGCCAGGCGTCTGGTGGAGCGCGGGGTTCGATTCGTCCAGCTCTACGACCGTGGCTGGGATTCGCACACCGACATCGATGCCGAACACACACGGCAATGTGCCGCCGCTGACCGGCCGATCGCCGCGCTCCTGGCTGACCTCAGGCAACGGGGGCTTCTCGACGACACGCTGGTGATCTGGGGCGGTGAGTTTGGCCGCACGCCGGTGGCTCAGGTATCCGGGGCGACCTGGGGCCGCGATCATCATCCGCATGGCTTCACGATGTGGATGGCGGGAGCGGGAGTGCGTTCCGGACTGACCTATGGTGGCACCGATGAATTCGGCTACCACGCCGTTGAGAAACCGATGCACGTCCACGATCTCCACGCCACCGTGCTCCATCTTTTGGGCATCGATCACGAGCAGTTGACGTTTCGAGCCCAGGGACGCGACTTTCGGCTGACCGATGTGGCGGGGAGCGTGGTGAACGACCTGCTGGCGTAGCGATCGCAGGTTTTCCCGCTGAGTTGTGCTTCTGTTGTTCCTGTGTCGGCAGGCCGGAAAAAGTGCCGTTGCCCGGTCGAGCCCTCCGAATACCATTGAGAGGCTGCAAGCTGTCACTATTTCCTGCCGTCGCCGACCATCAGCCGATGCACCACCGACATCATGTCACCCTGCTCCTGCTGGTGCTTGCATTTACAGCCGCAGGCCGCGCGGGCGGAGCCGATCCGACGGCGCTCTGGTCGGGCAAGGTGCAGCCCCTCCTCGACCTGCAGTGCGTGAAGTGCCACGGTCCGATCGACCAGCATGGCGGCCTGGAACTCGACACGCCCGCCGCCGTACTCAAGGGGGGCGACGACGGCGCGGTGGTAGTACCGGGACAGCCCGAGGCGAGCCGTCTGTTTCAGAACCTCGCGGCAGATGCCGACCAGCACATGCCGCCAGAGAAGCAGCTCACGGAAGCTGATCGCGAGATCATCCGGGAATGGATCGTCGCCCTGGCCGCCGAGCCGGCTGAACCGACGGCACAGCTGACGAACCGGCCGACGAATCAAGCGACAAACCACGCGGCGTCCCGCCGGCAGTTCGCGACGGTGACAGAAGCGATCGACGGTTTTATTACAGAAGGCTGGACCAGCCGCGGCGTGCAGCCGGCGGCCCCCGTGGACGACCGCACCTGGTGCCGGCGTGTCTCTCTCGATCTCGCCGGCCGGATCCCCACGGCGGCGGAATGTGACGAATTTCTGTCGCTGCCCGCGGAGACGCGGCGGAGCACGCTCGTGGATCGTCTGCTCGTCTCAGATGACTACGCCGTGCGGATGCGCGAACTGTGGGATGTGTTTCTGATGGGCCGCGTCAAGCGAGGAGGCCATGAAGACCGGCGCCGGCAGAACGGCTGGTGGGCCTTTCTTGAGAACGCCTTCCGCACGAACCGCCCCTGGGATGAAACGGTTCGCGAGATGCTGATCGCCCGGCCCGACAGCCCCGAGACAAAGGGGGCGTCGTGGTTCTTGTATGAACGCCGCAATGACCATCAGGTGATCGCCGAAGCTGTCGCCCCGGTCGTGTATGGCACGAGGATCGACTGCGCCCAGTGTCATGACCATCCGCTCGCCCGGGAGATCAAACAGGCGCATTACTGGGGCCTGGTGGCGGCCTTCAATCGCGGCAAGAACGTGGAGGGCACGACCAATGTGGCGGAGTCGGCCGTGGGCGGCTTCGTCAACTTCACGAACCTCAAGAAAGAGTCGCAGCCCGCCCTACTGACGCTCTTGAACGGCCGCACGCTGCCAGAGAACTGGCCGGCGGGGGATCAGAAGGAGGAAGACAGCGACGACAAGTATGTCGATCCAGCGGCATCGCCCCGCGTGCCCAAGTTCTCAAGGCGCGAAGCCTTCGCCGATGCGGCCACGCGGGGTAATCCCTTGCTCGCCCGGAGCTTTGTCAACCGGCTCTGGGCCGTGCTGACGGGCCGGGGCATCGTCTCGCCAGTCGACGAGATGAACGCCCGCAACACGCCCAGTCACCCGGAATTGCTTGACTGGCTGGCAGAGGATTTCGCCGCCCATGGCTACGACATTCGCCGCCTGATCCGCGGCATCGTGCTGAGTCAGGTCTACGCAGTGGGGCCGGCTGCAGAAACAGTGCCGCCGGACGCGTTTGCCGGCGTTCGGGAGCGGCCGCTCACCGCCGAGCAGCTCGCACGGTCGTGGCGGATCGCCGCCGGCCTGTCACCCGACGACGACGCATTACGGCGCGCGACCATCAGCGCTCTGCCCGACGTGTTGCCGCGGGATTACAACGCCACCTTCCAACAGGCGCAGTTCCTCTCCAATGCGCCGGCCCTGACCGAAATCCTGAAGCCTGTAGCCGGCAGCACCGCGGCCCGTCTTGTCGAACTGCCAGACAACGGTGCCCGCGTTCGCGGGGCCTTCTTTGCCGCATGCGGCCGGATGCCCGATGCCGACGAGGCTGCGCAGGCTGCTGCTTTTCTGGAGACACGGTCAGACCGGCCCGCCGAGGCGGTCCGGGATCTGCTCTGGGCGCTGCTGACAAGCGCAGAATTCCTGACCGTACCGTAGGTATAGAATCGTGATGACGATGAACCGTCCTTCGCACCACCTGAGTCCCGGCCAGTGCCCGAGCGACGAGCACCGGGTGCACCGTCGTCTCTTTCTCCAGGGGCTTTCCGGCGGTGCGGTGGCGAGTGTCGGCAGTTTCACCGGGCTGTTTCACAATCCGGTGTTTGCGGCGGAAACGAAGAAGGCGCAGAAGCACTGCATCCTGCTCTGGCTCTGCGGCGCACCGAGCCAGTTTGAGACATGGGACCCGAAGCCGGGCCGGCCGAGCGGCGGGCCGTTTGGGAGCATGCCGACCGCCATTCCAGGCGTGCACTTCTCGTCACTCATGCCTCACTGCGCCGGGATCGCGGACCGGCTGAACATCGTCCGCAGCATGAAGACGACCCAGCCGGAGCACCTGCAGGCCATCACGCTGCTGCAGCGAGGCAATCCCGAGCGGGCCGGCTTCACCCGCCCGTCGCTTGGCAGCGCGCTGTCACAGGCGATGGGGCAGCTGGATTCGCCGATCCCGAACTTCATATTCATCGATCCCATTCCTGGTGGGAATGAGTTCGAGACGTTTAAGGCGGGCAACTGGGCGGGATGGCTCGGTGCCGAACACGCCCCGGTGCGACTGGGCGGCGATTACACGCAGATGGTCAACGCCAGCGTCGATGCCATTCCGCAGCACGACCGCGAGGCCCGCGAAATACTCAGGAAAGTCCTGACGAAAAAGTATGAACGCGATCGCGGGAGCAGCGTCGCTCGCAGTCAGAATGCGGCGTTCGAGCGGATGAAGGGCATGGCGGCGAGCGCCGACCTCTTCGACGTCGCCAAGCTTCCGGCCAGAGATCGCGAGCGATATGGGGCGGGAAGCTTCGCCCAGCACGCCCTGATGGCGCGGCATCTGGTGGAGCATGGTGCTCCGTTCGTGATGGTCGCCAATGGCATGAACTGGGACAACCACGTGTTCCAGCATGAGATCCATCAGATGTTGGTGCCGGAGCTTGACCGCGTGCTCTACCATCTCGTCCGTGACCTGGAGGAGCGCGGCTTGCTTGATTCCACGCTCGTGATTGCGATGGGCGAGTTTGGCCGCACTCCCTGGTTGAATGCCGCCCGTGGTCGCGACCATTATCCGAATGCCTGGAGCCTGATGATGACGGGCTGCGGGCTGAAACGCGGCATGGTCGTCGGGGCCACGGATGCCGATGGCGTGGACGTGATCGAGAAGCCGTTCAACGAGCAAAACCTATTTGCCACCATCTTCACGGCACTGGGGATCGATCCCTACGCGGAATACGATCTGCCCGGCATGCCGACGTTTCACCGGGTCGAAAACAAGGCGGAACCGATCCGCGACCTGCTCGCCTAATCGCATGAAACTCACCCGCATTCACACCTACAAACTCGCGACCGGCGTGCTGGGGATGGCACTCACCCCCGATGGCACCCGCGGGATTACCGCCTGTGCCGACGGTCTGGTGTCCAGCATGGATCTGGTCACCGGAGAGGCCGAAGCCCTGGCGGCGAAGCACGACTCCTACGCCAGCGGCTGCGTGCTGCTGCCGGATGGCCGCACGGCGATCTCCGGCGGGTATGACGGCCAGCTGATCTGGCACGATCTGGAGTCGCGGCAGGAGGTGCGTCGTGTCCGTGCCCACCGGTTCTGGAGTTGGCAACTGGCGCTCTCTCCGGATGGCCGCCGCGTGGCCAGCAGCACGGGACAGTATCTGCCAGGCGGCTGGAAGTATGAGCCGGCAGTGGAAAGCGAGCCGTCGGTCAAGGTCTTTGATACTGCTAGTGGTGAACTCGTGGCCGCCTTCAGCCACACGCCTCCGGTGCTGAGTTGCGGCTTCAGTCGGGATGGCCAGCATCTCGCCGCCGCGAACATGCTTGGCGAAGTGCGGGTGTGGGATCTGGCGGCCGGTGCCGACGCTGCGCCGGTGGCCCAGTGGACGTCGCCCGACTTCACCTCCTGGGGCACGACCAAGAGCCACCACTTCTGCGGCGGCATCTACGCCCTCGCCTTCTCGCCCGATGGCAGTTCGCTTCTCGGCTGCGGCATGGGATCGATGACCGATCCAATGGCGGGCAACGGCAAGATGACCTGGCAGCGCTGGAACTGGCGGACAGGCGAACGGATCGACCAGATCAAGGACGGCCAGCACGGAACCGGCCTGATGGAGACAGTCGCCTGGTCGCCGGACGGCACGCACTTTGTGATGGCCGGTCGGCAGGCCCAGGGAACGTGGAATGCCGCGATCTTCTCCGCCGCCGACGGCAGCTTGGTCCATTCGGAGGACGCCAAGAACCGGATCACGCAGGCCCGCTTCTCGGCCGACGGCCAGCAGCTCATCCTCGCCGGCGCCAGCGCCCAACCCCAGCCCAAGGCTGGCGAGTGGCCTTCCTGGGGGCGGGTACAGGTCTATCGAGTGGAAGCGTGAGGAAACTGCGGTGGAGCGGGGCTGTCAGCCCTCCCGATGCTCACAAGGAGATCTGTTCGCCGATCTCCATCACCTGATCAGCCGGCATGCCGTAGCGTTTTTCCTCGCGGACGGCATTACGCTTGAGATAGGCGAAGATCGCCTCGGGAATCAATTCCAGGCGACCGCCATCCTGCGGCGTGATCTCGGAATGGCCGATGAAAAACGTGGCGGTGTCGGGATCGAGCGGGATCTTCTCGGCGGCGGCCACCTGCCGCAGGAAGGGCACGAGCAGCGGCTGTTCCATGTAGCCGAAGCGGACGGCGACAAAATAAAAGCCGTCGACGAGCCGTTCCACAGTGTAGCGAGGGCCGGCGATGATCTCGGGCTGCGGGTCATCGATCACCTGCAGCAGCACGACCGTCTCATGGAGCGATCGCGACCGCTCCACGTAGTGCACGAGCACCGGCGGTGTGTGGGCGCGGCTGTCGGCGAGGAAGACCGCGGAGCCTGGCACCCGGGAGACGATCGACTTCCGGAGTTGCGGCCACTCGGTCTCAAAGGGGCCGTACTGGCCGGAATACTGGGCCATCACCGCCGTGCGGCCGTGGCTCCAGATGAGCATCGCCGCGATCAAGGCCGCTCCGATCAGCATCGGCACGTAGCCGCCGTCGAAGAACTTGAACATGTTGGCTAGCAGGAAGGGGATATCAACGCCCAGAAAGAGCGCGAGCGTTCCCAACGAGGCCCAGCGGCTCCAGCCCCAGGTGTGGCGGATCACAAGGTAGTAGAGGATCGAGGTCACGACCATCGTGCCGGTGACCGCAAGGCCGTAGGCCGCCGCGAGCTTCACCGACTCGCGGAAGGTGAGCACGAGCGCCAGGCAGCCGACGCCGAGCAGCACGTTGACCTCGGGGATGTAGATCTGCCCCTCGTTGTCGTAGGCGGTGTGGCGGATCGTCACGCGAGGCAGGAACCCGAGCAGCATCGCCTGCCGCGTCAGCGAGAAGGCCCCGGAGATGAGCGCCTGAGAGGCGATCACGGTGGCAAGACTGGCGAGGATAACCAGAGCGTAGGTCGCCGGTCCGGCGGGCACCATCGCATAGAAGGGATTAGCCGCTGCCGCAGGATCCCGCAGCAGGAGCGCGCCCTGCCCGAAATAGGCAAGCACGAGCGACGGCAGCACCAGCCATATCCAGGCCTTGCGAATCGGCTTGAGGCCGAAGTGGCCCATGTCGGCGTAGAGGGCCTCGCCACCCGTGACGACGAGCACGACCGAGCCGAGGATCAGCAGGCCGCGGAAGCCGTGACGCAAAAAGAATTCGACGCCATACCAAGGGCTCATCGCGGCGAGCACTGTGGGTTCGCGGACGAGTTGGTTCGCCCCTAAACCAGCGAGCGTCAGGAACCAGACGAGCATGATCGGCCCGAACAGCCGACCCACGATTCCCGTCCCAGCCTGCTGGATGGAGAAGAGCGCCAGCAGGATCAGGCAGGTGATCGGCACGACGCCATCCTTGAGGGCCGGGCTGGCCACGGCCAGTCCTTCCACGGCGCTGAGCACGGAGATGGCCGGCGTGATCACGCCGTCGCCGTAGAGCAATGCGGCGCCGATCACGGCCAGCAGTGTCATGCCTGACACGCCGCCGATGCCGCCGGGCCCGGTGCGATACCGCTCGGGCACAAGCGACAAGAGCGCCAGGATGCCCCCCTCGCCATTGTGGTCGGCCCGCATCACGAACATGACGTACTTGACGGTCACCACCAGGATCAGCGCCCAGAACATTAGCGACAGGATGCCGAACAGGTCGACCCGGTCGAAGGTCTCGCCGTGGGTGGAGGCGACGTGAAGACACTCCTTGAGCGTGTAGAGGGGGCTCGTGCCGATGTCGCCGAAGACGATGCCCAACGAGCAGAACGCAAGCTGCCAGATGCCGGCGGGTCGGCAGTGTGCTGCGGGGGCCGGTGTGCTCGTGGTGTGGCTGGTTTCGGACGCGGTCATCGAGAGGCTCTGCGTGCTGGGTGCGTGGAGCCCGCAGAGACTACCATACGTTCCTTGTGATCATCGTGATGCCATTCTGGAGACATGCCATGCAGATGATTCGTTGCACGATGGTCACCGTGGTCACAATCGCCCGACTCTCGGTGCTTCTGGGCGTGTTCATGCTGGGGTTCGTGCCACGACAGGAAGCATGCCTGGCGGCCGCGCCTGTCGCCGCGCCGCCCAACATCGTCGTCATTCTCGTCGATGACATGGGCTTTTCCGATCTGGGCTGCTACGGCAGCGAGATCGCCACGCCTCATCTCGATGCCCTTGCCAACAACGGCCTGCGATTCACCAGTTTCTACAACACCGCCCGCTGCTGCCCGACGCGGGCCTCGCTTCTCACTGGCCTCTATCCCCACCAGGCGGGCGTGGGCCACATGAACGAGGACCATGATCTGCCCGGCTATCGAGGGCGGCTCAATGATCAGTGCGTGACAATGGCCGAAGTGCTGCGTCCGGCGGGCTACTTCACGGCCATGACCGGCAAGTGGCACCTAGGACAGAAACGTGGAGTCGCCCCCTGGACCCGAGGCTTCGACCGGAGCCTCAACGCGGCAGCCGGCGGATTTTATTTTGCATCCCACCCCAGGGCCGAGCTTTTTCTCAACGGCGATCCCATCGCCACCGACGATCCGCGGCTACCAGCAGACTGGTATTCCACCGATCTCTGGACGACCTTCGGGCTGCGGTTCATCGACGAGGCGCTGGCAGAACAGAAACCGTTCTATCTGCACCTCTGCCACAACGCCCCCCACTTCTCGTTGCAGGCGCCGGCAGACGCGATCGCGAAACTCCGCGGTTCGTATGCTGCAGGCTGGGACGAACTCCGCGCGCGACGGCTCGCCCGACAGGTGGAGATGGGCATCATCGATCCGGCCTGGGAGCCTGCTCCGCGGCCCGCTGCCATCAAGGCGTGGGCATCGCTCACCGCCAACGAGCAGGATCGATTCGACCACATCATGGCGACCTACGCGGCCTGCGTGCAGCGGATGGATCGGGCGGTGGGGGATCTGGTTGCCGGGCTCAAGGCCCGCGGCGTCTTCGACAACACGCTGATCCTGTTCATGAGCGACAACGGCGGCAACGCGGAACTGGGGCCCGACGGCCGCACGGAGGGGGATCCCACACAGGGCGATTCCGACTGGTTCTGCGGAGAGAGCTGGGCGTTTCTCCAGAACACGCCGCTGCGTTCCTACAAGCATTTCAATCATGAAGGGGGCATTGCCACGCCGCTGGTGGTTCACTGGCCGGCCGGCATCACCACCCGGGGTGAGTTGCGGACGCAGCCCGCGCACCTGATCGACATCATGCCGACGGTGGTGGAGGTCAGCGGAGCCACCTATCCCAAACAGTTCCGCGACCAGCCGATCCAGCCCCTTGAGGGCCAGAGTCTGGTGCCCGCCTTCCGCAACGGCGAGTTCGAGCGGTCGGCGCTCTATTGGGAGCACGAAGGAAATGCCGCGATCCGCGCGGGCGCGATGAAACTGGTCCGGAAGGGGAGCACGGGGGCCTGGGAGCTTTATGACCTGGCAGCTGACCGGACGGAGCAGCACGATCTCGCTGGCGAGCGTCCGGATCTGGCGGCCGAGCTTGCCGCCCGCTGGCAGGTCTGGGCAGAGCGGGCTCACGTCATTCCCGCGCCGCCTCCGAAGGCTGGAGCAAAAAAGAAGAACCGGAAGCCGGCCGAGCCGGCAGCGGCGGGGTGAGAGTGCCTGCCGACGTTCAGCAGCCGGCGTGCAGCAGCCGCGGCGTTGGGAGACGACTGCGGTCTCGGGAAGTTGGCCGCGATTGTGCCGCTTTTTGGCGGAGATCCCGCGGGGAACGTAGAATGATCACTGGTTTTCGTGTTCTCGAGGCTGTGGTTCATGGCAGGACTCTCCCCAACGCGCTCGCTCCATTCGGGACTGGCATGGCTGGCGTGCGTAGCCGTGCGTCTGGCCGTCAGCATGGGCGGGCTGTCCGCGGTCGCTGTCAGCGCGGTGGCTGCCGAGCCGCTGGCTGTCTACACCGACACGCTCAAGCCGCTGCTGGCCGAGCGTTGCTATTCCTGCCATGGCGGACTCAAGCAGGAGGCCGGACTGCGGCTCGACACCGTCTCCTTGATGCGACAGGGGGGTGACTCGGGGGCCGCGATTGCCGCGGGCCAGGCAGATGCAAGCCTCCTGCTGTCGCGCGTGGCGGATGCCGATCCTTCACAGCGGATGCCGCCGGAAGGGGAGGGAGAGCCGCTCACGCCAGAGCAGGTGGCGCAGGTCGCTGCCTGGATCGCCGCCGGGGCTCCTGCGCCGGCGAATGAACAGCCTGAGAGTTCGCCCGCGGATCACTGGGCGTTTCAGCCACGAGTGCGGCCGGCAGTGCCGGCCGTTGCCAACGCCGCCTGGGTGAAAAACCCGATCGATGCGTTTCTCTCGCAGGCCCACCAGCAACAGGGCCTCTCTCCGCAGCCTGAGGCAAGCCGGGCGATGCTCATCCGCCGGCTCCATCTCGACCTGATCGGCCTGCCGCCGGAGCCGGGGCTGATTGCCGACATCGAAGCCACGGCCGCCAGCGATTGGTACGAGCACTTGGTGGAGCGACTGCTCGCTGATCCGCGGCATGGCGAGCGATGGGGCCGCCACTGGATGGATGTCTGGCGCTACAGCGACTGGTGGGGGCTGGGTGAAGAACACCGCAACAGTCAGAAGCACATCTGGCACTGGCGCGACTGGATCGTCGAATCCCTCAATGCCGACCTGCCCTACGACGAGATGCTCCGGCAGATGCTGGCCGCCGACGAACTCTACCCGGACGATCCAGCCAAGCTCCGTGCCACCGGCTACCTCGCCCGCAATTTCTTCGTCTACAACCGCCATCAGTGGCTCGACGAAACGGTGGAGCACGTTGGCAAGGGCCTTCTGGGCCTGACGATGAATTGCTCCAAGTGTCACGACCACAAATACGACCCGATCCCACAGGCCGACTATTACAGGCTGCGGGCATTCTTCGAGCCATATCATGTGCGGCTCGATATGGTGCCTGGAGAGGCCGATCTCAGCCGCGACGGGATTCCACGCGTCTTCGATGGCGTCTGCGATGCCCCCACGTATCTGTTTGTGAGGGGAGAGGAATCGCGGCCCGATCGGTCTCGCTCCATCCCGCCGGGGGTGCCCGAGTTCGTCGCTTTTCGTCCGATCTCCATCGAGCCCGTTCCGCTGCCCAAGATCGCCTCGGAGCCCGAGCGGCAGCCGTGGGCGGCCGAGGCCCACATGGCGTCCGCGCGGCGAGCGGTCGCTGCCGCCGAACAGGCGGTTGGAGAGATTGCCGCGGGGAAAGACACCACTGTCGCGGAAGCGAAACTGGCGGTGGCCCGCGCCTCGTGCACGAGTCTCGAGCGGCGAATCGAAGCCGCTCGGGCCCGTTGGGAGTGGGAGGAACTGAAGACAGGAGGCGACCAGCCACCGCTCGTGCGAGGACTGGCCCGATCGGCAGTGCGGGCCGAACGCGAACTGGCCGTCGCCAGCGCGCGTCAGAAACTGGCGGAAGTGGAGGTTCGAAAAAAGGCGACGGATGGCGACCCGAAGGGGGCGATCGCCGCCGATCTGACCTCAGCACGCGGCGAACTGGAGTCGGCGCTGGCGGCGGTCGATGTGCCGGGCGAATCCTTCACGCCCCTGGTGGGGGCAGCATGGGTGCAGACTCACTTCAATGGAACCAAGGGAAAAGATCCGATCGTCGCTTTTCCAGCCGTCAGCACTGGAAGGCGCCGGGCGCTGGCGGAGTGGATCACCGATCCGCGTCATCCGCTCACATCCCGCGTCGCGGTCAACCACATCTGGCTGCGGCACATGGGGCAGCCGCTCGTGACGACGATGTTTGACTTTGGTCGCAAGGGCAACGCTCCGCTCAATCCCCAGGTGCTTGACTGGCTGGCGAGCGAACTCGTGGACAGCGGCTGGAGCATGAAGCACCTGCACCGTCTGATCGTGACCTCGGCCGCCTATCGGATGGCCTCCAGCCCCGTCGGCGGCGATGCGACCGCGTCCCGCGATCCTGACAACCGGTTTCTCTGGCGGCGGGAGGGAATCCGGCTCGAATCGCAGGCAGTCCGCGACTGCATGCTCGCCATCGCGGGCACGCTCGACTCGACCATGGGTGGGCCGCCTGTGCCGACTGCCGAACAGGCTGCCTCACGTCGGCGCAGCCTCTATTTCTTTCATTCCAACATCGACCGCAATCGATTCCTGACGGCCTTCGACGAGGCCGATGTGAAGGAATGCTATCGGCGTGATCAGAGCATCGTTCCCCAGCAGGCTCTTGCGCTTTCCAATGCGGCTCTCGTGCACGATTCCGCCGCTGCGATCGCCGACCGGCTTGGCGACGCGAGCGCTGCCGCGGCCTCCACCGCGACCACACTCGACGACAGCGGCTTTACAGCGCGGGCGTTTGTGGCCATCCTCGGCCGACGGCCGACGGCGGCCGAGACGGCTGTCTGTCTGGAGTCACTTGCCGACTGGCGAGGGCAGGCTTCGGCCGATGGAACGCCCGCTCCCGCCGGCGACCATAGCCGCATGCAACTGGTCTGGTCGCTGCTCAACCACACCGAATTTCTTACCATCCGCTGAGTCTCCGTCATGTGTGGCACTCCCGATCATCCGTCGTTGCGTGTGCCGGCCCGGCGTCGCTTCCTCCATGGCATGGGGCAGGGGATCGCCGGCGTGGCGCTGGCAGCGCTTCTCGATCGCGATCGCGGGCGAGCCTTGGCCAACCCTGTCGGATGGACCGCGCCCGACGGTCGGCCGCACTTTGCTCCTCGGGCGAAGAGCGTGATCTGGCTGTTCATGAACGGCGGCGTGAGCCACATGGAGAGCTTCGATCCGAAGCCGATGCTCACCAAATACGGCGGCCGGACGATTGCGGAGACGCCTTATGCCGACGTGCAGAATCCTGAAAAGCTGAAGTTGGAGCGGGCGATGGTTCCCGATGCCAACGGACAGCAGCGGAACGTGCTCTTCCCGCTTCAGACAGGATTTCGCAAGCATGGTCAGAGCGGCATCGAGGTGAGCGATTGGTTTCCGCACGTGGCCCGGCAGATCGACCGGATCGCGGTGGTGCGTTCGATGTGGACGACCGACTCCAACCACATGGCCCAGACGCAGTTTCACACCGGCCGCAACATGCTCGACGGGGAATTCCCCACACTCGGCGCCTGGGTGCACTACGGCCTCGGGTCCCTCAACGACAACCTGCCACAGTTCGTCTCACTCGGCACGCGGGAATACTGGAACAAAAAAGACGGCCTCTACCTCGGCCCCGCCCACGACGCGGTGCCCCTGCGGATCGACCCGGCCAATCCGCTCGATTTCGGCACTCCGGAGCGGCCCATGTCCCGGCAGGCCCAGGAGCAGGGATTTCAGCTCATCAAGCGGCTCAACAGTCTTGCGGCCGCTGACCACGCACCAGATCCTGCCACCGCCGCGCGGATTGCTTCGTATGAGCTCGCGTTTCGGATGCAGTCGAGTGTGCCCGATCTGGTCGATTTTTCGCAGGAGACCGAGGAGACCAAAACGCTCTACGGCCTCGATCAGCCACACTGTCGAGACTTCGGCATGCAGCTTTTGGCGGCCCGGCGGATGGTGGAGCGAGGGGTGCGGTTTATCCAGATCCAGCATGGCGGCGGCGGGGCCGGTGCCTGGGATGCCCATGGCGACCTGCGAAACAACCACACCAAGCTCTCGCTGGCGGTCGACCAGCCGATCGGGGCGTTGCTCGAAGATCTCCACCGCCGGGGGCTGCTCGACGAGACGATCGTGGTGTTTGCCACCGAATTCGGCCGGACGCCCGGGTCGCAGGGGGCCGATGGCCGCGATCACCATCCGTTTGCGTTTTCAGTCTGGATGGCGGGCGGGGGAGTGCGAGGAGGCATCGCCCACGGCGCGACCGACGAACTCGGTTTTCATGCCGTGGAGCATCGGCACTATGTCACCGACATCCACGCCACGATCCTCAAGCTGCTTGGGCTCGATTCACACCGGCTGGAAATCCCCGGCCGCAAGCGGCTGGCGATCGACCATGGTCTGCCGATTGAGGCGATTCTTGCCTGAGCCGTCTGGTCGGCGACGCGTGCCGGTCGACAAGAGAACCGCCGACAGACAACAGAATGGTTCACGAGCCCCCACAAAACGCTTGTCGCTGAGCATGGCCCGCTCCCTGAGGGACGGTCGAATCCCTCGTCTATCCCTGAGCGACCGTCCTACGCGGCTTCAGTTCTCGTCGGTGGGCGCCGGTGAATCGGGCGTCGCGGGAGCGGCTGGTGGCGTCGGTGTGACGGGCGGAGTCGGTTGCGCTCCTTGAGGCGGCACGGCGGGCGCCGCATCTGGCGCGGCGTTGGCGGGTTTCTTCTTCGACACCCGCTTGATCTTGGCACTGATGAAGACGGTGCCAGGGCCGGCGGCGTCACCCACGTCGGGCCAGGTCTTCACCTCTGCATCAGGTTCGGCAGGCTGGAGTTCCGTCAGATGCTCACTCAGGAATGGCCAGATCCGCTCCACAGGAATTCCAATGCTGTAGGCATTGCCGATGGTCGCGGTCCGCACAACAGCCACCACCACCCCCACCACGTGCCCCTGATCATTCACGATCGGCCCGCCACTGTTGCCGGGATTCACCGTGGCACTGTGCAGAAAGTTGCCGCCGTCCATCTGCGGATCGCTCTGAGAGATAACCGTGCCTCGCGTCACTTTCTGTTCCATGCCCAGGAGCGAGCCTCCGGGGTAGCCCAACGCCATGATGTCGGTGCCGTTTCGGGGCATGCCGGCGGCTAGCGGTAGCGACGGCGCATCCAGCTGTTCACACCTCAGCAGGGCGATATCGGGATCTGTAAGCGTGGCAACCACGGTGGCCGGGAACTGTCGTTCGTGGTCTTTCGGATCCATGATGACCAGATCGCTGCCGCCTTCGACCACGTGGTTATTAGTGACCACGTATCCGGGGGCGATGACAAATCCCGTGCCGCTTGCGATGCCCACCACCGATTCCGGCGGCTCCTCCAGCATTCCCTTGAGCCCATCCTGGCCGCCATTCTCACGCGGGTCCCCCGCCTTGCCGTAGGGAGATAGCAGAAAAAACCGGTCTGTCTTTGAAACCGGCTTGAGATTCAGTTCGTGGACTGCGGTGCGGTAGAGATCGTTGAGGGAGTTTCTCACCGGATCGGGCAGGCCGATAATCTCGCTCAAGCGCGACATCGCCAGCATGGTGCCGATGTTGTCGGCAATCGTCTGCTCGCCTGGCATCAGTTCGAGCGCCTTTCGAAAATTGATCGCGGCATCGTGGTAGCGACGGATGAAAATCTGGCAGACGGCCAGATTGTTGAGCGCAAAGGCGTTTTGCGAGTCGCTGCGGTGAACGGCCTCCGTAAAGTGGTAGGTACCCATCACGTCGTTGCCGACAACGAACGAATAGATAAAGCCCATCAGAAACTCGGCGTGGAAATTTTCAGGATTGAGCTTGCTGGCGGCACGGAGTTCTTCACGGGCCAGGTCGTAGGTGCCGAGCCGCAGCAACTCAAGACTGTGCTGAACCATGACGTCGGCCTTCTTGGCGATATCAGCCCGCTGCTGTGGCGTGACCCAGTTCTCCCCGAGTCGTACCTTGCCCTCTTTCGCTAGGCTCTCCCAGTGGGCTAGCCGTACCTCGGCCGCCTCCCGAACCTCTGGGGTCACGTCGTCCCTGGCCAGCAGCATCTTGTAGTGCTGGGCTGCCTCGGACGCTGAACGGCTCCGAGCCGCATCTGCCTCGATCGCTTGCAGCAACTGGGGGCAGGGTGCTGCGACCAGCCGATTGTCAGCCATGGCGATGTCCACGGCATCGGTGAGGAGTGGCGAGAGGTCTTTATAGAGCCTTGCGGCGTGCGCTTTTGCAGCCTCCTGTTCCACCGCGGTCAGCACCCCCTTTTCGCTTGCCAGGCTCCACCAGTTGGCCGCGAGCTTGAAGAGCGGATCGCTTACCGACGTGATGCTCTCCTTCGATTTCAGATCGTCTTCGAGCGCCGCCAGTTGTTTCAGTTCCGGCGTGTTGCCGCGCGCGAGATGACGCAGGCCAGAATTCCACTTCCCTTGAACAAAACATTCATAGCGACCGGCCACCTCGTGATCAGCCGCAGCGCCTGAGGGCTTCTTCAGGGCATCCACCGCCGCCTCGTAGTTCATCCTTGCGTCGCGGGCCGCCGCGATTTTCTTCTGGAGGGCGGCCACCTTGGCCGCGTAGCGGTCAGAAGGCGGGATGTCGTTGAACCGCAGCATTTTGAACCTTGTTTTTTTGCGGATCTCGGTCATGTTGACCCGGTCGCGAACGCCGATGGCCCTGGCGATCGCGGCGGCCGCAGTGCCCGCCCTGCCGGCGTCTTCCAATCGATGGTCGCCGAGTGCCTCCTTGGCGACGTCGATGGCATACTCCAGCGCCTCCTGGTCTTCGCTGACCGGCGGCTGGGCAAACAGTTCCACCACCTCGATGTTGGCGGTGAGCGGGTCGATTTCAAATTGCTCCGCCCGCTGGCGGGCCGTGGCGAAGGCCTGCGTGTATTCCTCGGCGTTTACCGCCATTCGCTCCGCCTCGATCAGCAGGGCATACTTCCGGGCGGGATCACTGGTCTTGTCGGCGTCGGACCGCATCTTCGCGAGAACTTCGTCATACGTCTGTAAGGCAGAAGCCTGCGGCTCCACCATCTTCGCCGCATAGGCATCCCGCACCACCTCGCTGGCCGCCTTGATATCTGATGCTGCCGGCACCGGCAGACGCGGTTTCCGAACCGTGGCGGTCGGGGCGGACGACGGGCTCTGCTGCGTGGCTGCCTCCTGAGCGGTCCCCACGGCAGCGGCGCAGGCCAGCACGAGCAGCCAAAACGGGTGCGAAAAGTGGTGGCCGGTCATCTGGGCGGGCTCCGCTGCGGAAGTCATGGTGATACTGTCTATCTGTAGGGTAGCGATCACACCGCCCGGAAAGCAATGTTCTGGGCGAGTCGGGGCTACGCTCGTGCCACTTCGACGACGTTTGAGTCTGCGGTTTCGGTTCTTTGCAGCCACGGCCTCTTGGGCAGGAACCCGCGGGCGTGTAAAAACGCTGTCGGAGTCGCGGCGATACGCCAGCATGGCAGCGCCTGACACCACCACTTTTTCTCGGGGGATTCATCGTGATGTTGCCCGCACTACCAGCTGCCGTTCTGGCTGATGCTCCTTGCTGCTCCAGTCGGCGCCGCCCGCTGCCGTTGCTGCTCATCTGGTGCTGTCTTGCTGGAGCAGCCAATGGCCAGACGCCCGGCACAGGCCTGCTGCCCCGCAGTGCGCCGGAGGCGCAGGCAGTGTCGTCAGACGGTATCCGCGCGTTCGTGGAGGCGGCCAATCAGCAGGTCGACACCATGCACAGCTTCATGCTCGTGCGACACGGCTATGTGGTCGCCGAGGCATGGTGGAAGCCGGAGGCTGCCGAGAAGCCCCATGTGCTCTACTCGCTCAGCAAGAGTTTTACGTCTACAGCCGTCGGGCTGGCCATCGCCGAAGGAAAACTCAGCCTCGATGACAAGGTGCTGGGATTCTTTCCGGAGGAGGCGCCGGCCGAGTCCTCCAAGCATCTGGCCTCGATGCGGGTCCGCGACCTGCTCACCATGTCGACAGGCCAGGATTCC
Source organism: Planctomycetaceae bacterium (assembly GCA_947449135.1). Taxonomy (GTDB): domain Bacteria; phylum Planctomycetota; class Planctomycetia; order Pirellulales; family UBA1268; genus CAMCQY01. The sequence goes on along the minus strand of CANFQO010000006.1, from coordinate 18,170 downwards.
GAGCCGAAGTTTTCCGAGAGTGAACCCTGGGTGAAGACGTTCCTCGCCCATCCGGTGCCATTCAAGCCGGGCACGCACTTTCTCTACAACACGCCCGCCACGCACATCTGCTCGGCGATCGTGCGAAAGGTGACCGGTGAAACGGTGCTCGAGTACCTCACGCCCCGGCTCTTTCAGCCGCTGGGCATCGCGGCGCCCGAGTGGGGCACCAGCCCGCAGGGCAACACGATCGGCGGCTCAGGGCTCTATCTCCGCACGGAAGACATCGCCAAATTCGGCCAGCTCTATCTGCAGAAGGGCCGCTGGCATGACCAGCAGTTGGTGCCAAAAGCATGGGTGGAGCAGGCGACCGCCCGGCAGGTGTCCAACGGCAGCGATCCGGAACGCGACTGGGATCAGGGCTACGGTTTCCAGTTCTGGCGGTGCCGCCACAATGCCTACCGTGGTGACGGCGCCAAGGGACAGTTCTGCATCGTGCTGCCCGAACACGACGCGGTGGTCGCCATCACCTCCCAGACGGGAGACATGCAGCAGCAGCTCAATCTGGTCTGGAACCTGTTGCTTCCGGCGCTCGGTTCAGCGGCGCTTCCGGCCGATCCGGTCGCCGAAGCCCGGCTCCGCGAGACGCTTGGAAATCTCACGGTCCGTTCCGCTGAGGCCGGTGCCAATACCGCCACCTGGCCCGTGCCGAAGCTCGACTCGAAGAAATGGCAGGCCAAGCATGAGGCGATGAACCGACAGGCCGCCCAGGGCGGCGTCGATCTGGTCTACATCGGCGACTCGATCGTCGAGAACTATCTTCGCCAGGGCAAGGAGTCGTGGGACCATTACTACGGCTCGCGGCGGCCGCTGAACCTGGGCATTGGTGGCGACCGCACGCAGCATGTGCTCTGGCGGCTGCAGAACGGCAACATCGACGGACTCTCCCCCCGGGTTGCCATCGTGATGATCGGCCAGAACAACGGCGGTCACAACTCGGCGGAGGAGATCGCCGCCGGCGTGACCGATATCGTCAGGCTGCTGCGTGAGAAACTGCCCTCGACCAAGATACTGTTGCAGGGCATCTTCCAGCGACGGGAGAAGCCGACGCCCGAGCGGGAAGTGTTGGCGGCGGCCAACGAGATCATCGCCAAGCTGGCCGACGACAAGCAGGTCTTTTACATGGACGTCAATCGACTGTTCGTCCGCCCGGATGGCTCGATCCCAGGCGACCTCATGCCCGACTACGAGCATCCAAGTCCGCTGGGGCATCGCATCTGGGCCGAGGCGATCGAGCCGAAGGTGGCCGAGCTCTTCGGTGACCAGCCCAAGGCCCCGATGGCCAAATGAGCGGATGACACTGTTCGTAGATCCCCGAGGAGTAGTGTGATGTCTTTTGACCAGTCCGGCCTCTCCCGTCGCCAACTCATCGCCGCCGCCCCGGCGGCGGCTCTGGCGATTGCCTCTCACGGAGCCTTTTCAGCTGCCGTCGCTGCCGACACCGTGCCGGTCGACACGCTCATCGAGCCGCCAGCGGGGAAGCGGATCCTCCTTTCCTGCAAGCTCGGCATGATTCCCGGCGAGGCGGCTGGAAAACCGCTCTCGCTCGTCGAGCGGCTGCAGATGGCCGACACAGCCGGCTTCGACGGCGTCGATCTCGATCAGGCCGGCTCCATCACCACGAGCGAGGCCCGGGCGGCCGTCCGCGAGTCGGGGGTCTTCGTCCACAACGCCATCAACCACGAGCACTGGAACAAGCGGCTGACGAGTCCTTCGCCCGACGACCGGGCCACTGCTGTCGCCAACCTCGAGCATTGTCTCCGCGTGTCCCATGCCGCGGGAGGCAGCGGCGTGCTCATCGTCGTCGGGAAGGGGGAAGACGGGCCCGCCGCCGAGATCGAGGAACGCTGCCGGACCGAGATTAAGAAGGTGCTGCCGCTGGCGGCATCGCTTGGCCAGCCGATCCTCGTCGAGAATGTCTGGAACCGGATGATGTACGACCACGATGCGCCGCCGGAGCAGGGGCCGGAGCGGTTCATCGCCTTCGTCGACAGCTTCAAGAGCCCTTGGGTGGGGATGTACTACGACATTGGCAATCACTGGAAGTATGGCCAGCCCAGGGACTGGATCCACGCCTTCGGTCATCGCTGCGTGAAGCTCGACATCAAGGGGTTCAGCCGCAAGAAGAACGCCTTCGTCGAGATCGCCAGCGACGACGATGACGTGCCTTGGGGCGAAGTCCGCCAGGCACTCTCCGACATCGGCTTTGCCGGCTGGGCGACCGCCGAGGTGCGAGGCGGCGACGTCGCCTGGCTCACTGAGGTGCGAAAGCAGATGGAGCAGGCACTGTTTGGGTAACGAAAAACACGACGTGCTACAATTTGTTTCGGCAGGGAACGTAATTTCCCGGGAAAAGCCCAACGGTCCGGTGTCCCATCGCTTCCGCTCCGGGCTTTTATTTGTGGATGCTGCAGCCGGTTTGGGGAACGCACCGTTTGAATAAAAGCCCCTGGCGGAAGCCGGGGGACTCCGGGTGCGAGCACCTTCCCGCGTGCCATGCCGATCCGGGAAAAGCCCAGCGGTCTGGTGTCCCCGGACCTCCGTCCGGCGCTTTTTATTTATGAGACGCGCCATGCCCGGAGAGACGAGTGAGCACCAACCGGCGGAGACCCGTGTTCAGACCAACTCGGGTAGCGGGGCGTAGTGGTCGGTGATGAACTGTGGTCGGCCGGAAAGATCATTGATCGTCGTAAGATGATCGATGCCGAGCCGCTGGTAGAGCGTGGCGTGAACCTCCTCGAACCGCACCGGACGATCCTTCACCTCACCCGCAATCCGATCTGTCGAGCCGATCACCTGCCCGGTCCGCAGGCCGCCGCCGGCCAGGAGCGCGCAGGAGACGTTGGGCCAGTGGTCGCGGCCGGCGTCCTTGTTGATCTTCGGTGTCCTTCCGAACTCACCCCACACCACCACGGTCACATCTTTGTCGAGCCCGCGGCGATGGATGTCGTTGACCAGCGCCGTCACGCCCTGGTCGAGCTGAGGCAGGTTTTCGCGGCAGTTGGCGAAGTTGCTGCCGTGGTAGTCCCAGAAGCTGTAGCTGATCGTCACGCAGCGGACCCCCGCCTCGACGAGCCGACGGGCGGCGAGGAACTGCTGCATGAGCCGCGGGGCGCCATCCCCCTGATGCTTCGTGGTGCCGTAGCCGTATTCGTCGCGGACCGACTGCGGCTCCTTCGAAACGTCGAGTGCCTCGGCCAGGGCGCTCGAGGAGAGGACGCCGAAGGCCTGCTGCTGAAAGGCGTCCATCCCATCCATCATCCCGGTGCGGTCGGCGGTGCGGTTGAAGGAATCGAGCGACCGCACGAGGCTGCCCCGGTCGCCGAGCCGGTCAAGCGTGAGGCCGGAGAGGACGAGGTCGCCGGCACCGTCGCCGTTGGGCTGAAAGGGGCTGCAGGACGGGCCGAGGTAGCCAGCGTTGCCGGAGTTGTAGGGACGGTGCTGCATCCGCGGGGAGAGGCCGACGTAGGGAGGCGCCGATGGCCGAGCGGCGCCTTTCAGCTTCGCCACCACAGAGCCGAACTCCGGATGACCCCCGGGCGGCTGCCGCTGATCGCTGCGGCCGGTGAGACACTGAAAGGAGTAGTGGGCGCCAGTCGCACCGACCATCGAGCGAATGATGGCAAACTTGTCCATCATCGACGCCAGCCGCGGCATCAGTTCGCAGACCTGGATGCCGGGGACATTGGTTGCGATCGGCTTGAACTCACCCCGCACCTCGCTCGGCGCATCGGGCTTCAGATCGACCATGTCTTGGTGGGGCGGTCCGCCAGGCAGGTAAATCATGATGACGGCCTTCTGGCTGGCCGACGCTCCGGTGGCCTGCTCGGCCCGGAGAATATCGGTGAGCGACAGCCCCGGGCCGGCGGTGCCGAGCGCTGCCAGGCCTCCAATGCGGAGAAACTGCCTGCGGCTGGCGCGATCGCAGAACCGGCCGGCGGTGCTTCCGGGGATCGTGAGCATGGTGAGTGTTTTCCTGGGGGCGCGAGTCCCAAATTCTGGGATTGTCAGATCAGCGGTGTCAATGGAGCTCGGGATCGGGCAGCGGTAAAAAAACGGCCAGATGTTCTTTTTCTGAGGCGGTCATCTGCAGTCATTATCGGCCATGGATCTACTGGGCTGAAGGCAGGGCGGGGGAGGGCTCAAGGGTGTGGATGAGCTTGCCGTCGGAGATCGTCCAGATCCGCAGTTTGCCGTCCTGACTGCCGGCAGCCAGCCAGGTCGGCCCCGCCGTGACCGACTGCACGAAGTCGGTGGCGCCCGGAAATTCGCGGACGGTGCTGCCGTTGGCAGCATTGTAGATCCGCACGGTGGGATCGCCGGAGCAGGCGATCACCTCATCGCCAGGGGCGATGAACGTCATGGCGGTGACCTCCTTCTTGAGGCCGGTGATCGTTCGCTGCTGTTCTCCCGTGACCACGTCCCAGACCTTGATTGCGTTGTCGGCGCCAGCGCTCGAGAGGCGGCGGCCGTTGGCCTGCCAGGCGACGCCGAGGACGTGGCCGGTATGCCCCTCGAAGTTCTTCACATGCTTTCCGTCGGCGACCGCGTGGACCTTCACGAAGCGGTCGGTCGCCCCCGAGGCGAGGAACGTGCCATCCCGTGAGAATTCGAGCGCGGTCACCACATCGGAATGCGGCGTTGCGAACTCACGCACGAGCGTTCCGTCGGCGACGTTCCAGAGTTTGATCTCGCCAGAGCGGCTCGCGCGGCCGCTGCCGGTGGCGAGCATCTTCCCGTCCGGAGAGAACGCGAGCGATGTCACGCGGTCAATCGGGGGGATGCCCGGATCGTCGCCGCTGGCAGGCGGCGTCAGTTCGCCGCCGATCGTCCGCACAAGTGTCCACCGCGGCGAGACCTGCCAGATGCCGGCCACAGACGCGCCGCCACCGATCAGGGCGCGCTGATTGTCGAGGAACGTAACGAGTGCTTTTGATTCACCGGCGCCGCCATCCCACGTGTCACGCGGAATCGCGTCCAGACCGCCATGGAGCGACACCACGCCGTCGGCCCCGGCGCAGACGATCCAGTTGCCATCGGGGGAGAACGCCACCGCAGCGGCGGGCTTCTCCGAGGCGGTCTTCTGATCGGCAATCGCTTGGCGGACCTGCTCCGCAGCGGCCGCTGCGGCCTCCGACTTCGCCGTCTCCTCCTTCCGCTTGGGAAGAGCCTCGTTGCAACGGGTCAGCTGTGTCTGGGCAAATTCGATGGCTCGCTTGGCGGTGATGACGGCGGTGTCGGCCCCTTTCCTCGCCTCCTCGGCGGTGTTGGCGGCCTTTTTCATCTCCTCCATCTTCTTGGTTGCCTCGTCTGCCTTTGCCTTCACCCGCTCGATCTGCTGCGCGGCCTGAGCCACCGCCTGATCGGCGGCGACACGTGCGGCAGCCGCTGCTACCGAGGCTGCCTCGAAACTCTTGAGGGCCTCGATGGCGGCGGCATCACCCGCGCTCGAAGCCGCGACCACCGCGAAGGCGTCTCTGCTGGCGACCGTTCCCTCCATCGCCGCGACGATGGAGGCCGCTGCCTTCGTCGCCGCCTCATGGGCCGCGGTTGACTGCGCGAGTGCCGTGCTGGCGACCTCCGCCAGCTTGGCTGCCTCATCGGAAGCCGTCGCGGCCGTCTTCACGGCTTCGGCCTTCTCGCCAAGAGCCTTGTCGGCGGCAGCGAGCTTTTCGTTCGACTGCGTCATCTCGGTGGTAGCGGCCTCGACCGCCTTTTCCGCCGTGGTCACCTGTGCCTTACCATAGTCGACGTCCTGCCTGCGGATGGCGACGTCGATGTCAGCCAGCCGGAGCTTCTCGGCAATTCGAACGTCCCCCTTCCATTCGGCAACGAGCGTCCCGTCGGCGACGTTCCACAGCTTGACTCCGGGCACTGATCCAACCGTCGCCAGCCGCGATCCATCGGGTTTGATCGCCATGCCACCGAGCGGACCGCCGTGGGCAAACTGGCGGACGACAACACCTCCCTCGATGTTCCAGAGGCGGACGGTGCCATCGGCACCGCCGGCGAGGATGTGGCCGGGCAGCGTGGGAGTGTCGGCCAGGGAGGCGACCGGACCGGCACCGGCATTGAGCTCCTTGGTCGGCGTGAGGGCTGCTGATACCAGATCGACCGGTGACGTGGGGAGCGGCAGCGGGAAGGTGCGGACCGCGCCGTCGACGCTCGCCACTGCGAGTTGCGAGCCGGAAGCCGTGACGGCCAGGGCACGGACAGCCAATGGAAGCATGAGCCGGCCGGTCGGAGTCCCGTCAGTTGGGTTGGTGGCCACGATGCTCCCGTCGGCGCCAGCCGAGTAGATGGTGCCGCCGTCGGCGGTGATTGCCACCGCCATGACGGCTGTGGTGTGGGCCAGAACGGCCTTCCGAACCGCGCCGCTGGGGGCATCGACGAGGATCAAACTGCCATCGGGACGGCCACAGAGGGCAGTGCTGCCGGCCGATGCAATCGAGGTGATTCCGGCGGTCTCGGCCACCTCGGCGATCCGCGCGGCTCGCTGCCGTTGCCAGAGCTTCACGGTGCGGAAGGAGCCTGAAGCGAGCATGTCGTCGGTGGGCGACATTGCCAGCGACAGGATCGTGTCGCGGTGCGCAGTGTCGGCAGGGCCGCCTCCATCGACGGTTGCCGGATCGATGAGCGTGCCGAGCAGGCCGCCGAAGCCGCTGTCGAAGAGGCTCAATCGTCCGGCTCGGGCCGCAGCCGTGACACGGCCGTCGTTGCTCATCGCCACCGCGAGGACACCACCGGTGCCCGCGGGGATCGGCCGCCAGACGATCGGCATTCTCTCCACTTTCGGGCCGGCGGTCGCGCCCTCGTCGATCCACCGCTTGAGAAGGCCAAGCTGCTCGGGGCTCAACGCCTTGGCCCCGACCTTGTTGTCGGGGGGAGGCATGAAGTCTTCCTGAAGGTGCGCTGCGCGGAGAAACAGCAGGCTCTCGGCCGACTTACCGGCAACCACGCCTGGGCCGGAATCACCACCGGTGAGGATCTCCTTGAGCGAGTCGAGGATCAGACCCCCTTCGTGGATCTTCGGGTTGTGGCAGGCGGTGCAGTTGGCCGCGAGGATCGGCAGGATCTCGTCCTGAAAGCGGACAATGTCGGCACGGGTTGGAGGACTGATCGGCAGGCCGTCGGCATGGGTCGCGACGGGACTGACGAGGGCTGCTGCGGTGACCGCCAGCAGGCATGCCCGCGTCGTACGGAATCGGTGGTTGCTCATGGTGCTTTTCTCTGTTCGTGCGATTCTCCGCGGGCCGTTACGGCGCCTCGACGACGACGGCGACCTTGCGTTCGGCAACGACATCCCGCTCGTAGAATTTTACTTTGCCCTTCAGGGCCAACTCGTAGCGTCCGGGGGGCGTTTCGCCCGTCGTGACGATCGTGAGGCCGCCCTGCACCTGGTCAGCAGGCACCGTGACCGCCGCGACGGAGAGCCCCGGCACCGGATTCGCCGGAGCCGCTTCAAGGGCCACCTCGCCCGTCAGTCCGTAGCGGCGTTCGAACGGCACGGTAACGCCTGCGGAGGTGGACTGCTTGAGCGTCACCTGCTCGGGGAGGCCGCCAAACTCGAGCGGCACCTCCGCGACCCGGAGCATGATCGAAGGCACGACCACCGGCACGTCGATGTCTTTCGGGGCGGCAGCGGCGGCAGCATCGGTGGCCGCCTTTTCGCGGCGGACGCGTTCGTCCTCAGTGGCCTTGGCCTTAGCCTCAGTTTCCTTGACGAGCGATTCAGCCTTCGTCTTGGCCTCAAGCTGCTCGACCGTTGGAGGCGTGCCGGTGGCCTGGAGGTCGGCGATCACCTTGTCGGCGGCGACGAGGGCCGTCTTCGCCGCCTCGAACTGGGCGACGCGCTCCTTGGCGAGCGCTGCGATCCGTTCGTGATCGGCCTTGGCGAGTTCCGCCGCCTGTGGATTGCGGGCATAGGCCATCTTCGTGGAGCCGCGAAGGAGGATTTGATAGGTGCCCGCCGGCAGCTTGGGGTCGAGGTTGATTTCAGCAGTGGCTGCAGTGGCCGTCTCGGTGATCTTGATCTCCGGCAGCTTGAGTTCGCCCGGCAGACCAGCTGCCGTGAGCGCGACATCCCCCTTGGCGCCGGGCCGATGGACAACGGAGAGCGGGATCGAGACCTTACCGCCCCGGGCCGTCTCCCAGGTCTTTGTCTCAGTTGGGGCAACCGTCAGTGGCGCGGCGTCGGCGGTCACCGCCAGCGGCAGTTCATGAAACTCGCGGACGATCCGTGGCAGACTGTCGTTGTCGGCATTGAAGCGGAGTGTGGCCACCCGCGCCGTGCGGACGACGTCGGCATCAGCGATCTTTGCCTTGCCGATGATCCTCACCGAGCCGGACCACGGAGCTGTTCCCTCGGCAGCCGAGAGCACCAGTTGGAACCGTGAGGCGTTGGGAGGGCCAGTTGGTGCGGCGGTCACACCCGGTGGCAGCCCCTCGGCTTCGATCGTGATGTCGCCGGCGAATCCATCGGAGCGGAACGCCATCACGTCGAGCGTCAGCGATCCGCCGCCATCGATCGCCGGCGGGACGAAGTGTGCCTTGGTGGCATCGACCCGATTCTGTTCCGCCAGGAGCACGAGGAGGCGGAAGTCGGGGGCCGGCTTCCGGGCCACCAGCACCCAGGCATTTTCGGGAAGGGTCCGTGAATCGGCCTTGAGGTCACGGACAAGGAGTCGGTAGGTGCCGTCGGCCGGGGCCTTGAACTCGATCGTGGGGTCGGCGGAGGGCCGGTCGATCGCACCGCCGACAAACTCCGCGGGCCCGTCGTCGACGAAGGCGACCTCCTTGCCGACTGGCTTTCCATCAGCGCCGGTCGAGACGCTCTCGATCGTCAAGCAGGGATCGGTCCGGAGCCCGAGACGATTGGAGATGAGGTCGAAGACGATCGTGTCGCCGGCCTTCGCCTCGAAGGTGAACCAGTCGCGGTCGCCCCGTGGATAAAACTGGCCGGAGAGCGTGGCGGGAAATGTCACGCTCTGGGCTGCGGCCGGCTTGTCATTCGGTTCGGCTTCGACAACAGTTGCCGAGGCCGCGAGGAGGGCCGGCGCGAGCGGCCTCGCGGTGCCGGAAACATCGCCGAAGAGATCGACCAGATCGGCGGCGGCGTCTCGCGGCGCGAGCAGTCGCTGGCCCGTGCGCGTGGTGGCGGGTCGCGCCGGATCGCCAGCCCGGGCGTCGAGCGTGATCTTTTCAAGAGCCGCTGCGTCGTCCTGCGACGATCCGCCGGAGAGCCCCGCAGGAACGCCACCGGGCAGTCCAACGCCATACAGATCGACCTTTACTGTTTCGCCGATCCTGGCCACCGGGGGAAAGACAAAGTCGATCTGCGGTGCCGCCGACACGGTGAGCCGGTAGTGGTTGTCGTCGCCGCCACCGGCATAGAGATCGTGGATCCGCAGCAGGTAACGCCCGGCGGTCGGCGCGGTGAAATCGATGAATGGGTCGTCCGCGTGATGCCGTCGGGCGCTGACAAGCAGGCTGCCGTTGGCGTCGAGCAGTTCCAAGACTGGCGTCATCCGCGAGTCGATCCGCCGGGCGCAGACCTCGGCCCGGATCCGTTGCCCGGCCTTGAGGCTGAGGGCGTAGTGATCCGACTTGCCTGCCGTCGCCCGTGCGGTCACCGTCGATTCGACCGCCACATTCTGGGCCTTGGCGGGGCTGTCGGGCTCACCCTCCTTCGCCACCTCGGCCGCGGTGCCAACAGCGAAGACTCGCGGGTTGCTCACGCCGTAGCGTCCGACCGCGACCATGTCGTAGAGCCCCGCGGGGACGTCTGGGAGAATCGTCACCACCATTCGGCCCGGAATGGCACGCGGCTGGGGATCAACCTCGCTGGCCTCGGTCATCGCCGGCGTGGCGGTGATGCCCGGATGGGAGAACGTGAGCTTTTCGAGACCGTCGAGATCGGCGCCGAGCAGGCTGACCGTCACCTGGGAGCCCTGCCGGCCTCCTGTCGGCTGGATCGCGCTCAGGACCGCCCGGGGAAAGTCGGCGTTGGCAGAGGGATGGAGGCACGCCACCGCGAGCAACAGGATCAGGAACGGCAGGGGGATGCCATGCCGTGGATCGAGGCGGGAAGGGAGGCGGGCCATAGGGTGTGTTTCGCAGGAGGGGCGGGCGGGGTGCGTGCCGTGGGCGCGAACGCTGGGGAATCTCTCGAGCGGCCCAAACCGCCGGGGGCGGCGAAAGCCTCCGACTCGGGGGCAGGATAGCCCTACTCGCTTCGGCTTCCCCCGACCCCCGGCTCCTCCGAAGGTCGAATAGGGAGCTGTCGAATAGGCCGCTCCAGCTGAATGAGATGCGCCTTAGTGGTTGAAGAGAAATTCCTTGGTGTTGAGCAGTGACCAGATCACGTCCTCGTAGGCAGACTGACGGTTGTCGGCATGCCCGGCGAGATACGTCTGCACGAGCCCGCTCTCGGCGGCCGTCGGTGGCCGCGAGAATGCCAGCAGGTAGAGCTCCGCGATCTTCGCCGCGTCGTCGCGATCGGTGTCGGCGATGAGTTTTGAGGCCCGGCCGTCACCGCCGAGCTTGCCGAGGATGTCAGCTGAGTTGATCAGGTGAATACTCTGGGCGAGGTTCGCCTCCGAGACCCGCTCGCACTCGCAGGCGCTGTCGCCGTTGGGACGGCCGAAGACGGTGAGAAAGTAGTTGCCGAAGTTGGGGTCGGGCAGTTGCATCGACCTGGTGCCGGCGAGCACGCCGGCGAACGACGTCTGCTTGCCGGTGAGCGAGTCGATGGCGTCGAGAGCCACTTCCGCAGCAACCCGCCGCGGGTAGAACCGCGAATAGCTCTGCCTGTCTTCGGCATTGAACTCATTGGGTTCGGCCGAAAGCTGGTAGGTGTTCGAGCGGCAGATCGTCCGCACGAGGTGCTTGAGGTCGTAGCCGTGCTGGACGAAGTCGTCGGCCAGCGCGTCGAGGAGGGCGGGGTTGGTCGGCGGGTTGGTCAGCCGCATGTCGTCCTCGGGCTCGACCAGGCCGCGGGAGAAGAAGTGCTTCCAGTAGCGGTTGACGATCGAGCGGGCGAAGAACGGATTCTCTGGCGTGGTCATCCAGTCGACGAGCGCCACACGCGGATCGACGTCGGCGGGAAGTTCCACCGGCTTGCCCCCGAGCACTGCTGCCGGATGGGTGCCCTTGGGGCCTGCGGCCTGCGGCGTGCCGCGGTTGTGGAAGATCTGCTCCTCGCCCGGCTGGGCCCCCTTCTTTCGCCCGATCCGCGAGAAGAAGGCGGAGAGTTGGTAATAGTCTTCCGTGCCCCACTTTTCGAACGGGTGATGGTGGCAGCGGGCGCACTGGAGCCGCAGGCCGAGGAAGAGTTGGGAGAGGTCTTCGACCTGCTGGTTGGCGTCGACCACCTGCCGGTACCAGATCGTGGCGGGGTTGCCGACGGCCTCGCCGGATGCGGTGACGAGGTCGCGGACGAATTCATCGTAGGGCTTGTTCTCGGCAAGGCTCGCGCGAATCCAGTCGTGGAATGCGTAGCTGCCGTGGCGGTGGAGCGTGTCGTTGGTCCGCTTGTTCCGCAGGATCGCCGACCACTTGTTGGCGAAGGAGTCGGCGTAGTCGGGGCTGTCGAGGAGCCGGTCCACGAGTTTGTCGCGTTTGTTGGCATCGGTGCTCGCGAGGAACGCCCGCGTCTCGTCGAGCGTGGGAATGCGGCCGGCAATGTCGATCGTCACCCGGCGAAGGAAGGTGGCGTCGTCGCAGCGGCCCGACGGGGGGAGGGAGAGCGCGACCAAATTGTCGAGAACGTGACGGTCGATGAAGTTGCGGGCGAAGTCGCTGCGGGCAGACATTCGGTCGGCCGGTGACTCGAGAGGAATCGTCGCCCGGAAAACCGCCACCTGACTCTGGTAGCGGACCATCAGGGCGGCGACACCGCTTCGCGGTGGGCCGTTGCCACGGTCGGCGGCCGACACGAGCCCTGTCTTGTCGACGCTCGCCAGTTCCGGGGCGTTGACTTCATATTGCGCCATCGGCGTCACATCCTCCCGGGAGCCGTTGGAGAGGATCGCCATCACGCGGATCTGCTGCGACTGACCGGGATGCATCACCCGCACCGTGGGGAAGACCTCGATGCCAACCACCCTCGGGGCATTGGCATCGCCCGGCTGTGCCCCCTCGGCGATCCAACGGGAGAGCAGTCGGTAGGCCGGGGAACCGGTCTCGATGAGTTTGCCGCCGCCATGTGGGACGATGGCCGCGGCCTTAAGGAGCAGCAGGCTCTCGTCGGGAGCAGTGATCGAGAGCCGCCGGCCGCGGGCCTCCTTGACGAGGTGCTCGTGGTCCTCGGCCGGTTCGAAGCCGAGCAGCGAGAGTCGGAAGCCGTTCTGGCCCCCGCTCTTGCCGTGGCAGCCGCCGCCGTTGCAGCCATACTTGGTGAACACCGGCACGACGTGGCCGTAGAACTCGACGGGCGGGTCGTTGCCGAACCGCTCGACGACCAGCGGCACGCGGGTCTCAGGCAGGCCGGTGAGGCCGGGCACGGCGGAGACGCTGACAACGATCTCGCCCTGGCCGTCCGCGGAGGGAACGACGACCCCCTCGGGCGTGACCTTGGCGAGGGTTTCGGGCTCGACTCTATACGTGGCCTGCCGCGTGACGTCCCGCGCCTGCTCGGAGTCGGCCCCGGCGGGAACGGCACTGACGACGAGCTGGCGATGTCCCTCGGTGCCAATGACACGGACCGGGCCATTCCCCGGCTCCCCGGTGGAAATCACGATCTGCTCGCCGGCCGGCGGGTCGGCAGCCAGCGGGACCCTGCCCGGCAGCCCGACGAGGACGACCGCGGCGATCACCCGGCAGAGCAGGGAGCCGGTCAGGGCGGTCGGGCGGAAATGCCACGGACGGCTCTGAAGTGCGATCGGCAACGCGGGCTTATCCATGGGTGTCTCTCAGGCGGCGGAATCCCTCACAACGCGCTCCATATAGTATTCCCAAAACCGTCGCCGGCCGCAAAGTTTGCCTGCGACCCCCTCTTTTGTCCGGGCATGACACGATTTCGGCCGCTGCTCGCGACGCTCTTCACGCGTTGAAGAGCAGATGCCGGGGTGACGCGACGGCCCGATGCGGTAGACTCCTTGTCTGGCCCGGCCGACGCGGTGCCGGATTCGGGGCGTAGCGCAGTTGGCAGCGCGCCTGGTTTGGGACCAGGAGGTCGAGAGTTCGAATCTCTCCGCCCCGACTTTCTTGTACGCTCGTGTGTCAGGTCGGCTCCATGGCGACCAGCAGCGAGTCAAACCCCAACGGCCGGTCATAAGCCGCGGTCTGCTCCACGCGATTCCGCGCCCCGAGCACCCGGATGCCGCCCACCTCGTCGCAGCAGACCGCGAGCAGTGCCCGCAGCACGGTGCGGGAGTGTGCCGCTCCCAGGCAGAGGTGCGGCCCAAATCCAAACGAGACATGAGGATTGGGTTTTCGGTCGAGCCGAATCTCGCCGGGCGACTCAAACGCCTGCTCGTCGAGGTTGGCCGACGCCCAGCCGAGGGAGACGCGGTGGTTCGCCTCGACCTTCACGCCATGAACTTCGGTCTCCACCGGGCAGACCCGCCCGATGTGCGTCAGCGGCATGAACACACGGAAAAATTCCTCGCTGGCGTGGATGATCCGGCCGCGGTCCTCCCGCAGGAATTCCAGGTCTGCGGGGTGCGTCGCCAGATGGTGGATCACGCAGGCGACGGTGTGGATGATCGTGTCACGGCCGCCGGCGAAGGTGAGGTTGGCGAACCCCATCATCTCCTCACGCGACAGCGGCCGCCCCCGGAAGGTGGCCTGGGTGAGCAGACTGAAGAAGTCGTCGCCCGGATTGGCCGCGGCCCGGTCGAACTGGGCATGGTGATAGGCCTCGAGGCCTGCGCCCTGGCTGCCGCCGGCACCATGAAACACATGAATGCCCCAGTTGATCCAGACATCGGCCTCCGTCTGCGGGAGGTTGAGCAGGACGGCGAGGGCCCGCGACTGGAGCGGCAGGCTAAAGCCATTGACGACCTCGATCGACTCGCGGGCGATCGCCTCGCGGAGCATGTCACGGATCAGGGTTTCGATGCGTGCCTGGAAGGCGGGCTCCCGGGCACGCAGGAAGAAAGGCTCGACGAGCCGGCGGTAATCGGTGTGCTCCGGAGGATCGACCTCGATCGGCAGCTGCCGCATCGTCCGCAGATCCTCCTCGGAGGGAACGGGCACGCGAAACGGTGCATCGGAGCTGAATGTCTTCCAGTCCTTCGCCGCCCGTCGGACATCCTCGTGGCGGAGAATCATGAGAATCTCCTCGCTCCCATAGGGGCAGGAGAGAACGCCGTCGGTGCGGCGCGTGTCGCGGAAGGGATCGGGAATGTCGGTCATGCTGTATGGATCCCGGGGAGAGCAGGACGATGGAAGAATGCTCGCGGCTGAGGCGATTCCCCCGCACGCGGTGCATCACTCTGCGGATGACTCCGTGGAGAGCGGGTCGATGATCTCCACGACCCGCCAGTCGAGCCAGCGGTTGTCGGGATCGTCCCCCGCCCGGCCGATGTAGCCGACATGCCCGCCCTGATCAGTGGCCTGCAGCCGCACGCATTCCGGGTATGCCACCCGATCGGCGGCGAACATCTCGAACGGCACGAACGGATCGTCGCGAGATGTGATGATCGTCGTGGGCAGGCGGATGGTGGGGATGAACTGAGCGGCGCTGGCATGGCGGTAGTAGTCCATGGCGTCACGGTAGCCGATGGCGGGAGCGGTGAACCAGTCGTCGAACTGCCGGAGTGTTCGCGGACGGATCGTTCCGGCCGGCCGCACGGCATCCGGTCGGGCCTGCCACCAGCTTTCCAGATGCTTGACGAGCATCCCGGTGAAGTGCCGGTCATAGATCCTGTTGGACCGGCTGGCGATCGACTCGCAGCCGACGATCAGATCGATCGGCGGATTGACCGCGATGGCGCACCGCACCGCTGCAGGCACCCGGTCGGGAGCCTCGCCGAGATATTTGAGCAGCACGTTGCCGCTGAGCGACACGCCGAAGAGAGACAGATCCGGATCGGGCCCGCCGCTGCCGGCCTCTTCGCGGCACCAAGCGAGCACGCCGTTGACGACCGCCGCCAGATCGTCGGAGCAGCCTGCGTGGTAAGGACGTCGAGCCCAGGTGAGCCCGGCACCACAGCAGCGCATGTCCCAACGAAACACCCGCACGCCCCGCTGCGTAAGCTTGTCGGTCAGCCGCACCAGCAGTGGTGAGCGGTGGTGGTCGGCCAGGCCGTGCGAGAGAATGGCGACCCGCCCACCGGGCTGCCAGCCGCTGGGAATGTCGTCATGGACGGCCAGCGCGTCGCCATCGTCGAGTTCCACTCTTCGCAGGATGGCGCGGTGCTCGGATGGGCTGCGGGGCATGAGGGCGGAGCCGATGGTCTGGGCGTGCGGGCCACGCAGCCACCACGGGGGCTGAAATCCCGGCGTCTGCGATGAGTCGGAAGCCATGGGCGAGCAGACTACCATCTGCCGGGAAAGGATCGTAAAGCGGCTCTGTCGGAGGGGCGGAGCCTCCGCAAAAACGGGCGTCATCGATGGCAGCCGATCAGTCTGGGATGCCCTCTGCAGCATCGCCAGTGGTGAGCCAGTTTCCGGGGTAGACTAGCTCCATCGAAGTTGGAGCCGGTGGCCGCACGAAGTCGCCGGCGGAAACCTGCAGCTCTTGATTTGTTGTTTGTCCCGCTTTTCGGAATGCTTGTTTTCCAGCCGCCGGTGCGATGTCTGCCATGCACTCTGATACACAGGCACGGCAGGCTTCGGGTGGTGAACCAGAGCAGGCGTGGCGAGCTCTCGCGATCCTCGCCGTGATCCTTGCCGTCGAAGGCTGTGTTGTCGGCTGGTTCTACGGTGGCTGGCTGCTGGCGATTCCTGGGAAGCGGGTCGTGGCGATCGCCCTGGTGGGCATGCTCGGCGGGTTGTGGGCCCATATTGAGCAGCACCGCGCCGAGTACCGGTCGGCCCGTGTCTACTGGCCACTCATCGCTGGCCAACTGCTGTCGTTTGCTGGCGTCTTAGCCGCGCTCGGCGGGCTGTCCACTGGGGCCTTGCGGCTGGCCCCAGGCGATTGGGGAACGACACTCGCCGTAACGCTGCCGGCGGCAGCGTGGCTCGCGTGTTCGCTGGCGGGGATTGCCCCCAGCAGGGCCCTCGCGTGGACGCTCATCGGCAGTGCGGGAGTGTGTGCAATATTTGCCGTCGCGGCCTGGAACATGGGCGACCTCACTCAGAGCTTCTGGAGCCGCACTGGCGACACGACCGTCAGGCTTGTGGAACTCCTGCTTCGTCCTTTTGCCGGTGGGCCGGTCGTGAGGCCTGAGCCGTTCATCATCGGCACCGACGCCTTTCAGGTCAGGATAGCTCCTGCCTGCTCGGGCTTTCATGGCATCGGCCTGATCACAGTGCTGCTGGCCGGTTACCTCTGGTGGTTCCGACGGCTGCATCGCTTTCCGCAGTCGTTGCTGCTAATTCCCGTCGGCATCGCGTTGGTTTGGCTGGCCAATGTGGTTCGCATCACGTCGCTGATTCTGGTCGGCATCTGGATCTCGCCGGAGATCGCCGTGGACGGGTTTCATTCCACCGCAGGCTGGATCGCCTTTCTCACGGTCGGCCTGGGAATCATCTGGACTGCGTCGCGGATGCCGTTCTTCACCCGTGCCATGGCGGCGCCGATCGGCATGGCAGAGGAGAGCGGACCGCCGCTGGTCGGTCAGGGCGTGATCCGCGCCGATGTCGACGCGGGACATCCCGCGAACACTCCTGCCGTCGCCTGCATCCTCCCTTTTGTGGCCCTCACCGCCGTCACCATGCTCACGAGGGCATTTACGAGCGGGTTTGACGTTCTCTATCCGGTGCGGGTGGTCTGCGTGGCGGCGGTGCTGCTCTATCTGCGGCCGTCGTCTGCGTGGCGGGAGTGGCGGATCTCACCGGTGGCGGTGGCCATCGGCGTGGTGGCGTTCGCGGCATGGATAGCCCTGACGCACGCGACCGCGGACGCCTCAGTCGCACATGTCGCGCAGCAGAACTCCCTGCACTTAGATCCCTACCAGTTGGGCCAGCCATGGGCGGCCCTCTGGCTCCTCTTTCGAATCGTGGGATCGGTGGTCACCGTGCCGATCGCCGAAGAGTTGTTCTTCCGTGGGTTCGTGATCCGTCGCTGTATCGCGGAAGACACCGAGAGCGTGCCTGAGGGACAGTTTTCGTGGTTCTCTTTCCTCGCGTCTTCCGCTGCGTTTGGCTTTCTTCACGGCGAGGCCTGGCTGGCGGGCATCGTGGCGGGCATGTTGTTTGCCGCGGCGCTCTACTGGCAACGACGGCTCTGCGACGCCGTGGTTGCACATGCAACGACAAACGCCCTGCTCAGCGGCTATGTGATTGCGACCGGATCATGGTCCGAGTGGGGGTGAGCGTGCCACGCTCAACGATGCGGTGTCGTCGCCGGCACGCGGCTCGACCAACAGCTCCGCTTGACGTTACACCCCGCCTGTGATCCTCAGGCCCACCCAGACGGCCAACAACGCCGCGACATTGGTGGCGACGACGTAGGCGACTGCTGGGATTACGCGACCGCCCATCAGCATCTCCACCGATTGGAAGGCGTAGCTGGAGAAGGTCGTGAACCCTCCCATCAGGCCGACGAGCAGGATCATCTCCAGCGACACAGAGATGTTTCCGCGGGTCCGGATAAACCCCGCCAGCAGCCCAAAAGCCAGCGAGCCGGCCACGTTCACGACGAGCGTGCCCACGGGAAAGCCAACGCCGATCAGCTTCGTGGCGAGGGTCGTACAGCCGGCGCGGAGGAGCGTGCCGACGGCACCGGCGAGGGCAAGCAACGCGATATGTGTGAGCGAGTGCATGGGAAAACCTGATCCCGACCTCGTGCCGTGGCGTGGCGCTGCTTGCCGTGCCGGCAGCGAACCGGAGGCAGGCACTCCTCAGGCGAAGTTTTCAGTATACTCCCGGCCGTTTCCGATCATCCTGCGCAGCGAACCGTTTTCAGACGAGACCCATGAATCAAAAAACGCTCCAGCAACTCGCCAAGAAGCACGGCACGCCCCTGTTCATCGTGGATCACGACGAGCTTCGGAAGAACTACGCCCTGTTTCGCAAGC
>CANFQO010000005.1 GCA_947449135.1 Planctomycetaceae bacterium | reverse complement strand
CCGGGCTAGACGACATGGCCTCCGGGGTGGTCCCGGCGGCGGCGCGTGGTGTGTCTCCGGTCGGGGCTACGCCCCTCCCTCCGACACACCACGCGGACTGTTCCCCAACTCTCTCATGAGCACTGGTACAGAAACCGGGAAGGGGTCAGCCAAAGACAAGCAGGGTAGCGGCCGGCGAAAAAAGAGGCGTACCACAGAAGACAACAGGCTGGCGGCACCCACCGTTGCCAAACGAGTCAGCGTAGCCAAACAGGTATTTCGCTGTGCTGTCCGCTGGGGGTGGCTCGAGAAGAGTCCATTTGAAGCCCTGAGACCCGGTTCCCAGGCGAACCCCACCCGCGCACACTACGTTCCTCGCGAAACGATTCGCGATGTGCTGGACGCCTGCCCGTCGGTCGAATGGAAGCTGGTGGTTGGCTTCGCGCGGTTTTCCGGCCTCCGCTGTCCGACGGAGATTGGTGAACTGACATGGGGCGACGTCAATTGGGCGAAGGGCCGACTGACGGTGCGTGCCAAGAAGACGGAGCATCATGGGGCCGACCATGCCGTCCGGGTAGTGCCGATCTGCCCCGAACTACGAGCCCTCCTGGCGGAGGCTTTCGAGCGCGCCGAACCCGGGGCGACGTCCATTGTGCCGATGGCTTCACGGCCGGGTGTGAACCTGCGGACGTATTTGGAGCGGATCATTGGGAATGCCGGGCATACCCTGTGGCCGCGACTCCTGCAGAACCTCCGGGCCTCCTGCGAGACCGACTGGGTGGAAAAGTACCCGTCGCACGTGGTGGCGAAGTGGCTGGGACACTCGCCAAAGATCGTGGCGCAGCACTACTTGATATCTCGGGAGCACCACTTCGACGACGTGGTGGCTGGCGGCGAGTCGAGCCCTTTGACTGGTGCGGACGCGGGGCAGGGGAGCCAGTCAGAGTGCGACGCGAAATGCGCATCCATTGCGACGCGAAATGCGACTCCGCAGGCGTCCGCATCCGGCAGCACGGAGCCGCATAAAACGACAGAACCCGCTGCCACCATTCAGGTTGCAGCGGGTTCTTCGGAAATTGCGCCAGTTACCAAAACTGGCCAAGTGGCGGGGACAGGATTCGAACCTGCGACCTCGAGGTTATGAGCCTCGCGAGCTACCGGGCTGCTCCACCCCGCGACATGTTTTTTGAGTCGGCTCCCGAACTTCTGTCTTGCGGTCGATTTTTTAGTCGACAGCAATCCATTTCGGGATGTTTCTCCGACAACTGAATCGGAATAATACCAGTTCGTCACCAGGAAATGAAGCCCGGGTGCGGATGGATCGATCGTGCCGGTAGGTTTCGCCCCATGAAAGAGCACGAATTCAAGCCAAACGGGCCTCCCGTGCCGGTGCCGGACATCGCACCCTCGGCGTCGACAGCCAAGGTTGGAGGCTCTCCGCGGGCGAACGAAGCCAGCAGGCAGGATCCCTTGGCGAGACTGCATCCCGCCCCGCCCGAATTGTCGGGCCTGGGCGAGAGCGAGGGCGGCAGCCCGGGCAACGGCCTGCCGCGGACGTGGGGATCAACTGACCGGGTGGCCATCGCACCGGTTTCGGCGATTGGAACGCACCGCAGAATTCGCGAGTGGTTGACGGCGATCATCAGGAAGAGTCCCGCCTGGTCGGTCAGCCTCTCGGTCCACTGCCTGATCCTGCTGATGCTCACGCTCTGGGTGGTACGGGAGCGGCCACTCAAGAAACTCATGCTCAGGCTGGTTTTCGATTCGCAGAATGTCAGTGCGAACGTGAACGGCATCGACATCGGGCCTGCGAAAGAGCCAATCAAGCAGCCCGAGGAGGAAAAGACGGCGATCGCAGAAACAGACATGCCGCCGGTTGAGAGTCCGCAGGCCGCACCTGTCGCCAGGCCGGAATTGTCTGAAGCGGCTGTCGGGATCGAGGCGGTCGCCCAGCCGATGGTGGCGCCGGCCGTCGGGATGCTGCTCGCCGGTCGTGATGCCGGCCGCAAGCAGGTGCTCTTGGGCGCAGCCGGTGGCAGCGACGCCACCGAATATGCCGTGGCGATGGCGCTTGAGTGGCTGAAGAAGCAGCAGAGTCAGAAAGACGGACTCTGGAGTCTGACGGGCCCTTACGACGACGGTGGCTCGCAGGAGAATCAGTTGGCTGCCACGGCGATGGCGCTCCTGGCCTTCCAGGGCGCGGGCAACACGCGGGAGGAAGGTCCTCACTTCGCGGTGGTCGATCGCGCGTGGCGGAGTCTCCTGAATGCGCAAGAGGAAGATGGCTCGTTTGTCGTGGCGCAGGTGCCGATGCAGCACGCCCTCTATTCCCACGCCCAGGCGACGATGGCGCTGTGCGAACTCTATGGCATGAGCCGCGATCCAAGGCTTGCCGAGCCTGCCGCCCGGGCGGTCGCCTACTGCGTGGCGGCACAGGGGCCGAATGGGGGCTGGCGGTACGAGCCGGGAAAACCAGGTGATATGTCGGTCACCGGCTGGTACATGATGGCCCTGAAATCGGCGGAGATGGCCGGGATGAGCGTCCCGGCGGCCACCTTCGAGCGGATCGGAGGATTTCTCGATTCCGTCGCCAGGGAGAAAGGCACTCGCTACGGCTATCGTCGCGACAGCGAGTTGAAGCCGGCCAGTCCGGTGACGGCCGCGGTGACTGCGGAGGGTTTGCTCTGCCGGCAGTACCTCGGCTGGCCGCAGGCAGACCCGCGGCTCGTGGCAGGACTTGAGATCCTGATGGCGGAGAACGTGCTCGACTTTGAGAGTGACCGCAAGGACGTGTATGCCTGGTACTACATCACGCAGGTGGCCCATCACATGGAAGGCGACCCATGGCGGCGTTGGAACGATCAACTGCGTGGGGTGTTGCCACGTGAACAGGTGGCCAATGGAAAGCACAAGGGCAGTTGGGACCCGTCGCTCGACCGCTGGGGCCACATTGGCGGCCGACTGTTCGTGACGAGTTTCTGCACCTACATGCTGGAGACCTACTATCGCCACCTGCCGCTCTATTCAGCGCAGCCGGCGGAAAAGCCGTGACGTCACACGCCGCCGCCCCATTGGCGGACCGCCTCGTAGGCCACGATGGCTGCGCAGTTGGAGAGGTTGAGACTGCGGACCTGCGGCCGAGATGGAATCGTGAGCAGGCGATCGGCGTGGGCGTCCCGGAGCGCCGGCGGCAGTCCCCGTGATTCGCTCCCGAAGACGAGCACGTCGCCGCGGCTATAAGCGACCTCCGTGTAGGAGCGGGTGGCCCGCGCCGAAAACAGCCAGTTGGGCTGGCGACCTACGGCAGCGAGCGCTGCCAGGAGATGATCCCACGAATCGACCGCCTCCCACTCGAGATCGTCCCAGTAGTCGAGGCCGGCACGGCGAAGGTAGTAGTCGTCGAGTTTGAAGCCCAGCGGCCGCACAAGCCACATCTTCGCGCCGATGGCGACGCAGGTCCGCCCCACGTTGCCGGCGTTGGGTGGAATCTCGGGCTCGTAGAGGACGATATGGAGGGCGGGGTCGTAACGCATCAGGAGGCGGAAAAGCGGGTTCGCCTGGGGGTGGGCGTCTGCTATTGTTTAGGAAGTCTGAACGAGATCATACAGCCGAGAAGAGTGTCGTCGGAGAGCGTGCCGTGGTCGAGTTGAAGCGAAATCAAACGCGGGCCGTGCGGATCGGGAGCATCACGATCGGGGCTGGCAACGCCATCGCTGCCCAGAGCATGACGGCCACGCACACCCAGGACGTGGCCGCCACGCTCGAACAGGCCAACGCCCTGCATGCCGCCGGGGCGGGGGTGGTGCGGATCGCCGTCGACAGCAAATCGGACGCCGCAGCCCTCCCCGCGATCCGGGCCGGCACCCCTGCCAACCTCGCCATCGACCTCCAGGAAAACTACCGGCTGGCCGTCGAGGTGGCCCCGCATGTCGACAAGTTGCGATACAACCCGGGCCACCTCTACCACCATGAGCCGACGAAGCCCTGGCAGGAAAAGGTGCGGTTCATCGCCGACGTGGCCGCCAACAATGACTGCGCCCTGCGGGTGGGTGTGAACTGCGGCAGCGTCGACCCAGCCAAGAAGGAGCAGTTTGCGGAGGACGACTCCCTCGGGCCGATGCTTGCAAGCGCCCTGGAGCACTGCGAGCTGCTCGACTCGCTCGGCTTCACCCGCTACGCCGTCTCGCTCAAGGATTCCGATCCGCAGAAGGTGATCGAGGTGAACCGGCGGTTTGCCGAGGTCCGGCCAGACGTGCCGCTGCATCTGGGCGTGACCGAGGCGGGCATGCCGCCCGATGGCATTATCAAGACGCGAATCGCCTTCGAACAGCTGATCAGCCGCGGCATCGGCGACACCGTCCGCGTGTCGCTCACCGTGCCCAACGTGGACAAGCCGCAGGAGATCGCTGCGGCTCAGGCCATCCTGGCGGACATCGCGGCGGGTAGAGTGAGGAGCGTCGTCGACTATGGCCTCAGCTCGCTCAACATCATCAGCTGCCCGAGCTGCTCCCGCGTGGAGAACGAGGCCTTCATCGAACTCGCCAAGCAGGTCAAGGAGATGACGGCCTACGCGAAGGATCACGCCATCACAATCGCCGTGATGGGGTGCCGTGTGAACGGCCCTGGTGAGACCGACGACGCTGATCTGGGCCTTTGGTGCGGTCCGACCCACGTCAATCTCAAGAAGCGGTCGGCCGAGCTGGGCGCGTTTCCTTACGACGCGATCCTGCCGAAACTTCGCGAGGAACTCGACAAACTGATCGGCGGACGGGCCTGACATGATGCACGTTTCATCTCTGCCGATCGTCGATCCAAACGCCACCGGCGCCGCCTGCGGGAGCGGCTCAAGTGTGATGGCAGCTGCACAACCGGTCGATCTGGCCACGTGCCGCGGGACGTTTGCCATGGTGAGCCTTGGCTGTCCGAAAAACCTCGTCGACAGCGAGCGGATGCTCGGCCTGTTGCGGCAGGACGGCTGGCAGTTGGTGGGCGAGCCGCAGGGCTCCGACATCGTGGTCGTGAACACATGCGCCTTCATCGACGCCTCCCGCCAGGAGTCGTATGCGACGATCAACGAGATGCTCGACCTCAAGCGATCCGGCGGCACGCGTGGCGTGATCGTCGCCGGCTGTCTCGCCGAGCGGCAGAAGGAATCGCTGCTCACCGAACTGCCGGGCGTCGACGCCGTGATCGGTGTCTTCTCGCGGGATGAGATCGGTCGGGCTGCTGAGCGGCTCATTGGTGGCCTTGGCGACCAGCGGAGCATCTTCCGGCCCGCGCCAGCCCGCGCCCTCGACGATTCGGGGCGGATGCGGGTCACGCCGAGGCACATGGCCTACCTCAAGATCTCCGAGGGCTGTGACCGCACCTGCACGTTCTGCGCCATCCCAAAGATGCGCGGCAAGCACGCCACCAAGCCGATCGAGGAGGTGATCCGTGAGGCGAGGGAACTCGCCTCCGACGGCGTGAAGGAACTGGTGATCGTCGCGCAAGACACGACCTATTACGGTGTCGATCTCTACGGCGAGCCTCGGCTCGTGGAACTGCTCGACGAGCTTGAGAAGGTTGACGGCATTCAGTGGATCCGGCTGATGTATCTCTATCCGATCCACTTCACCGACCGGCTCATCGACAAGATCGCGACGAGCCCGAAGATCATCCCGTATCTCGACATGCCGCTGCAGCACGCCAGCGACCCGGTGCTCAAGCGGATGCAACGCCGCGTCGCGCGGGGGCCCACGGAGGAACTGCTCGCGAAGCTGCGCAGCCGGATTCCCGGTCTCGTGCTACGGACGACGTTCATCACGGGCTTTCCTGGCGAGACCCGCGAGCAGTTCGAGGAAATGGTCGCCTTCGCGAAACAGTGGAAGTTCGAGCGCGTCGGAGTGTTCACCTATTCGCTGGAACCCGACACACCGGCCGCCAAGCTCGATGGCCATATGGCAGACGAGGAAAAGGCTGCCCGGCGGGATGCATTGATGGAGGTGCAGCAGGCGATTGCCCATGAGCATGCGCGGCGGCAAATCGGCAAAACGCTCGACGTGATCATCGACCGGCAG
This sequence comes from Planctomycetaceae bacterium, assembly GCA_947449135.1. GTDB lineage: Bacteria > Planctomycetota > Planctomycetia > Pirellulales > UBA1268 > CAMCQY01. Next base: position 99,697 of record CANFQO010000005.1, on the reverse strand, counting down.
AGCGAAGAGCGGGAAGACGTCTGGATCGGAAGGTCGCAGGCCGATGCCCCCGACATCGACTGCGTGGTCTATGTGACTGCCCCGGGCAGTTCGGCCGCGCGGCCGCTGACGGGCCGGATCCTGCCGGTGGAGATCGTGGCCTCGAGCGGCTACGACCTCGCGGGCGTGGCGGATGACGCGGGCTAGGTCTTGTTCACGCTGGACGAAATGGGGCTGACGTCACACATATCGGTTCGCCGGCTGCCAAGTGTTCGCGACGGTTCGGGGCTGCCCATGCCCCGTCGCCGGACGTTCGCTACGGACATCCTGTCCTCCGCTCACTCGATGCTGACTGCGCTCCGGCATCCTGCCTGCGCTAGTCAGCAACGCCGGCTCTCGAGACATGGGCAGCCCCTCGCGAATGCATCAGGTTCGATAAAAGCCCGGAGCGGAAGCGATGGGATACCGGGTCGTTGGGCGATCCCGGATCTAAATGGCACACTGGTCTGTGTGCATGACCGGAGTCCCCCGGCTTCCGCCGGGGGCTTTTTGTCGTACGTGCATGCCGTGCCGAACGCGACTCCGACGTAACTTATTGTGACCATGCAGCAACCTGATTCACTGAACCGTGTCTGGACCGTGCCGAATATGCTCTCGGCGGTGCGGCTTGCGCTCGCGATCGTGCTGTTTGGCGTGATCGAGCAGGAGCGGTATACCGCGGCGACGGTGCTCTTTCTCGTGGCGGCGTCCACCGACTGGGTCGATGGCTGGTGGGCCCGGCGATTCGGGCAGGTGAGCCGGCTCGGCCGGATCTTCGATCCTCTCGTCGACAAGGTGATCGTCTGCGGCGGGTTCATTCTGCTGGCGGGTCGGGGCGGCACGTCGTCCATCCTGCCGTGGATGGCCGTGGTGGTCGTGGTGCGGGAACTGGTGGTGACGGCCATCCGCGCCGAGATGGAACGCACCGGACACGATTTCTCGGCGGCTTTTTCCGGCAAGCTCAAGATGGTGTTGCAGTGTGCTGCGATCGCACTGGAACTGCTATCGCGGGCCGCACCGGACCAGATGCTCGGGCCGATGAGTGTGCGGACGGCTGCCGTCTGGGCCGCCTGGGCCGCGGTTGCGACCACGGTCTGGTCGGGCGTGGAGTACCTGGTGGCGGCCCGTGGCATGCTGACGGAGCCGGAGCCGACGAGCAGGGAGCCCAGCGATGGAGATCGAGATTCCTGACGAGATTCCACAATTGGCCGCCGGCACACCCTCAGGCCAGGAGATGCTGGCCTTGTGGCTGCCGGCTGCCTGTGGCTTCTGCGCCAGCCTCGCGGTGCTCTGGCTGATCGTCCGGCGGACGCGGCGAGGACTCCCGGCGGTGGAGAGGCGGCCGCATCCGCCGGTTTCTTGGAACGGCGTTGATGTCGCCACGACCGTGCTCTCGTTCCTCGGTTTTCAGGTGCTGGCTGCCACCGCCGTGCCACCCACGGCATCGCTGCACGTGAGGCTGGCGGCCGGGAGTGTCGCCATGCTCGCTGCCACGGTCGTCTCCGTGCTCCATCTGCTGTCACGCGGCGCAGCCTGGTCGTCGCTGGGATGCGGCCTGAGCCGGCTCGGTGATGACGCGGTGCTGGCGGTGGGCGGCCTTGCCCTGATCCTTATGCCGCTGCTGGGGCTCGCCGCCGTGCTCGACCGCATCGAGCCCTACCACCATGCGATCGTCGATTTTCTCACTGCCCATCGAGATCCGCTGTCGATCGGCCTCGTTGCCTTCGCGGCTGTGGTCACCGCCCCGATTGCGGAGGAGTTTCTGTTCCGGCGAGTCTTGCAGGGGTGGCTCGAGGGTTGGCTCGAACCGCGTGCGCCGCAATGGGGCGCCGTCACGGCCATCGTGGTGTCGAGCCTCGCGTTTGCTCTCGCCCATCTAGGGCAGGGGCTGGCCTGGGTGCCGCTCTTCTTCTTTGGTCTGGTCGTCGGCTACCTCGCCAGGCAGACCGGGTCTATCGTGCCCGGGATCATCCTGCACGGCCTGTTCAACGCCGTCAGTATCGTCCTGGTGGTGCTCCAGACGGCAGGCCCAGACGCGGCAGGGGGGGGCTGAGCGGGGGGGGACGGCGGCAAGGCCAACCCAGTGTGATGGCCGGTGAATCCCGGCAGGGGCCGGAACCGATCTGGATGAACAGGCCGGGGTTCGCGAGAATTCCGGGGTGCGGTGCAGGGAAGTGCCGCCGCTGAATCAGGGACGATCCTTACCATGCGCCGCTCGCTCGCCACGCAGGTTGTCGACACGCTCGCCTACGTGGCGGTTCGCGTGCTCATCTGCGTGGTGCAGTCGCTGCCGCGAGGCTTCTGCGAACGATTCGCGAGGGCATCGTCCGATCTGCTCGCCAACCGCGTGAAGATCCGACGACAGGTGGTTCGCGACAACCTCCGGCAGGCGTTTCCCGACTGGACGCCCGAGCAGAGCCGCGAGGCTGCCCGCGGCATGTGGGAGCACCTGCTTCTGATGGTGATCGAGATCGCCCACTCTGAACGGGTGATCCGCAAGACCACCTGGCGTCGGCATCTGCGCATCCACGGCATGGAGCGGATGTTGCGGGAACTCTGGGCCGACCGCCCCAAAGTGATCCTCTCCGGCCACTACGGCAACTTTGAAATGTCGGCGTTCGTGTTTGGGCTGTTTGGGTTTCGCATCTACTCGGTCGCCCGCGAACTCGACAATCCGTTGCTCGACCGATTCGTGACGAAGTTCCGCGAGTCACGCGGACAGATCATCCTGCCCAAGAAGGGAAGCGCTCCCGACGTGGCGCTCGTGCTGGAGAATAATGGCGTGATCGGCCTGCTTGGTGACCAGGCGGCCGGGCCCAAGGGTTGCTGGGTCGACTTCTTCGGCCGGCCGGCTAGCGTGCACAAGGCGATCGGCGTGTTTGCCCTCTCGTCCTCAGCACCGATGCTCGTCTGCTCGGCCACGCGGCGACGGAGGCTGTTCGACTATGACCTCCGATTGGAGGGGGTTGCCGATCCGCTCCAAGGCGGCCCAGAGTCGGCCGATCTGCGGGCGATTTCGCAGTGGTACACGACCCTGCTCGAACGAACGATCCGCCGCGCCCCCTCGCAATACTGGTGGCTGCACAGGCGATGGCGGGGAGATCCGCCAAAGGCTACAGTGACGCGTGCCGCCGCCTGAGTCGAGGATTGTGTCAGCACCTTCCTTCGGTCCAGGCGACGGTCCCCCTCTCAGTCCCCCCTCCATCCCGCCTTGGATCGATGTCTTGGACATGAGCGACTGGATCCCGATCGCCGACGTTTCCGAGTGCCCGCCTGGCGCGAGCATCGAACGGCTTGCGGGCGGTCGCATGGTGGCGATCGCGAACGTCGACGGCATCTTTCATGCGATCGACGGTCTCTGCCCGCATCAGGGTGGGCCGCTCGGCACCGGTGCGCTCTGCGGAGTGGTGCTGACATGCCCCTGGCACGGCTGGCAGTTTGACGTGACCACCGGCCGTCACCGTCTGAGCGCCACCATGCGGCAGACGGTGCATGAAATCCGCGTCGAGAATGGCCGGCTTTTCGTCCGGTTAGCCGGCGACGGGCCTGCAGCGGAGTCGCCGGCGTGATCGAATTTCGCTGCTTTCGCAACGACGATCCGCCAAAGCTGGCCGACGCCTGGAGGTCGGCCGATCTCGGACCGTCGGCGATGCAGCCGATGACTTCGGCATTGCTTGAGTCGGGTGTCTTCTCCAAGCCGTATTTCGATAGGGAAGGGCTGTTTGTCGCCGTTGAGGATGGTCGCGTGGTCGGCTTTGCCCATGCGGCCTTCGGGCCGAACGCGGATCATTCGGCGATTGACACGTCCGTGGGCACGACGCTGCTGGTGGTCGTGGTGCCGCACGCCGAGCAGGAGCGGATCGGCGCCGACCTGCTCGACCGCTGTGAGAACTACCTGCGGCGTCGGGGCGCGACGTCCCTGCTGGGGGGTGGCTCGGCCGAGATGCGCAGCTTCTATCTCGGACTCTATGGCGGCGCCGACCTGCCCGGTATCCTCGACTCCTCGCCAGGCATGCAGGCGGTCTTTCGCGATACGGGATACGCGGATGGAGAGCGGATTTGTGTGCTGAGGCGACCACTGGCGGGCTTCCGGCCGCCAGTGAATCGGCTGCAGCTTGCCATTCGGCGGTCGACGACGCTCCGCGTCATCGATGAGCCGGCACGGCGGACGTGGTGGGAGGCTGCGACCACTACGGGGATCGCCCTCCGCCGTTATGAGTTGCGTGGTACCGGCGAGGCGCTGCTCGGCACGGCCTCATTCTGGGACATGCAGCCCTTGGCGGCGGCCTGGGGCGTGTCGGCGACCGGCCTGATACACGTGGGCATCGAGGGCGACAGGCGGCGGCAGGGGCTGGCCCACTATCTGGTGGCGGAGGCGTTGCACGACCTCGCCCAGGAGGGGGTGACGCTAGCGGAGACGCATGTGTCGGAGACCAACGGTCCGGCCATGCACCTATTCACCAAGCTCGGCTTCGAAATCACCGAGCACGGTACGCTCTTTCGAAAGAGCTAGGGCTGAGACAATCGCGGTAGGGCTGCTCCGGCTCGCGGAAACCGCACCTCGAACGTCGCCCCACCTCCTGGCGTCGGCCGATGGACGACATCTCCCCCGTGGCTCTGCATGATGCTCTGGCAGATCGACAGGCCGAGACCGTGGCCACCGCTGGGCGAATCGCCGCTGTCACCACGGACAAATCGCTCGAAGATGTGTGGGGCGTCGGTCGGGCTGATGCCCGTGCCGTGGTCAGTGACGATCACGACGCTGTGGCCGTCGCGTTCGCGGGTCTCGATCGACACGGTGCTGGCGACCGGACTGTGAGAAATGGCATTGGTGAGGAGATTGACGAACACCTGTTCCAGGAGTTCGGGCTGCCCTCTGACGACGCCCGAGGACGAACTGCTGTCGACGGTGACACCGCGGGCGGAAGCAAGTGACGCGGTCTGCTCGACGGCGGCGTCGATGACGGGGTCGAGATCGACCGTTTTCAGTCGCGTCGGCTCCAAGGCCTGGCTGCGTGAGTAGGTCAGCAGTGCTTCGCAGAGCGACTGGATCCTGCCGGCGAGGCCGCGGACGCTGGTGACGGTGTGCAGCAGTTCCTCGCCCGTGCGCGGCCGCTGCATGGCGACGTCGGTCTGGAGCAGGATGCCGTGGACGGGGTTCAATACCTGATGGGCGACATCCGCATTGAAGCGGGACTGCATGATGCGGATGGCATCGAGGCGGTCGAGCATGCTGTTGATTGTCTCGGCCATCCCGACTAGTTCCGAATCGGCGGCAGCAACGTCGATTCGCTCGTCGAAATGCCCCTGTCGGATTCGCTCTGCCGTTCTCGCGATGCCGTCGAGCGGCTTCAGCATCCGCGTCAGTAGCAGCCAGCCGACGAGCAGCCCCGGGAGACTCGCCGCGGCGAGCGTCCAAGAGTAAAAGAAAATCGCCTGCCGTTCGGCGGTGTGGAGGGGCGCGAGCGACGTGCCGATGAGGATCAGGGTGTTGTCCAGTCCGGCGGTGGCGGCGAGTCGCAGTCGCCCGTCGGCCTGCGTCCAGAGTCGGTCGGTGCGGTCGTGCCAGCCCGGCTCCCAGGAGAATCCCGGAGGGAGGCCGAGCGTGGTGACGGTCGTGCCGTCGTGCTGCCAGATGCCAGCAAACCACGGAAATGCCGGTTCGGCGAGGTCGGTGCGGCTCACGGTCGGCATGATGACGCGGAGCACGCCCGATGGCTTCCAGTCGGTCGCCGTCCGGATGTCGGGCAGAAAGAGTCCGCCAAGTCGGAGTGTGGGGTCGAGCAAGGTCTCCGGAGCGAACTGCTGCTGGGCCTTGAGTGCACCAAGCCTGGCCCACAGCTGCGCGTCGATGTCGCGGGCTAGCAGTTCGACGGCCATGCGGAACTGTACGGCGCGGGCTCCAATGGCGAGCAACAGGATGAAGAGCCCAAACCAGAAGGCGAACCGCCAACGGAGGGAGCGGAACGACAATCTACGCATCGATGATGAATCCCTGACCCCGACGGGTGGTGATCAGATCCCGTCCCAGCTTCTTCCGCAGCCGGAGCATGAGGACGTCGACGACATTACTGACATCTCGATCTTCATCAGGATGGATCAGCTTTTGCACCTGATCGCGAGGCACGAGTTTGCCACGACGCCGGGCCAGGAACACAAGCACCTCAAACTCCATCGGCGTCAACGGGATCCTCACGCCGTGGCGCGAGGCCGCCTTCGCATCGAGGTCGATGGCGATGTCGCCTACGGTGATGCTTGTCGAAGATTCTCGCTCGGTGCGGCGCAGCACGGCCCGGATGCGAGCGAGCAGTTCACGGACTGTGAACGGCTTGGTGAGGTAGTCGTCGGCACCGAGATCGAGGGCCTCGATCCGGTCGTGTTCTCCGCGCTTGGCCGACACGACGATTACCGGCACGGCGCTCCGCTGGCGGAGTTTTTCGAGCAAATGGATGCCGTCGAGTTTCGGCAGCATGAGGTCGAGAACGACGAGGTCGAGAGGCTCGCGGAGGGCAATTTCAAGCCCGGCGACTCCGTCGGCCGCCGCGAACACGACGAACTGCTCTTCGCGAAGGCACTGCGCGAGCGCAGCCCGCGATGCGGCATCGTCCTCAATCACCAGGATCCGGAGCGGGCTGTCAGGCATGACTCCACTATAAACCGGTGCGCCGGATGGTGAAGCGCCGCCGTGGGTCGGAGAAACCCTCCGGACCTACTGATCGTCGGGCGGAGCCAGTGTTTCCAGATGCGCCCGGAGTGTGGCGGAGAGGTCGGTAGCCGAGCCCTCGGCGTAGCGCAGTCTGGCGGAGAGCGGGGCCGCCTGCACATCGCGGCGGACGTCGGCGAGATAGTCCTGGAGCAGCCGCTGCCGCTGGGGCGTGGTGCACAGCAGCCAGTGCGTCCAGCACCAGGCCTCGGCGTAGTGGTCCTGCGAGAGTTCGCCCGCGGAGGCGAGGGCCTCCATCCGGTCGATATCAGGCCGCCAGGTGCCCTCGAGCAGCCGGCCGGAGAGATGCGCGATGTGCGCTGCGTGGACACCCTGCTGGCTGCGCGGCAGCTCGAAGAATTCCGCCACGCCTTCATCAAGCCAGAGCGGGATCGCCGGCGCCACGGCATGCACATAGCCGTGCGTCGTTTCGTGGCGCAGATCCTCGGCGATCCGATCCTGCCAGACGGCAAAGACGGAGAGTGTGGTATCGGTCTCAACAAAGAAGGCCCGCCGCATGGGAAACCCGGGGAACTGCCGGGCCGCAAAGGTGTCGTAGCGATCCTTGTTTTCAAACAAGTAGAGATGCACCGGTTCATCGGAGATCGGCAGGCCGAGCTGCTGGCTGACGTCGGTCCGGAGACTCTCGAGTTCCCGGACGATGCGGTGCTGCTCGGCCAGCGGGAAATCGGCGTGGATCACGAGTTGGCCGGCAACGATCTCGGCACGGGACGGCAGTCCGTCCGCGGCAGACCAACCCGCCGGCGTCACTTGCTGGAGAGCGGCCTGATTCCATCGCGGCGACACGGCCAGATGAGCACACCCCACGGCAGCACCAAACACGGCACAACAGACGAGTCCCAGGAGCACCATGAACGGTGCCAGGAACGGCGTCGGCAGGGGCGGTTGGCGTTGCAAGCCGCGGATGCTAGCGGCGTCGGTCGGCTTCGCCAAGGCCGACATGGCCGGCCGAAGCAGGCTGGGTGGCTCGGGCAGCCTGGGCAGTTCTCGAAGAGAGGAGCGCCCCGGCCAACGCCTCCAGGGATACGGGCCGGCCCAGGATGGCGGCCGCGCCGGCCCGCACCGCCGCGAGTACGGTGTCGCCCCGCGGAAAACTGTCGAGCATCACGATGAACAGACGCGGTCGGTTGGCCGCCAGCAGGCGGAGCCACTCGATGTCGCGGGCCGTGAGGTCGCGGACATCCCAGACCAGTGCGGCGGCCGTTTCGTCGAGCCGGGGCCGGCCAAGCTGACGGTTTGCGACCGGGTGGCCGGCGAGAGTGAGCAGATCGCAGAGCCCTTCCAGATCGTCGCCGTGCGACGCGGCCACCGACACCTCAATCGGAGGCAGATGCACCATCGCGGGGCGGCCGTGATTGGCTGTTCCGCGGCGTTTCAGGCCCGTCATCGAATCGAGCAGCCGCTCCTCGCGACGGGTCGCCGTGGGCAGACCGAGGCTGCTCGGCAGTCCTGACTCGAACGCAGCCAGCCACCAGCCGCACCTGCTGGGGAGATCGTGCCAGGGCACCTCCTCGATGCCGGGAAGCTGCGGCCCGCTCCGCCTCCGGCCGTCCACAAGACTTGCGGCCACGGACACGATCGGCATCAGCGGCCAGGCACGGGAGAGCCCGAGGACGTCGGCAACGGTGAATCGCCCGGGTCTGTCGGAGGCGAGTACGGCAAACACCGGCGTGATTTCTGCAGCGTCGGCGTTGCCGGCCAGCGTCACGGCAGCCTGTGGGCTCTCGGCGTCGATGACGTCGGCCTGGGTTCCAAGAGCCGTGCGGGCCAGTCCCAGTTCCAATCCGGCGGCCGACCCGATCCACAGCACACGCCGGCGGAAGCCCGCAGATGGGATGGAATCGATCGTGGGAGTGGTGTTTTGAATCATATCGAGTTCCGGCATCGTCCCACGCCACTGGCTGCGCTGGCAAGCTGGGCGAGATGCGAAGGTGTCTTTTGGGTCGCGGGAAGCCGATCTTGACCCGTCTCGGGGGCGGCGGACAATTCCTCTCTGGCCATGTTCAAGGATGAACGTGGCAGCGGTTCCACAAGCCCGCGTGATCCGTCTTGCACGCTTCGCGTCGCACACACGGTTCGCCGCGGCACCAGGCAGGAGGCCGGTATGCGTGACGATAGATTCCACGAGCACGACAGTGATGGCGATCCCCCGCGTTCCGGGCGGAGGGGCCGTGGCGGCTCGTCCGCCGGTCGTGGCATCAGGCTCTCCGAAGTCCTGCCCGAAGCCACGTTCTTCGCCTGCGACGACATCGTCGCGACCGGCTGTTCCGACGACCCTGATCGCTGTCGTCCGGGGGATGTCTTCGTAGCCCGGCTCACGGCCGAGGGAGACGGCCATGACGATGTCGAACGGGCCCTTGCCCGTGGCGTGGCGGGGGTCATTGCGGAACGCATGATCCCGACCTTTGGCACGCCGCTGTGCATCGTCTCGGAGAGTAGTGGGGCACTGGCCAGGCTCACGCATGCCTTCGCCGGCAATCCAGCCCGACGGCTGAAGGTGATCGCCATCACCGGCACGAGCGGCAAGACGACCACGGCGTGGCTGGCGGCCTCCGTGCTTGCCGAAGCGGGACTGCGGGTGGGCGTGCTGTCGGATCTGGGGTGTCTGACTGCCGACGCTACCGAGCCAGTGGTGGCCGACCTGAGCCGGCCCGTGGTGCTTGCCAACTGGCTCCGTCGGCTCGAGTCCGATGGCTGCACGCATGCGGTCGTCGAGGTTTCCAGCAGCATGCTCGCCGCGGACTGTCTGGCGGGAGTCGCCTGCGACACGGTCGTGGTCACGAACCTCGGTTCGGCCCATCTCGATATGCACGGCACGTCGCTGGCCTACCACGCGGTCAAGGCGCGGATTCTCGACTGCCTTGGCCCCGACGGCTGCCTCATCGCCACCGCCGACGACGACCGTGTGCGGCGGCTGGTTGACCGCCATGCGGCTGCTGCCGGCGGCGGCCGTGTGCTGACAGCGGCGCTCACCGTTCCTGCCGACGTCACCGCCACTCCGGTTGAGCGGACGCTTTTCGGTCAGACGTTCCTCGTGCAGGCGGGCGGGCACTCCCTGCCGGTGGCGGTGTCCACGCCGGTGGCCTCGTTCGTCCGCGACAGCCTGCTGGCGGTTGCCATCGGCCTTCGCTACCGGGTGCCCTTGGAGCGGAGCGCGCGGGGCATCGAGTCGTGTGGGAGCGTGGCAGGACGCCTGGAAAGGATCGATCGTGGCCAGGACCATGCCACCTTCGTCGATCATCCAACCAGTGGCCATGCACTGTCTGCGACGCTCTCCGGGCTCCGCCGACTGACTCATGGGCGGCTGGTCGTGCTGTCGGAAACAGCCTGCGCGGAACGGCTGGTGGCCGACTCGCGTGGGCCGCACGCGACGCTGAGTGAAGTCGAGGGCCGCGAGGTCGAAGGCCGAGTGGCAGCCACCTTCAACCGCAGGACCATGCGGTGGGCCGACGACTGTCTGGTCGTGCCCGACACGCTCATGGACGAGTCTGGTAAGGCGGCCGACGTGATGGCCTACGCGCGAATCGACAGGCTGCTGTCAGGGCTGGGACCGCAGGACTGCCTGCTCGTGCTGGGTGATCTCAGCGGCCGTTGCCAGAACCCGATCGATCCGGACGGCGATCCGCTCCCGCTGGCCGCGGTCGTCGACGGTTGGCTGCAACTCGCCCATGTTCCACAGCCGTTTGTGTCGGGCCGGGATGCGGCGTGAAAGACCCCGGCCGGCGCCGGATGGACGCCGGCCGTTCGCGTCGGGCAGAATACCGGTTCCGGCGACCCCCACGCGGCCCGGTCTGGCTTCCGGTCACAATGGTATTCAGTAGGTGTTGTTTATGAAGTCTCGCCACAATGGCACGGCAGTGGATGTGTTGCCTTCAGACGCGCAGCGCGGCGGCACGCCGTTCGACGATCTGGGGTTGGCGGTGTCGTGCCGCGAACCGCTGTCCCACCACACCTGGCTGGGGATCGGCGGGGAGGCCGGATATTTCTGTGAGCCGGTCGATGTCGAGGCGCTCTCCCGGCTCGTGACGCGGTGTCATGCCCAGCGGATTCCCTTCCGCGTGATCGGCGGCGGTTCCAACATTCTCGTACCCTCGGCAGGCTTTCCCGGCCTCGTGGTGCGGCTCTCGGCCCCTTCCTTCTCCCGAATCGACGTGGAGCGGCCAATGCTTCGCGTGGGTGCGGGTGCGAAGCTTGTGCACGCTGTCTCGGCAGCCGTGCAGGCAGGGCTCTCGGGGCTGGAGACACTCGTCGGGATTCCGGGCACGGTCGGCGGCGCGCTTGTGGGCAATGCCGGTGGCCACGGTGGCGATATCGGCGAGTGCGTCCGCGAGGTGAGCGTGATGCTGCCCGACGGCACGGTGGAGACCCGTACTGGCTCGCAACTCGCTTTTGAGTCGCGGTGGAGCAATCTGGACGACTGCATCATCATCAGTTGCCGGTTCGAACTCGACGAGGAAGATCCGGAGCGGCTCACCAAGCGTATGCAGAAGCAGTGGATCGTGGCCCGGTCGGAACAGCCTTCCGGAACACGGTCTGTAGCCATGATGTTCAAGGATCCCCATGGCAGTTCGGCGGAGTCGCTCGTCGTGCAGGCCGGTGGCCGTGACCTGCGGGTTGGCGAGGCGGCGGTCTACGCGGCCCACGCCAACTACATGGTGGCATCGTCCAAGTGTCTGAGCGACGACGTGCGGGCGTTGATCGAGTTGGTGCGGGCGAAGGTTCGCGAGCGGTTGGGTGTGGAACTCACGCCGCAGATCGAAGTCTGGTGAAAGGGGCGATGGTATGGGTGCCCCTCCGCGCCGTGGTCGACCGCTCCTCGCTGAAGAGCCGGAAAGCGGCGGTTTTGCTGCTTTTCTGACCGAACATCGGGCGGGCCTCGGTGCGATCGCAGTGATCGCTGGAGCGGCCCTGGCTGGCTGGGGGATCTGGTCGCGGGTATCAGAATCGACCCGGACGCATCATGACGTCGTGCTGACGCCCGACGCCGTGGAACTGCTGGGCGTAGCCCCCTGGGTGCGTTGTGATCTCAAGGCGGAAGCCCTTCGCAATGCGAGCCTTGACGGTGGCCTGCCGCTCGATGATCCCGAACTCTCGCGTCGGCTGGCGCGGGCCTTTGAAATGCACCCATGGGTGAAGCTCGTCGTCGACGTGAGCCCCCGGCATCCAGCCGCTGCCACCGTCGAAATTCAGTGCCGCGAACCGGTGGCGATGGTGGGTGTGAAGGGAGGGCTGCTCGCGATCGATGCCGATGCCGTCGTGCTTCCAAGCGCCGACTTCACTGCCGAATCGGCAGCGATCTATCCGCGGATTTCAGGAGTCGAGTCGAGTCCTCAGGGACCGGAGGGCTCCACATGGGGCGATCCGCTCGTGGAGGAGGGGGCGGCGATTGCGCTGGCAGTCGGGCCTGAATGGAAGCAACTCGGGCTCACAGAATGTCGGCCTGTAGGAAAATATGGACTCCGTCGCTGGGAACTCGTTGGCCCGCCGCCGCTGACGATCCTGTTTGGCTCGGCGCCTGGCCGGGAACAGCCGGGCGAACGCTCCGCGGCGTCGAAGATCGCCAGGTTGCGCGAGTTGGCTGCCGATCCGAACGCTGCGGGCATGGAAGGTCGTGTCGACCTCACGCTGGAGCCGGAGAATGCGGTCGACGCCGGTGGACCGGCCATACCGTCTATCCCGTCACCCTGATCAAGCCCGGTCTGAAGCCCGGTTGGCCAGCACGAGCTTGCGGACTGCCTGAAACTGCGGATGCTCCGCTGAGCCGCACCATTCGAAGAGCGCGGCTTCGGTGGTGGTGAGGATCGCACCTGAGGCCTCAAGACGCCGCAGCGCGATCTCGTGGTCGAGTGCATGCCGGGAGCCGACGGCATCGACAGCGATGAACACCGTCAGCCCGCGGGCGAGCAGGTCGAGGGCTGTCTGCTGAATGCAGACGTGGGTTTCGAGCCCGCAGAGCAGGGCCGACTCGATGTCGTCCGAGAGGGCAGCCGTGAAAGCCTCGCTGCCGCAGCAGCTGAAGGCCATCTTCGTCAGCGCGGGTGGCAGTTTGGCGGCGAGGTCTGGAGGCGTGGGGCCGAGCCCCTGGGGATACTGCTCCGTGAGCAGCGTGCGCACACCGAGGAGTGCTGCCGCGTCGGCGAGCCGGCCGGCCATGGCGACCACCTGCGGGCCCGTGGGAATCGCAGGCAGGAGTCGTCCCTGGATGTCGACGACGCAGAGCAAGGAGGAGTGGGCATGGAGTCGCATCGGAACCTCGCGGTGTGGGTGGTTCGGCATCATAAAGCGGCGAGCGTGAAGTCACCACGCGGTGTGAACCGGAACGTGCGGCCGGTTTCAGAGTCGATCTCGATCGTGATGGCGAGCCGGTCGGCAGGCAGGGCCTCCGGTGCCCGCTGCGGCCACTCGACGAACACCCAGCATCGTCCTTTGGTCGCATCCTCCCAGCCGATCTCCGCCAGGTCGCCAGCGCCTAAGAGACGATAGAGATCGGCATGCACGAGCCGCTCCGGAGTGTTCTGCCTCGGCCGGTCGTGGGGCCCGGGCAGCAGATCATCCAGCACATCGTGAACGTGGATCAGTCCGAAGGTTGGGCTGACCACCTCGGATGGGTCAATGCCGATGGCCGCGGCCACGGCCTTCACGAACGTCGTCTTGCCCGCGCCGAGATCGCCTTCGAGTGTGACAAACGCCTGCGGCGGCAGCACCGCCACCAGTCGTCGGGCCAGCGGCGCGAGGGCGGCCTCGTCTGGGACGGTCACGGTGCGTGTCGGCGGCGTGTTGCCGTCAGCCGTTGAAGGCATGAACGTAGCCCTGTGGTTCGAGTGCGGTTCGTCCGCCGGCGGCATCCTCAGCGATGAGCCCCGGCTCGGCCGTCACCTCCCCGATGATCGTGATCGGCAGATCGAGCGGGGCATTTCCCGCTGATGCCACGAGGGCATGCGCGGCTTCGGCTGGCATGGCGAGAATGAGTTCAAAATCCTCACCATCGGAGAGGGCATGGTCGAGCGGAGTTTTTCCGTCTCCGGGCCGGAGGCTCATCCGACGGGCATCGGCGTGGATCGGCACATCGGCCAGCCGCACGACAGCGCCCGTTCGGCTCGCCTGCATCATCCGCGAAAGGTCGAGCGAGAGGCCGTCGCTGACGTCGATGGCCGCATGCACCTCGAATCGGCTTTCAATAAACAGCGCTTCGCGGCATCGCGGCTGCACGGCGAGATGACGGCCGAGCAGGCTGCCGCCGCAGGCTCCCGTGACTACGAGCAGGTCTCCCGGCTTCGCGCCGTCGCGTCGCCAGGCCCCCCCCGGCGGCACGCTACCAATCGCCGTCACGCTCACAACGAGCGGCCCGTCCCATGAGTTGGTGTCGCCGCCGGCCAATGTGCAGCCGTGCTCGGCGGTGATTGCCTGAATGCCCTCGAGCAGCCCGTGGGCGATCGCGTCGCCGCCCTTTTGCGGCAGGCAGACGGCCACGACCACGGCCTCGGGTCGGGAGCCCATCGCCGCCAGATCGCTGAGGCTCACGGCCACGGCCTTGTGGCCGACAGCCCGCGGCGGACAGTCGGGGCCAAGAATAAAGTCGACGCCCTCGGTGAGCATGTCGACGGTGACGACCGTCCGTCGCATGGCGGGCGGCCGCAGCACGGCGGCGTCATCGCCGGGGGGCACCTCCAGCCGCGGGTCGGCGGGAATGCGGTCGAGCAGCCAGGTGACGAAGTCTGTTTCCACGGGGAAAGTCTAACCAACGTCAGACGAGCCGCACCGGATCAGCCTGCGGGTTTCGCCAGCTTTTGCTCGATCGCTGCCGCCGCCGCGGTCGCCTCGGCCTCAAGTCCGGGCATCGTGGCAGCCTCCTTCGCGACGGCGAGCGTGGCTGGGCTCGGATACCGCGGCAGGATCTCGAGTACGGTCTTCTGGTCGGCCGGATCCTTGGCAATTTTGAGCGCGTTGCGACAGATTTCGGCCCGCTCGGCATCTGGCAAGGCCATCTGCCGGGCAACCCGGATATAGCCGCGGATCGCACGGGTCTGGAACTTGCCGTCCGTGAAGGACTTGGAGAGTTCCAAGAGCACCGGAGCCGCGTCTGGCGTCATCCATTTGCCCAGCAATCGAGTGGAGGCGTCCTGCAGGGCGGGGTCGTTCGACTTCGCCGCTGCGGCGACGGCGGCGAGCGCCCGCGTGCCACCGACTTCGCCCACCACGTCCAGGAGCGTCACCTTCGCCTCGGCCGGCGCGGTGTCGATGGCGACCGCAAGTTTCTCGGCACATGCCTCGCGATCGGGCATCCGGATGCTGGCTTCCAGAATCGCCTTCTTGCCGACGTCGCCTGCAACGGAGGGCTTCACGACCTGATCGATCAGAATGCCGAGATTCGGCAGGTCGACGACCTTGCCCAGGGCCGCAACAGTGGAGGTACGGACGGCATCGCTGGCATGGTTCACCAGCGGCTTGAGTTCCGCAACGGCAGCAATTTGGCGATTCCCAATCGCCCGCACGAGCGCCGGCAGGACGTTGGCATCCGCCTTGGGCAGTCGGGCCACGATCTCTCGATCGACCTCAGACCCAGCGAGACTAGAAAGTGCCTTGTTGGCGACGAGAGCGATGTCTCCATCGGCGTCTTCGGCCGAGACAAGCAGCGGGCTCAGGGCCGAGGCGTTGCCGATCCGGCCCACCGCGGCGATCGCTGCCAGACGGATCGGCTTGGCACGGCCGGTTGCGGAGTTGATCACAGCTTGAAGAACCGCATCGCTGGCACCGCCGTCGGCGTTTCTGTCAGCCAGGACGTCGATGATCTTCACGACGCGATCGGCCGCGGCAGCGT
Source organism: Planctomycetaceae bacterium (assembly GCA_947449135.1). Taxonomy (GTDB): domain Bacteria; phylum Planctomycetota; class Planctomycetia; order Pirellulales; family UBA1268; genus CAMCQY01. The sequence continues at coordinate 84,137 of CANFQO010000005.1, read as the reverse complement.
CGCCCGGCGGCTTCGCCATTTCGGTCGCGAGAGCGAGATCCACTGCGCCCGCCTGCGGGCGGTCGTCGAGTTCACGGGCGGCATACAGCGCAATATTCGAGAGCCGCGGCGAAGGCGACCGGAGTGTTTCGAGCAGGAGCGGGATGCCCTCGAGGCCCCGCGCGAGGATCGCGCCTCGCGTGGCTTCCGCGACCCGCTGCTCGGCGACGCCCGCCTTGCGGATCGCGTCATAGAGGGCCAGAGCCTCGGGCTTTTTGCCGGAAACGAGCAGGCGTTCGGCGCAGACGACGCCAGCCTGTGCCGTGGCGTCGAGGGATCCGCCCGGCACAGCCATCGCCTTCGTGAGAATTGCAGCGGCCTGCGTCGTGCCGATGGAGCCAATCGCATGCCGGGCAGCCGCAGCCACCTCGGCATCCGCATCGGTCAGTTTGGCTTGGAGCATCGGCAATGCAGCCGCATCCCGGCGGACGCCGATGGAGTTGATCACGCCGACCAGCCGCATACCCGAGAGCGAACCGGCCGCGTTTCGCAGTGCCGCATCGGCCTCTGGGCCGGGAATCGCCTCCAGTGCGATGCGGGCCCAGGAGGCGAGCCGCTCGTTGCCCAACAGCTTCGCGAGATCAGGAACTGCCGCGGCCGACCCCTTGATCGCCAGCCGCTTGCAGGTGATCGCCTTGTCGGCCTCGGGAGCATCGGAGCGAAGCACGGCGAGGAGTTCGGGCTCGCTCGGCAACGGCTCCGCCGCCAAGGACGTGATTCCAAGTAGGAAGGCGACGAGGGCAACAGCGAAGCGACAGGCGAATGTCATGGGATGGGATTCCAGAAAGTGTTTCACCACGGCTGACGCATGCCCTGCAAAAAAGGCACGCTGAGATGGAATGACAGAGACGGAATGACAGGAAAAAGACTCGGTACTACAGCCGCCACGGCTCACGAAGGGCCTCGGAACGCATCCGGTTGGCCTCGTCGTCGCCGACGAACGTGTTGGTGGCGTTGTCGAATTTCACGGTGCGATTGAGGGCAATCGCAACGTTGGTCGCATGGCAGGCGATGTGGGCGTTGCAGGCCGCGTCGGCATTCCCCTTCGGCTGGCCTCGCGTCTTCACGCAGTCGAGGAAGTCGCGGACGTGGAACGTGGCGGGATAGCCGCCGATCTCCTCGACCGTTCGTCCGGCGAGCAACGTCGGCGAACTGAGGACGAGCTTGCCGCTGTCGCCGGCCTCCACCCAGCCCGTCTCCCCCTCGAATCGCACCGGGCAGGAGCCGAGCGGAATCCAGTCCTTCTCGCGGAAGATCAGTTCCACGCCATCGGCGTAGGTGGTCACGATGTAGCCGTCTTTCGGTGGGTTGTATTCCACCGGTGGAGCGCAGTCGTTGACGGCCCACTGGCAGAGGTCGACGCAGTGCGAGCCCCATTCGAGCACGCCACCGCCAACCAGCCCGCCACCCTTTTCGAAATTGAATCCATCCTGAAGGGTCTTGGTGTTGAACGGCCGCCATGCCGCTGGTCCGAGATACCTGTCCCAGTCATCGACGGCCGGATTCGGCAGCGGCTCCTCGGGCAGCCAGCCGCTCATCAGCGCCTGCATGCCGTTGGGATGAGCAAACACCTTCTTCATCTTGCCAAGGCGGCCCGTGCGGGCAAGCTCACAGGCGAAGGCAAAGTGAGGCAGATTTCGACGCTGCGTTCCTGCCTGGAAGACGGTTCCACAGCGACGCATGGTGTCGCGGAGGATGAGGCTCTCGGCGATGTTCTTCGTGCAGGGCTTTTCGCAGTAGATGTCCTTGCCAGCCTTCGCGGCATACATCGAGGCCGTCCCGTGCCAGTTGGGCCCAGTGGCGATCAGCACGGCATCGATGTCCTTGCGGTCGAGCAGTTCGTGGAAGTCGCGATACTGGGCGCAATCCTGATTGCCATACTTCGTGTCGGCCATCTGCTTCACGGCGTCACGGCGGCCCTGCTTCACGTCGCAGATGGCGGCGAACACCACGTCGGGCTGTTCGAGGAAACAGCCGAGATCGTATTCGCCGCGCCGGCCGATGCCGATGCCACCGACGACGATCCGCTCACTCGGCGGCACCGCGCCGTCGAGGCCGAGGGCGGAGGACGGGATGATCATCGGCGCGGCCATGGCGGCGAGGCCGCCCTTGAGCAGTTGTCGACGGCCGAGTCGAGTGCGGGATGCAGCCATGGGAACACACCTCCGAAGATAGAGAAACAGGACGTTTCCACCCGGGAACCGGGCGAAGCCTACCAGAAGTCGGGGCAACAGGCGACGGGTGGCCGTGGGCCGTTCAGGCGATCAGGTCGTGCACCACATGCCCGTGGACGTCGGTGAGGCGAAAGTCGCGGCCCTGGGAGCGGATGGTGAGCCTGGTGTGGTCGATTCCCAGCAGGTGCAGGAGCGTGGCATGCAGATCGTGGACCGTGACGGGATTCTCCACGACCCCGTAGCCCAGATCGTCGGTGGCGCCATATGTCAGGCCCCCCTTGATACCGCCGCCGGCCAGCCAGATCGAGAACGCCTTCATGTGGTGGTCGCGGCCGTCCCCCTGCGCCATCGGCGTGCGTCCGAATTCGGTGCCGAAGACGACGAGTGTTTCGTCGAGCATGCCGCGGCGGGCCAAGTCTTCAACCAGGGCGGCGGCGCCGCGATCGACCTCGGCCGCAGTGCCTTGCACGTGCGCCTTCACGCCGCCGTGGTGGTCCCAGTCGCGATGGTAGAGCTGAATGAAGCGGACGCCTCGTTCAGCCAGCCGGCGGGCCAGCAGGCAGTTGGCTGCGAACGAGCCGTCGCCCCCCTTGGTGCCGTAGAGATCGAAAGTGCTCTGTGGCTCATCGGAGAGGTCAACGAGTTCGGGCACGCTCGCCTGCATTTGGAAGGCGAGTTCGTATTGGGACAGCCGGGCTGCAATCTCCGGATCGTCGGCCCACGCCCCGCGAAGATTATCGAGCCGGGAGACGGCGTCGACCACGTCCCGCTGCCTCGCTGGCACGACACCGGGTGGTGACTTGACGTAGAACACCGGATCGCCCTGCGAACGGAACGAGACTCCCTGGAACCGGCTCGGCAGCAGGCCGGAATGCCATTGTCGGCTGGCGATCGGCTGCTTCTGGCCGAAGTTGCCGGTACTCACCATCACGACGAATCCGGGCAGATCGTGGGCATCGTTGCCGAGGCCATACCACAGCCAGCTGCCCGCTGCCGGGCGGCCGGAGATCATCGAACCGGTGTTCATGAACGTGTGGGCTGGATCGTGGTTGATCGCCTCGGTGTGCATCGACCTCACGATCGCGATCCGATCGGCGATGCGGGCGGAAATCTCCGGAAAGATCGTGCTGATCTCCTGACCGCTCTGCCCCACACGCTGAAAGGAATGCTGGGGTGCCATGCAGGTGAGCTTCTGCCCCTGCAGCTGCGCGATCTGCTGGCCGGCGGTGAAACTTTCCGGCATTGGCTGGCCATGCATCGCCTCAAGCTTTGGCTTGTGGTCGAACGTGTCGAGGTGCGTCATACCGCCGGCCATGTAGAGCCAGATCACCCGCTTCGCCTTCGGCGGCACATGATAGGCCCGGATGACGCCTGGCCAGAGATCTGCCGGGGCACCGGACGCGCGAACAGCGGCTGCAGCGCCCGCCCCGCCGGCCATGGTGCCGACGGCGATGGCACCGAGCCCGCCGGCGACATCGGCGAGCAGCGATCGGCGTGACACGAGCGGTGCATGGAAGGCAGTCATGGGATGAGCCTGATGGGCGAGGAAGGGAAGAAGAGTCAATTCCGAGAGTAGGTCTCGTGCAGATTCAGCACCGTGCGGGCGGCACTGGTCCAGGCGGCTAGATCGACCGGATCGACCGTCGGAGGCGGTGGGGTGGCACCGACGGCAAGAAAGGTTTGGACCGCTTCGGTGTCGCCTGCCCACGACTGCCGCTGTCGCTCCACCAGATCGGTCAGCACGGCGATCTCATCTTCCGAAGGCAGCCGGCCGATCGCCCGGCGGAGCATGAAGCGGGCCCGGTCAGCCGGATCGCTCCCGGCTTCGGCAAGGGTTTTGGCCGCCAACGCCCGAGCAGCTTCGACATATTCGGGATCGTTGAGCAGCACGAGTGCCTGCAGCGGCGTGTTGGAGCGGGCTCGGCGGGCCGTGCATTCCTCGCGGCTGGGAGCATCAAACACCACCATCGCCGGATGGAGATACTGCCGCTGCCAATGGACGTAGAGCCCGCGGCGATAGAGCTTCTCACCCACATCGGCCTGATAGGTGCGGGCTGGAAAGTTGAGGTAGTCCCAGTAGCCGGCGGGTTGATAGGGCCGCACGCTTGGGCCACCCACCTGTCGAACGAGCAGGCCGCTTGCTGCCAGCGCCGTGTCGCGGACCATCTCGGCATCGATCCGGTAGCGGTTCTGGCGGGCGAACAACCGGTTCTCAGGGTCACGTTCAACCACTGGTCCACTCGAAGCGCTCGCCCGATGGTAGGCCTCGCTTGTCACCAGCATTTTCAGCACGCGGCGAATGTCCCAGCCGCCGTCGCGGAGTTCGCAGGCCAGCCAGTCAAGCAGTTCCGGGTGGCTCGGCGGCTCGCCTTGCGCGCCATGGTCGTCGAGCCGGCGGGATAGGCCCTGACCGAAGCAGATCGCCCACAGACGGTTGGCGAGAACCCGGGCCACCAGCGGATTCTCAGGAGCGGTGAGCCAGCGGGCCAGGTCGGCTCGGGTGAGTCGCTGATCGTCGGGTGGTGTCTGTTCCCGGGGCAGGAAGGCAGGGGGCGCTGGCAGCACTTCGACACCGGAATCGTCCATCCAGTTGCCGCGGGGCAGCACCCGCACCATACGTGGCGGCCCGGCGATCGTGGCAGGCATGAAGGGCTGCGCGGCGATCACGCTCTCGAGTTCGTTGCGCCGCTGCGTGAGTTCCTGCCGCACCCCGTCAAGCGGCGGCCAGAGCGTGCGGTGGTGGTCGGCCAGGAGCTTGACCTGCGCCTCGTTCCGCGCGGTGGCCTCCACTCGCAGAGCCTCCCGCACTTCCTTTGGAAGCGTGACGGCGTTCTTTTTTCCCTCGTCGTTGGCAGCCGCCTCGGCGTCTGGCACGTCTGACTGGACCAGGCGGGCAGCTTCTACCTCAATCCACTCCGCACGGGCGGCGAGGAGTTCGGGGGTGTCGGCCTCGTAGAGCGGCGTAAGCTCGGTGATCCGCGCCTCCAGCGTGGCCTGTCTGGCCGCCTGCTCCGACGTGGGCAGCCGCATCATCTCCCCCCAGATCCCGTTGGCATGGGCTCCGTGGTAGATGCCCCGCTCCTGTACATCCGCAAAGAAGGCGGCAAACGCGTAGAAGTCCCGCGTGGTGAAGGGATCGAACTTGTGGTCGTGGCATTCCGCGCAGCCGAGCGTTGAGCCGAGCCAGGCACCGCTGGTGGCACGCACCCGGTCGGCGGCGTACTTCGCATGGTATTCCTTGTCCTGGCCGCCCCCCTCGGCGCTCATGAGGTTGAGCCGATTGAAGCTCGCCGCGACCTTGTTCTGGCGTGATGCATTGGGCAAAAGATCGCCGGCGAGTTGCTCTCGCGTGAACTGATCAAACGGCATGTTTGCAGTGAAGGCTGCGATGACCCAGTCGCGGTAGGGCCACATCGTGATCTCCTGATCCCCGTGGTAGCCCACGCTGTCGCCATACCGCACCAGATCGAGCCACCAGGCGGTCAAACGCTCCGCGTGTTGTGGGCTCGAAAGCAACCCATCAACCAGTCGTTCAAACGCAGCGGGCGATTGGTCGGCCACGAAGGCGTCGATCTCCGCGGGCTCGAGCGGCAGACCGGTAAGATCGAGGGCGACCCGCCGCGCCAGCGTGACCCGATTGACGGTGGGCAGCGGTGTGAGCCCCGCGGCCGCCAACTCGGCGTTGAGAAAGGCATCGACCGGACCGCCGGCGTCTCCGGCAGGCATCTCCGGACGCACCAGCGGCCTGTAGGCCCAGTGGGCGTCTCGAGTCGCGCCGGCGGCGATCCACCGCTCGAGGATCACCTTTTCTGTGTCGGTGAGCAGCTTGTTCGTCTCCGGCGGCGGCATCACGACGGCCGGGTCCGACGAATGGACGCGGGTGAGCATCTCGCTCGCCTGCGGGTTGCCCGGGACAATCGCGCGGACCCCGTCGCGGTCGGCGGTTGAACCCTCGGCGGTATCGAGCCGGAGATCGGCCTGCCGGTTGGCCGCATCGGGACCGTGACAGGCGAAGCAGTTCTCCGCAAGGATTGGCAGGATGTCGCGGTCGAACCGAACCGCTGGAACGGCGTCGCCGTCTGCTGAAGCCCGCCCGGCAACGGGCAGGAAACCGCAGAGCAACACGACATGGCGCACCCACGGCATTCGCACGATCATGCCACGCATCCTTTCCCAGCCTTGGCCGTGACACTCGAGAGCCAGACACCCCGACTCTGAAAATGCCAACAACGCGAGCTCGACACTCTGTGGGCGGAAACCCACTTCTCTACTCTATATCGAACCAGAGCCGGCATCCACGTCGCCGAGAGCGTTGCTGGACGAGGGGCCTCCATGCGTCGAAGACGATCGCTATGCCGCCCAGTTTTCAGCGGGCAGGGTGGATGCCCGATCGTTGCTCGATCAATTCCCGCCAGTGGCCTAGCGGCGAATCGTGTCGGAGACGAGATGGCCGAAGAGCGTCTCGCGGCCACGGAGCACGTAGAATTTGATGGGGTTCAGGTGCTCCTCTTCCGCCTTCTCGAGGATGTAGGAGATGTTGTCGGGCATGATCGTCTCCCACACATGAAGGCCGACCAGAATGTCGCCTTCTCGGATGCCCTGCTCACTCGCCGGCCCGCCTTCGCGGACCGCGCTCACCAGCAATCCGCCCCGATACCGAGACTGCAGTCGTTGAACCTTGGCCGCAGGCATTGCCTCCAGTCGAAGGCCGATGTCCTGCCAGCAGCGTTCCTCGATCGTGAGGATGTCGCGACGAGCCGCTGCCAACGACAGGTCTAGTTTCTCCTCCGCGCCTGCCCGCATCACGGTCACCGACACGCTGTCTCCGGCCCGATGGCCGAGCAGGCCGCGCTCGATGTCGAGCGGACGGGCTACAGGCGTCTCGCCGATCTGCGTGATCACGTCGCCCGCCTTCACGCCGACACTCTCCGCCGGGCTCCGGCTGTGCACGGTCTCAACGATCACACCCCGCTGACCGTCGGTGCGGGACACAATGCCGTGCCAGGTGCGATCCACTCGCTCGACCGAGAGCAGTGCCGCCACTACCTCCAGCACTTTATCCACAGGGATCGCAAAGCCGATTCCCTGTGCACCGGCTCGTACCGCCACGTTGATGCCGATCATCTCGCCGTTGATGTTCAGCAGCGGGCCGCCAGAGTTGCCGGGATTGATACTGGCGTCGGTCTGGATCAGATCGTCATATCGCTGCGTGCGGCTCACCTCCACATCTCTATGGAGAGCCGATACGATGCCGCGGGTGACAGTGTGCTCGTAGCCGTAAGCATTGCCAAGCGCCAGCACGGTCTCGCCGATCATCAGATCGGACGAGGTGCCGATCGTGATCACGGGTAGCGGCCGGTCGTTCTCCACCTTGATGACCGCGAGGTCGGTCCGGGGATCGTGGGAGACAAGCGTGGCTGACGTGGTCTTGCCCGATGCAAGGGTGACCTCGATCCGGCGGACACCCTCCACGACGTGATAGTTGGTGACGACGTAGCCCCTGGGATCGACGACGACGCCGGTTCCCATGCCATTGACGCGTTTCAACTCACCGGCGTTCTCATCGTCCGGGTTGGGCACGAACTTCTGGCCGTGAATGTTGACGACGCTATCCCGGGTCGATTCGATGGCACTGACGATCGCCGTCCGGCGGCCTTCCACCGCGCCAGCATCTCCGGTGAGGGAGGATGCCAACAGCAGGGCGACGGCTGCAACAACGATCGACGGACAGCGCATGAAGACCAGACCCCCCGAAACGCCCCACTCCGATCGACACTGGCACACGGTCGATCAGGCAACGATGCGGTGGTCGCATCGGCCGTGCTTCATCGGCCGCCGGGCCGATTTCCACACTGCTCCCCTTGAATCGGATGGGCCAGCCCCGTGGTTCACCGCCAGCGACGTGGGACGGCACAGCTTTCCCAGATGGAGGCCGGTGGCGTTTTCGGCGGTCTTGAGGGTCTGGGAATGCCGGATGGCAGAAAATTCCTCACGAAATCACTCCCGCCGTGGCCGCTGATCCGGCGGCCCTTCGGCGGGGGGGGCGGCGCCGGCGCTGATGAGGAGCGGCAGAACCTGGAGGGCCAGAAAGAGTGACAGCACGGAGAGGACGACCCAGGGCCAGATGCCCGCGATTTGTTCACCCCAGGCCCAGCCTGCCTCACGGGCGATACCGCCCACCAAGGTTGCCAGGACGAGCACCAGCAGGGCTGCCAGCACAAGTCCGCAGCCGAGCGAGGCCATGGTGCCGCGGAATGTGCCAAGCTCCGAGAACTCTTCCTGGTGGAGGTCGATTGCCCGCCCTCTGGCGAGACTCCGAGGCACTGTCTCGGCCAACTCAATCGCGCGGGCCGCGTCAGACCAGGCGGCAGGAGGGATCGGCGTGGCCTGACGGACGCGATGCAACTCCTCGAGCATCACTGCTCCGCGATCGAAGGCTTCCGTTTCGGTGTACTCGCCCGACCAGGTCCAGGGCAGCCGGTTGTCACGGCCGGTGCGATCAGGGGGATCGTCAGGAATGTCGACAGCACACGACCCCTGAGCCTGCACGACCGTGATCCGCAGGCCAGGTTGGTCGCCTCGGACCACCTGCCATCGTACCGGCACCTGTGTCGGCCCGCTGAAGCCGACCGCGAGCGTATTCCAGGCGGCGTCAGCATCAGCAGCGCCAAGTGTCGAGAGCCGGGAGGGATCTCCTGCCAGAACCCTGACAAGATCGGCGTCGACGGCGACCGCGCGGAGAACGGCATCGCGAGATCTGTCGACCATCCGCCGTTCCATCGTGATCGTCTCGACAGCTCCCAGTGGGCCCGCGCCCGCGAGCCCCGCCTCGATCTGCTCCTGGAGTCTGCGAATGAATGGATGCAGACGGTCGGGTAGGAAGGGGATCAGTCTCGCGCCGGAATCGCCGTGGATCATGTCGAGCTCGTAGGCCCAGAGCATCGAAAGCACCAGCGGGTGGGAAAGCAAAAGGGCGCGTCCCGCCTGTACGAGCGCCCTCACACCATCCGCTCGGGCGTCATTCCAGCCGTCGACGCCGACGAGCACCGCATCACAGACCTGCGGATCGAGCAACGGCTCCCAAGAGGGATCTCGGGGCATATTCGCGGCCACCGATCCGTCCAGCGGCCTCGAGTCAGGCAGATCGCAGCCAATCACGACCGTGTCACCGGCCGCCGGGGCGGCGGCGACCACCGCTGCGATCCGGTCATCGATGCCAAGCAGTCCGAGTTTCATGACCGTATTGTTTCCCGGCGACCGGCATCCGACCAGCCCGGGCCTGTGCAACGGGGCTTGGCTGGGGTATACGAAGGCGTATGCATGCTGAAGTGATAGCGATCGGCGACGAACTCACCACCGGGCAGCGTCTCGACACGAACAGCCAGTGGCTCTCCACGGAGTTGGGGCTGCTCGGCATTCCGGTGCTCTTTCACACCACCGCCTGCGACACGCTCGAAGCGGGCATCGAGGCGTTTCAGGCCGCGGTCTCGCGGTGCGACGTCGTGGTGGCCACTGGCGGGCTGGGGCCGACGGCCGACGATCTCACCAGGGACGTGCTCGCGGCAGTTGCCGGCGAGCCACTCGAACTCTCGGCAGCGGCACTTGCCGCGGTGGAGGCGAGGTTTGCCCGAAGAGCTGCGGCGATGCCTGAGAGTAACCGGCGGCAGGCGATGTTTCCTCGCGGCAGTCGTATCATTCCAAACCCCGATGGCACGGCTCCGGGCATCGACCTCGACGTCCGGCGGCCGGATGGGAGCACGAGCCGGATCATCGCGCTTCCGGGTGTGCCGTCGGAGATGCGGATGATGTGGAGGGGCACCGTGGAATCCGCGCTCGCAGCCATGCAGCCCGATGCGGGGGTGTTCGTGCATCGCCGGATCAAGTGTTTTGGAGCAGGGGAGAGCGCGGTCGAGGAAATGCTGCCCGATCTGATCCGTCGCGGCCGTGATCCGCTCGTCGGCATCACGGCACACGAAGCCACCATCACGCTGCGGATCGTGGCGCGGGGCCGTGATCGTGCGGAGTGCCTGACGAAGATCGCCCCCACGGAGCAGACGATCCGGGACTGTCTGGGAGCCCACGTCTATGGCGTGGATGACGACGAGGTGGAGGATGCCGCGGTGCGGGCCCTGGCTGCAGCCGGGCAGACGCTCGGCACGGTCGAGATCGGCACCGAGGGCCGTGTGTCCGCCTGTCTCGCGCATGCTGAGGCCCAGAGGCAGATGCAACTCCAGCCGCACGAGCCAGCCGCCACGGTCTACCGGGGCAGCACCGTCCTGCCGGCATTCGCCGGCATCGCGCACGATCATTCCATCACCGGCATGCAGGCCCTCGCTGAACGGGCTCGAACCGAGTTTAAGGCCACGCTCGGCCTGGCGATTGGGGCGGCCCGTCCGGGCCCCGACGGCCGCAGCGTGGTCGATATCGCACTGTCAGACGGTCAACAGATCGAGCGGATCGAGCATATGCTTGGAGGAGGCCCATCGCTTGCATTGTCGCGTGCGGCCAAAACCGCCATCGACCTCGTGAGGCGGACGCTCGCACCCCGGATGGCCGCCCCATGAGTTCGTCGATCCAGTCCAGACAGGCTGAAAATCCGGGCCATGTCGCCAACGTGCGGACGCTGATCTTGTTTCTCGGATTCGTGACGCTCGTGGGGCTGCTTGTCTGGCCGTCGCTGGCCGGTCGGATCCAGTATGCGAAGACGCGGGCCGAACTCTCCGCGATCCGTGATGCGGCGGCCGGCGCCGAATTGAGGGCGGTCGGCAAATTGTTCACGACGCTCGCCCGTGTCATTGGTCCGGCGGTAGTCAATGTGACGTCCAAGAAGCGGGTGCACACGCTCGCCGACGAGATTGCCGCGCTTCGTGGAGAGTCTCCCGCTGGCGCCACCAACGAATCGGTTGGTTCGGGTGTGATCGTGGAATCCGATGGCGTGATCGTCACCAATTACCATGTCGTCTCCCAGAGCGACGAGATCGATGTGACGCTGGCCGACGGACGTCGCTACAAGGCCAGCCTCGTGGGGGCCGATGCCGCCACCGATCTGGCCGTGCTGCGGGTCGATGCGAAGGATCTGCCGAAGGCCGACTGGGCCGACAGCGATACCGCGGAGGTTGGTGAGATGGTGTGGGCCATCGGCAATCCTTTCGGCCTCGATCGTACGATCACCTACGGCATTGTCAGTGCCGTAGGACGACGGGGCGTGGTCGACAACCCGTTCCAGGAATTCCTGCAGACCGATGCCTCGATCAATCCAGGTAATTCCGGTGGGCCGCTCGTCGACGTGGACGGTCATGTGATGGGGATCACGACGGCGATCGTGGGAAAGGGCTTCCGTGGTATCGGTTTCGCGATCCCGAGCAATACGGCCCGGCGGGTCTGCGACGAGATTCGGATGACCGGTCATGTGGAGCGTGGCTACCTTGGCATGGCGTTGCGGGAGCTGCCGCCGGGGCTCGCCGCTGGACCCGGCGCCGCCGTGGCCGCCGTGGAGCCGAAATCGCCGGCCGCGGAGGCGGGCGTGAAGCCTGGGGACGTGGTGCTGAGCTTCGACGGCGAAGAGATTACAGAGCCGGCGGAACTCGTTCTGCTCCTCACACGTGCACCCGTCGGGGCGGAGGTGCCGCTGGAGGTCATCCGCGATGGCGAGCAGATGACGATCACGGTGCGGGTCGGCCGCCGGCCTCACGATAAGTAGGCGGAGCGTTCACTCCGCGGCAACAGGAGCCCACGGTGGTGGTGCCCGTGGCACCACTTCAGCCCGTTCAATCCGTGCTCCAGCAGAAAACTTTACGGCTTCTTTGAGCCTACGGCTGGCCGTCGCCGGGCGGAGAGCCCTCGGCCCCATCCTCTGCGGGCGTGTCATCGAGAAACTTGGCGAAGTTGAATTCGTCGGCACCGAAGCCGCCGCCGAGTTTGCCCGTGAAGCCGAAATCGTCGCCGGGGGCGGCGGTTGGTTTCGAGGGTGATGCCGCCGGCGCGGCGACCGGCCGCTGCACGGGTGTGCCCTGCGGCCGCGCCTTCATCGCTGCCGACATTCCGGTGAGCCATTCACCCGCCGGGAAAGCATACGGTCGGAATTTCTCGAGCGTGCCCGTCTCCTCGTGAATGAAGAGTGCCCGCTGCGGACCAAGCTTCACCGCGGCTGGGCTATCGACGAGCTGGCTGGAGTCGGAGCCGCTCATCTGGAAGAGCACGCGGAGTTCGAATTCCTTGAGCGTGCCGCGTTCGAACGTCCGCTGCAGGTTCGTGAGCGAGTCGCACCAGATGAGCACATGCACGCCGACGGGAGGCCCATCCTTGAGGAGCGTCACCAGATTCTGGGCCGGCGTGGCCTTCTGGTCGCCACCGAATGAGTATCCGAAGTCGCCTTCGTTTCGCCGCAGTTCACGGAAGCGAGCCAGGTCGCGGATGATCACGTAGACGGCCTCGCCGTCGAGCACCTGCTCGTCGATCCGCCGGCGCACCTCGTCGGCCAGCCGCTGGACCGCATCGCCGACCCCGAGCCGACCGACCAACTCCGTCTCGTGCGGCAGTGAGGGGGCGAGTTTCGAAAGCAGGATGTCGGGCTTCTCCTCGGCGATCGCAGGCTCGAATACCACGAACCGCGCTGCGCGGCCCAGGGCACCGCCCGGATGCGGATCGTGTGCTGCGGCAAGACTGACCATCGACATGGCCAGCAGACTCACACCCAGATCCTCGCGCTGGCCCACGATGAGCAGGTTGGCGCCACCCTGACGACGAAAGATGGCAGCTGTCGGATCCTTGATGGCGATGGCGTCGCCAAGCCACGCCAGCGGCGCCGTCTGCGAACTCCCAGCCACGGTGCCGGCGCTGAGCAGTTCCGCCAGCAGGGCATTCCCCGCAGGGTCGGCCGCCTCGTTGCCATCGAACACCATGCGGGGCAGGGCCGGAATGTCGGTCCGCCGGTCGGCCAGCCGCCGCAGAGCGCCGAGATACCGCTCGCGACGCTCGTCGTTCAAGAACACGACCTGGAAGGGATTGTTGCCGGCGACCATGCCGTTGGCATCGTTGTAGATCGCCTCGCCGGGACGCGTCAGCAGGCGGGCGGCCGTGTTTTCCTCGCTGAGAATCAGGCTGGAATCGGCCTCGTTGCATTGCAGCGCGATGCGGACCGCCATCTGACCCATCGTGGCGCGGGGCAGACTATAGGAGCCGCCGAGCGTCTGGGAGCCGAGCAGCACGTGCATACCGAAGGCACGACCCTGCCGCACCAGACGGTCGAGAATCAAGGATGCATCCTGGGCGATCTTGTCGTCCTCGACGAAGATTTCCTGGAACTCGTCGATGATGAGGAGGATGCGAGGCATCGGTTCACCATTGCCCGACTGGCGGAAACCGGCGACGTCCTGCACCGCGAATTCTCGGAACAGGTCGCCGCGGCGCTTCAGTTCGCGGTCGAGTTGCTCGAGCACCGATAGGCCAAATTCGCGCTCGCTCTCGATCGCGATCACCCGTGCGTGCGGCAGACGGTAGTGGTCGTAGAGCTTGAACTCGACGCCCTTCTTGAAGTCGATCAGGTAGAACTGAATCTCGTTCGGGCTGTAATTGAGCGCCAGGCTCGTGATCAACGCGTGCATGAGCGTTGACTTGCCGGAGCCCGTCTTTCCGGCGATCAGCGCGTGCTGGCTCGTGCCTTTGCCGAGCTTCATATACTGAAGCTTCTTGGCACCCGCGGGACCCAGCGGGGCAAGCACTTCGGTGGCGGTGCTTCCCGTCCACCAGTCCTCTTCCTTGGGCGCCACGCGGTCGAAAGGCACCTCCACCCGCTTGGCTGCCTTGGCCGCCTTGCCAACTCGCTGGATGATCTTGGTGAACAACTCGTCCGATGGCGGTTGCTCCACGGCGAGCGGCCATTTGCCAAACTCGGGGTCATTCCAGGTGTAGACGCCATCCTTGAGCACGAGCGTGGTCGCGTGCTGTTCGATGTCGGCGATATTGAAGTTGGAAGGCATGTGCTGCGAGGTGTCGACCGAGACGATCGTGTAGACGCCGCACCGCGCGCCGGAGGCGGCGATACTCGCCAGCCGGCGGGCACTGGTTTCGTTGAAGTTGGCCGGGAAGTTCGCCACCACGACGAAACGATAGGGCTCTGGCACCTCGGCGTCGGCGTTGTAGTCGCCGATCGATTCGTATTCGTTTCGCAGATATTTCTGAATCACCAGTTCGATCTGTTCGGTGATGTCGGCCAGGCATTGCTCGATCTGCGGTGGTTCCGTCCAGATCCGGCTGGTGACGAGCAGTTCGTCGTAATCGGCGAGGTGCATGAACCCCGCGAACTGTTTGCCGAGGCCGAGTGGGTCGATGATCGTGAAGCGGGTCTGGCCCGCCGGCACGCCGCTGGCGATCCGCAGCATCATCGCTTGCATCATCTCGGACGCCACCTCTTTCTGGTCGCCACTGGTCTTGATGAGCAGCGATGCCTCTACCGGGAACGGCACGGTCGCGGGCTGTGTCCAGGACACCGGCCCGAAGGCATTGAATTCGGGCCGCGACGACACGCCCCCTGGCACCCTCTCGAGCGACAGGGCGAGCTGCCCAAATCGCAGTCCTGGCGGCGCTACCGCGGGCAACGGGGTCTCATCGGTTGCCAGCGCGCTCCAAGGCTGGAATGCGGCTGTGTCGATGCTGGTGGCCTTGTCGTAGACGGCAGCCGTCTCGGTGCGGGCCGTCCGCCACGCGTCGGTCATAAGCTGCCAGCGTTCGTTTCGTCGGTGGTCGGCCGCGGCCAGCCGGTCGTCGCGTTCCTGAGCGAGCTGTTGCAGTCGGTTGGTGCGGTTCGTGGCGAGCGATTCCAGTCGCGCTGGGTATTTCTTTTCGGCGGCCTCGCGCGTGGCGTCGAGCTTCTTTTGGACTTTGTCGAGGGCCCCGGTGAATTTTGCGTTGAGTTCGGCGTGAAGCTTGTCACGTTTCTGCTGTGCGGCAGAGAGATCGGCCTCAGTTTTCATCTTCCGCTGCTTCGACTCCTCGGCAAACGTAGCATCGAGCTTGGCCAATTGAGCGTCGTGACGTTTTTTGACGAATCCGGTGCTCGCGGTGAGGCACTGACGCGTGCGATCGATGGTGTGAACGAGCTCCTCCCGAAGGGCTGCAGCCTGCTTGCAGGCGGCTCGGCGAAGCCGGCCAATCAGCCATAGTCCGAGCCCGACACCAACGACCGCCACAGTGGCCAAAGCCGTCAACGCGGCAATCGCCTTGGTGGTAGCGTTTCCGCCGAACAGGAGGTAGGTCATCACTGCGGACACGATCCCCAGCAGGATCGGGAGGACGATCACCGCCGCCTTGGTGCCGCCCGAGAAAGCGGTGGCCACTGACTTGAGCCCTAGGAGTGCCGTGGTCTGGTTGGCCACGGTGCCGCGAAGCTGCTCGAGGAGCGTGAGCAGTTCCGCACCCGTCGGGAGCGGCTCTGCCGCAGCCTTAGCGGATGCTGGTTCGTTCGACGCCGGAGAACCCTGTTCGGCGGGAGGGGTGTTGGGGAGGGCGGGAAGAGCCGCTGCCAGCCCTTGGTCCTTCAGGAACTGCAGGCTGCGGGCGTCGGCCTCACCGAGTTGGGCGGCGATGGCAGCCAGACTCTTCTCGGTGCGCTGCAGGGTGGTCCCCGGCTCTTTCCTTTTGTCCTTGAAGACTTCCTTGGCGGAGTTGTCGTCAAACTGCGCGTCGCCCTTGAGTTGCTCCTGCTGTTGCTCCCAGTTCCGGTCAATCGTCGCGGCAAAACCCTTGCGCTGTGCGTCGAGCTTCGATCGCTCGGCGAGGGCCTCGGCATCAGCTTTTTCAATCACTGAGGCGTGTTCGCGGCGGAGGGCGTCGGACTCACCGGAATAGCTCTCCTCCAAGGCGGAGGTTTCCGTGTCCGCGTGCTTCCGCGCGGCCATCGTTTCCTTCTCGTGCTCGAGGGTGATCTCCTGCTCCAGGTGGCTTCGCGCGGCGGCCGCCTTCCGGAGTCGGAGGATCTGTTCTCGCAGCAGGTCGCGGTCGTAGGCTGTGTGATTCAAGGCAGCAGGTCCATCTACGGTATGGGAGAGTGTGACGAGACGATTCGCACGATGCGGGGAGGGTGAGCGAGAGCGTGGCTTTTGCAGAGTGAAGAAGCTGCAGTCAGCCGCCGGCGTGGCCGTGGCGGGTCGGATCAATAATCATGGGTGTCGCTCACATCGCGGCTGGCGCGGGCGAGCACCTCTGCCAAGCGGCCGATGGCCTCGAGAGTCTCCTTGACCCGCGGGGGAAGCGGTTCGATGTGCTCCTTGTGAAAAGCCCTGGCCGTGGCATCGTCCCAGGTCTCCCGGGCGGCTTCCCACTTCAGGCTGAGCTGCTTCATGGCGAGCGCCATCTTCGACGCGCCGCTGGAAAGATCGGCATTCATCGGCTGCTCCCTTCGCCACCGTTCGGACTCGGCGGAGTCGGTGTGTCGATGAGTGGTCGGTCTGGCTGCGGCGCGGCGTTGGCCGCTTCGTCGGCAGGCCGCGCGACCGATGCCTTCGTCACGTCCCCTGCGCCGCCGGCAGTGCCCCGCGGCGCCGAGGTGTGGGCATAGTGGTCGAGCGAGACGAGCATCCGTTCCAACCGTGCCACGGCCTTGGGGCAGTCAACGTCGATGATCTCCCGGAATCGGGTCAGGCGGACCCCCGTTTCCTGGAATTGCTGACGCACCACGGGCGTCCACCGCCGCACGGCCTCCGCCTTCTCCTCGGCACGTGCGAGTTTCTTCTTGGCTTTTTCGAGCGCCTTCTTTTCCTCGATGCACGAGGGCTCGTTGTTGCCCACTTTCTTGTAGGTGCGGCAGTGCTGAAGGTCTTTGATGGCCTGGTTGACGCCATCAGCCGCCTTGCGGACCTCCGTCTTCCAGTAGGCGGCTTGTTCGAGGCAGATCCAATCGACGATCCGTTGGGCCTGCATCTCGACCTCGGCAAGTGATTGGCCCGTTTCATGGCCAAACGCCACCATGGCCGCCTTCACGAAGGCGAGCGTATCGATCGATTTGACTTCTGCCTGGGTTGACATGAATCAGGTGCTGCTGTCAGCGCTGCTGCTGGTATTGTTCGACCCGTTCGGCCTTGCGGATGAGGTAGGGGACGTAATCTTCAGTCGCTTCGACGAACCGGGCGAAGGTGCTCAGCTGCTGCTCGAATTCCTCCGTGAACTTTTGCTGTTCCTGGTCGCGCCAGCTTGAGCTGAGTGCTGCGAGCTGCCGTTGTACCCCTTGCATCTGCGTCATCACCTCGGTGCTGAAAAATCGCAGACGGGCCGCAAACCGACGCAGCTCCTCGGGATCGACGATGACCTGTCCCATGATGTTCGGTCCTCTTTCGGTGAGGGCGGCCACTGCCGCCGGTGTCGCAGGTGGAGCTGTGGGCAGACGACTCCACCCTCGGCCTCTCCCCGTATGGTATCGATTTCAATCCAAAATCGCACCGTCTGCCGGTGGCCTGTCGCGTCGCTGTGCGAGCGGGGATTCCTGGCGTACACTCCGAGGAATCCTCGGAGAACCACGCCGCTCGGTTCTCAGTCCGCCCCATCTCGGGGCCACCGACCCCTCACCGCCGGAGATCCGCGCTGATGCAGCCGACCACCCCCCATGGCCCCGTTCCCAATGCCACGGTCCATCCGGGGCAGCATGCCAGCCAGCATCCGGGTCAGCAGGCCAGTAGCGAGGTGTCGACATCTCCGGCACAGGGCTGGCACGTGAGTCATCTCTTCTACCGGTTTGACCGGGCCCGTCTGGCCGCCCTTGCGCCGGCGGTCCGAGCGGAAGGCATGCGGCTCTTCTGCGAGGCGCTCGATCCGTCCGGAGCAATGGCGCCCACGCGGCTGCAGACTTGGCTCGTTCCAGGCCACAAGGCCGATTTCGGAGTGATGGCGATGGACCCATCGCCGCTCAAAGTCGACGACGTGCATCAGCGACTGCTGGCGGGGCCGCTGGGACAGGCGATCGAGCCGACCTATTCATTCGTGGGGCTGACGGAGGTGAGCGAATACGTGCCGACCGTGGAGCAGTTCGGTGAGCGTCTTATCGTCGAAGGGGAGACCCGCGACAGTCCGACGTGGAAGGCGAAGGTGCAGGGCTATGCCGCCCGCGAAGACCACATGCGGCGGGCGCGTCTGGAGCCGGAACTGCCGCCGTGGCCCAACGCCTGCTTCTATCCGATGAACAAAAAACGCAAGGTTGGGGAGAACTGGTTTTCCTTGCCCTTCGCCGAGCGCAGCCGACTGATGGCAGAGCATGGCCGGACGGGCATGACATTTGGCGGGCGTGTGACGCAGCTCATCACCGTGAGCGTGGGTCTTGATGACTGGGAGTGGGGCGTGACACTCTGGGCTCGCCGCCCCGAGTTTCTCAAGGAGATCGTCTACACGATGCGGTTTGACGAGGCCAGCGCGCGATACGCGGAGTTCGGGCCGTTCTACACCGGCTATATCAGCACGCCAGCTGATGTTCTTGCCCACTGTCACGTGGCGTAGCATCGCGTCGGTCGCCACATCGAGTGCGACCGGGGAGTACGAGTCGCGCAGATGACAAGCCGAGTCTTGTTTTCGTTCGCCTGCCGACCGGCGCAGAGTGTCTCCGTTGTCGCATTGCTTACGGCTGTCTTCCTGACGGTCACCGCCGCCCACGGCCAATCCGAGCCGCGGCAGATCGTCGTCTACGGCGCCACTTCCGGTGGCATCGTGGCGGCGATCCAGGCGCACAAGCTCGGCAAGTCGGTGGTTATTATCGAGCCGAGCCAGCATCTGGGTGGCCTTACCGCCGGTGGCTTGGGGGCGACCGACATCGGCAACAAGGGGGCGATTGGCGGGCTTTCTCGCGAGTTCTACCGGCGTATCGGCCGACACTATGCGTCCGATGCGGCCTGGAAGCACCAGCTTCGTGACGACTACGAAAACCGGCGGAAGTCGGCGGGCGAGCAAGAGATGTGGACGTTCGAGCCGCATGTCGCCGAAATGGTCTACCGCGACTGGCTGCGCGAGACCGGCATCGAAGTGGTCACTGGCGAGCGACTCGATCTGAAGCCCGGAGGCGTCGAGATGTCGGCCGGACGGATCGTGGCTATCCGCATGGAGAGCGGTCGACGGTTCGCCGGCAGCATGTTCATTGACGCGACCTACGAGGGGGATCTCATGGCGAAGGCCGGGGTCTCTTACCACGTGGGGCGTGAGGCCGAAAATGTTTACGGAGAATCGCTCGCCGGCGTGCGCATTGCCAAGGCGAAAAAGCACCAGTTCACGCACGACGTCGATCCCTGGGTGAAGCCCGGCGATTCGTCGAGCGGCCTCCTGCCGCTAGTCTCTCCAGATCCGCACGGCATCGACGGCGAGGGCGACCACCGCGTGCAGGCGTACAACTTCCGCATGTGCACCACCGATGTGCCGGAGAACCGACGTCCTTGGCTAAAGCCAGACGGCTACGACGAGAAGGTCTACGAGTTGCTGCTGCGAAACTGCGAGGCTGGCGACCACCGGCAGCCGTGGAATCCAGTCTGGATGCCCAATCGGAAGACCGACACCAACAACAACTTCGCCATCAGCACCGACTTTATCGGCGCCAACTACGCCTATCCCGACGCCGACTACGCAACTCGGGAGCGGATCGTCGCCGAGCATCGTCGCTACCAACTGGGGCTGATGTACACGCTGGCCAACAATCCCCGGGTGCCACCAGACGTCCGTGAGCAGTTCCAACGACTCGGTCTAGCCCGAGACGAGTTCACCGACAACGACAACTGGCCCCACCAAATCTATGTGCGTGAGGCGCGACGGATGGTGTCGGAATACGTGATGACGCAGCGCCACTGTCAGCACGAGATAGTTTCTGAGGATCCGGTTGGCCTAGGGGCCTACAACATGGATTCCCACCATTGCCAACGCTATGTCACGGAGGAGGGAGCCGTCCGGAATGAAGGCGACATCCAGGTGGGCGTCTCTCCATACCGGATCAGCTACCGCAGCATCCGTCCGCGGCGTGATGAGTGTGAGAATCTGCTCGTGCCGTTCTGTCTTGCGGCTTCCCACATCGCCTTTGGGTCGATCCGCATGGAGCCCGTGTTCATGGTGCTGGGGCAGTCAACGGCGACGGCGGCCTCGATCGCGATCGACGACGGTATACCGGTGCAGTCGGTCGACTACGGGAAGCTGCGGGCCCAACTGCTGGCCGACGCTCAGGTGCTCGAGTGGTCGGGGCCGCGGAAGACCGGCACCCGGCGCGCGAAGCCAACGAAGTCGGGAGGCTCATCCAAATGAGGATCGGGATGACACGTGAGCGGGTTGGCTGATGAAGTGAACTCGACGGCAGAAGAGATCTCAATCAAAAGGTCGCGGCGTCGATCACGAAGCGATATTTCACGTCACCCTTGATCGTCCGCTCATAGGCTTCGTTGATCTTTGCTGCCGGAATCAGTTCGATGTCGCAATAAATCTTCTTGCGGAAGCAGAAGTCGAGCATCTCTTGGGTCTCCCGCACGCCGCCGATCAGTGATCCCGCGAGTCGTTTGCGGCCCATGATGAGTGACGAAGCCAGCACTTCGCTCGGCAGGGGCGAGGCGCCGACGAGGACCATGGTGGCGTCGTTCTTCAGCGCCATGAGGTATGGCGTGAAGTCGTGTTTGGCCGACACGGTGTCGATGATGAAATCCAGCGTGCCCGTCAGCGGCTCGAAATTCGCCGGTTTCGTGCTGAGCACAAAATCACTCGCCCCGAGTTGTTTCGCATCGCGTTCCTTGTTTCGCGATGTGCTGAACACGGTGACGTGTGCCCCCATCGCCCGTGAGAGCTTCACCGCCATGTGGCCAAGGCCACCAAGCCCAACCACGCCGACGCGGTGCCCCTTTCCGATCTTGTGCCGCTTGAGCGGCGAATAGGTGGTGATCCCGGCGCACAAAAGCGGCGCGACACGGGCAAGCGGGACTCCCTTCTTGATCCGGAACGCATACTTCTCTCGGACCACAATGTGGGTGGAGTAGCCGCCTTGCGTGGGCGTCTTTCCGTCCAGTTCCGTGCTGTTGTATGTGAACGCGATGTGTTTCTGGCAGAACTGCTCCTCGCTGGCCCGGCACGCTTTGCACGTTCCGCATGAATCCACCAAGCAGCCCACGCCCGCGAGGTCGCCGAGTTTGAAGCCTCTGACCTTTTTGCCCGTGGCGACCACCGTGCCGACGATTTCATGCCCCGGCACGCACGGGTAGGCGGTCGGGCCCCATTCGCCGCGGGCGGTGTGGATGTCGGAGTGGCAGATGCCGCAATAGGCGATCTCAATGACGATGTCGTCGGGCCGCGGATCGCGTCGCTCGAGGCGAAAGGGCTGTAGCGGCTTGGTGGCTGATAGGGCGGCGTAGGCTTTCGAGGAGATCATGTGGTGACGCCTATGGGGTGTGAGGGTATTCCAGTCGAGACAAGGTGACACCCGCCATTCAACGCTTTGCTAATTTGCGTTGAAAGCGGTCTATCTCCAGTTGAAGCACGCCAGCATGGATGGCCAGAGCTTCGGCGATCTTGAGCAGACGCTCATGCTCCTGCGGCTCCACCTCGCCGTCGGCACAGGCCACTCGGAACGCCGATTCGAGAATGAGCTCGCGAGCGTTGTCATCGAGATGCACCTGCTCCTGAGCGAGCCTTGCGACCAGGCCTTCGAACGGCGGTATGGCGGAAGCCAAGGCCTGCGCCTGTCGATTCCGCGCGAGCGACTCTAGCTCCGACACCTCGATCGGTGAGCCGACGATGTCTTCGAGCGTGCTCGCGATGACGGCTAATTCGCTGTCCTCGATATCCCCATCGCCAAGGCAGATGTCGATCATGCTGGTGAGCGCCAGATCGCGCACCTTGCTGGCGTACCGATCGCCATAGGAAAGGGCCCATCGCAGATCGGAGAGGTCGCGGTGCTTGCGGTTCCGCTGCGATTCCCGCGGATCCTGCTTGCAGCCAGTGCGACCTCCAGAAAGGCTGTCGTACACATGAAAGGTGAAGCGGTCGACCAGCTGACGACAGAAGGCGACACCGCGGACGGAGTTGCCGTATGCGTCCAGGCGAGGCGAGAACGTCGCGAATCCCATCAGGTTGGGCACCACCGCCATCACGGCACCGGCGACGCCAGACTTTGCGGGAAGGCCCACACTGAACGTGAACGCGCCCGCGTTGTCATACATGCCTGCGAACTGCATGACCGCCAGCGTCCGTTTGACAAGCTCCGTGGGCAGCACCTGAACGCCGGTGACGGGACACACGCCGCCATTGGCCAGAGTGGCCGCGGCCACGGAGAGCATCGACGCCGTCATCTCGATGCTGCAGCAAGACAGGTAGATGTCGAGCGTCTTGTGCAGGTCGACGTTGCGTGGAAGCCCTTTGCGTCCCTGTAGGAGATAGGCGATGGCGAAGTTGTTGTGGGCGGTCGCGCGTTCGGAGAGCATCGTCTCCTCGCTAAAGCGAACCTCGCCCACACCACCACAGAGTGCAGTCCACAGGTCCATGATGTCCTGCGTGACTTCCCTCGCTGATCGATCCGGACTCCCTGAGGCCACGATGCCGGCGATCATGATCGCGCCGGCGTTGACGCAGGGGTTGAAAGGTCGCAGATCCGGCAGGAGGGACAGATCGTTGAACGGTCGACCGGAGGGCTCCATGCCCACATGAGCATGGGTGAACTCCTCGCCCTCCTTGGAAAGCGCGTATGCGTAGGTCAGCGGCTTTGAGACAGACTGAATCGAGTGATAGACATCCACGTCGCCGAGGCAGAACCGCTGGCCATCCACGCTGCAAAGAGCCACGCCCCACTTCTCCGGGTCGGCGTCGCGCAGAATCGGAATGTAGTTCGCGTTCGCTCCGCTCCGATCCGGGGCGACCTCGTCGTAGATGCGGCGGATGGCCTGGCAGAACTCGGGCCAGTCCGGGACGACGAGTTGACGGCGAACAATGCGGCTCACGGTCAGCAGTTCATCGCGGACGATGTCGGTGAAAGCCTCCTGATCGATGGGCCTTTGCTGCTGGGCTTGCAGTCTTGTCCGCATCGTCCGAAGACGGTGATCATCAATGCTCAGGCCGCACTCGGAGATGCAGTTGTGGATCGCCTCGGCCGACGTGAATCCGTCGGTGGCGACGGCGTCGAATAGCGCTCGAAGTCGATCCGTGTCTTCAGGCATCCGCTGTGACTTTCTGCTGGATGTGACGGTATCCGCACCGGGCGGCGAAAGTATAACCCTGACGCCACCGATGTCTCCATGGTGTGCCGGCGAACGGACGGGGAGGCTGCCGGCGTCTCCGCCGACGATCCCCTCCGTCCCTGATCCCTCATACCCCCTGGCAGAGGACCCATTCGGGGCAATGGGTTGGTGGCAGCGTTCAATCGCCGACGCGGCCCGACTCCCACCAGTCGGCGAGGAGTTCAAGCCGCTTGAGATTCCGAATCACGTTTTCATACAGCTTCTGGCTATCCAGTGGGCTGAGACGCGCGGTATCGGCGATGCCCAGCGCCCGCAGTTGCTCGTCATAACGCTCCTTGAGCTGCCGTAAAAAAGACGGCGAGTTGCGGTGGTCGATCCGCCACTTGTGAAACTCGTACGAGTCCCTGCCCGTCATGAAGTCCTTCACCCGCGACAATTCCTGTCGGGGTGTCGCATCAGGCCGTCCGAAGCCGCCGATCAGCACCGCTTTCTCCCTATCGGATAGCTTCCAGTTGAGCGAGACCTCCACCGGGCATTCAAAGACGACTGTACGGAAGAAATCACTGCCCTGTTTCTCGTCGAACAGCAGATCCTGGAGGTCGACCTGTTCGTCATTCCGAAAAGCCATCGTCCAGGTGCGCGCGTTGGTCACCCCAATGAGCGGCGTGCTGATCGCCTGCAGTCCCGGCCGGATCAGCTTGCTGCCGCCGTGCCACACGAGCCGGTCGAGCAACGAATTCTCGGGTTGGATGCGATCGAAGTCGATCTCGGTACGTGCGCCCTGACTGACGTTGTCGCGGATCTGCACGACAAGAACTCCCGACGTGTTCTCCTCGAGCCAGGCACTCATCTTGGAGAGCCAGAGCGACGACAGGTTGACGCCATAATTGTCGTAGTAGGCTGCGTCGACGACGCGGCGGGGCGGGAGCGTGGGAAGATTGATCGCGGGCGACACCCATGGAAATGAGGCGCTCATGCGAGCCGCTGTGGTGACCTGGAAATCGTGGGCCTTGGGGAAAAGCCGGAAGAATTCGACGGCGGAGAGCGAGAAGACGTCGTCCTCTTCATGAATACTAAGGTCGAAGTCGCCTCCCTGAATCGTCGGCCGCTCGATCTTTCGCGAAGAGGGTTCGAGGAGCAGGCCGCCGACGTTTCGCGTGGCGAAGGCCAGATCCAGATTGCTGATCAGCAGTCGCCGACCATCCTCGACCATCATCGGCGTGTAGGCGAGCGTGGGCCGCCAGCCCAGCCGTTCGTCCGCGGCGTATGACTGCAGAGGGCGACCCAGCGGACTGTCGGGGCCGCCCGTCCAGCGGATCCAGGTCTGTTCGAGCGTCCGTCCCCGATCTCCCTTTTTCGCGAACGGGCTGAGCGTGCCGGGGAGGTCCGCGAACAGCATGCGGCCGGCGACCGCATCCAGCTGGTCGGTTGCCATTCGGTTCACGAAGTCTTCGATCGTCATTCCGTGCAACTGCGAGAAATTCGCGCGGTGGCCGCGCAACACGTCCTCGGCAGGTGGAACGAGCGTTGTGGCGTAGTACGAGCCCCCGACCATGCCGCCCGATGCCCCGGTTATCAGGCGGATGTGGTAGGGGAAATCGGAGCCAAGCGTCGCCTCGAGCTTTCGCAGTACGACCGACGTCCAGATGCTTGCACGGATGCCACCGCCGCTCACGGTAACGATGACAAGCTTCGGTTTCCGTCCCTGCCAGAGGCCGCCTACCAGACTCCGCCAGGCCATGAGCACTTCCGTGTTGTTGAGCAGTTGCACGGTCTGCCACTGGCCGACCAGAAACGGATCCGCATCCACCCCGAGTGCGCGAGTGGCAGTCTGAGCGACGGCATGTCGGTCCACCGGTCGAAGCGTCGCCCAGACCGCGCCAGGGGGGTACGCTTCAACGGATTCGCCGATCGGGTCATCCGCCATGTTCTTCCCGACATCAAGCAGTTCGAATACGGCACCGTGCTGCAGCCTCGGACCACTTGCCGATGCGTCTTGGCCATTCCAGGTGAGAATCAGCCGATCGCCGGGGCGGAGCCGGCCGGAGTTGTAGAGGGCGACGGTGACCGAATCCGTGTGCTGTGCCGCGACGCGTGCGCTCGTGGCGTGCGCCACCGCGCCGTCGGCGCTGGCGAACAGGCCGCGGTCGTGCGCCGGCCGCAGCGTGAAGCGACTGGCGTCGCCGGAGAATGATGTCCTCTCGGCGCTGACCGGGCCAGGCACGGCCCCGATCGTCGCATCAATCGCGTCGCGGCGGGGCGCATACGGTGCAAACGCTGGGTGCTTGTCCTCTGTCGCCAGTTCGCTCGCCAGAAACACGCCGACCGGGACCGGTGGCTCGCTGCGTGCGTCCTCGAGAACGAGGCAGCCTCCCGCCGACGCATTCGCCATCTGGAGCCGTTGAAGACGCTGTCGTGTCTCACCGTCCGTCACCAGCGCCGGCGCTGCAGGCCGCAGCGTGTCGAGATGACAGCGTTCCATCCACGATGCCATCGTGCTCAGTTCCTGGTCGTCGAGTCGGCCGCCACGTTCGGGGATCTCGAATTCCACCGTGTACACGTCACACTGTGGTTCGTGCCTGACCGCCGTCACCAGCCCGCGCCAGTTCATGGAAATGAGCGCGTACTCCGCATCCGCACGGCGGTAGTCTTCTGCCAAGCCAACGAGCCGCAGACCAAGCAGGTCGCTGTCTTCCGGACCAGCGCGGCTGCCGTCGCCTATGAGGAAGCGATAGGAGGTCAGTCGCGGCATGCCTGGCCGCCGCGACGGCACAGGATCGCCCTCCCGCACCAGTGGGCGGGTCGGCCCGCGGATGATGCCGTCACGGATCATATGCAGCGTTTCATAGCGAAACCACGGAAAGATCCGGCGATAGAAGGACTCTTCGGCGAGTGCGATGCAATCCTCGCCATCAATCCGGATCGTGAACCATTCCTCGGCCGCCAGTCGAACCGTGTCGCCCGTCACCGCACGCAGGCGGCCGCGAGGGTCGTCGACGGTGAGCGACACCGCGTGGCTACCGTCGGGCCGGAGGCTGAGCGGACCCATCGTGAAATAGACCGTCGCCAGCCTCTCGCTGGCGCCCTGTCGCTCCATGCGGTCAAAGTCCTCTGTGACGGCGCGAATGCGCATGCGGGCCGTCGATGGCGTGGTGTCACGGAAGTAGTCCCGCGAATCGAGATAGACCGGGAGGCGGTAATACGCATCCATGTTGGGAAACGTGCCCTTGAACTCGTTTGGCGTCACGAACAGCGCCGCCCCATTGAGCAGGACCGCCGTCCCGACGAGTGCCACGGTGGTGAGCAGTGCGCTGCGTGGCCGGGTAAATACGATGATCGTGTAGACCGCAGCCAGCAGGGCGACGGCGATGGCGATCGATCCTGCCGCAGGCATCGCCGACTGCCACCGTTCGCCGAGGGCCGAATACGGAATCGCAAATGCGAAATAGCCAAGCAGCACCGTCGCGGGATAGAGGAGCGACGGCTCCCGGGTGGCAACGCCGCCGAGCGTCGTCGATCCGAGGAACAGCATCGCCACCCCCAGCCATGCGGCCGCCGCCTCCGGAAACCATCCCGTCGCCCAGCCGAGATACAGTGTCATACCGGACGCGATGGCGAGACACACCGCGAGCGTGTGACGCAGTGTTCCATACGGGTCGCCCTGCCACAGTGCGGCAAGCGATCGCGATCCGGAGATGACCGCTGCGGTCGCAGCCAGTGGCGCGACAAACCACGCCGGTGCAGACAAGATGTGAAGGGCTGCCAGCCCGCATAATCCGCCGATCGCAGCCGACTGCTCCCGCAGGGTTCGAGAGCCGTATCCGGTGGCCGCATGCGTGGCCAGCCAAAATGTCACGATCCAGCACAGCAGCATCGCCCCGAGCGAGGCGTATCCACGCAGGCCTAGCCAGACGGAACTCGTGATTTCGGGCGACATGAGGATGGTCGTCAGCACGGAGGCAAGGGCGAGCAGCGTGGCGGCAAGCCACGCCGCCCGATGAACCCAGCGGGCCCTCAGCGCTCGCAGCGTGAGCGCGACGGCGGATGCAGAGAGGGACCGGCCCTCAG
This sequence comes from Planctomycetaceae bacterium, assembly GCA_947449135.1. GTDB lineage: Bacteria > Planctomycetota > Planctomycetia > Pirellulales > UBA1268 > CAMCQY01. Next base: position 56,692 of record CANFQO010000005.1, on the reverse strand, counting down.
CGACCAGCCGGGCAAAGCGATCAGGGCCGAACAACCAGGGAAGATCCGGCAGGCCGGCCACAAGCAGGCTGGCCGCCGCGGTCTCGGCGAGCAGGATCACCAGCGGGAGCCACGGGAAAGTCCCGAGCAACCCGGCTGGCACACGGCCCTGGGGCCAGTCGATCCATCGCGCCGTCACCGGCTCTGGGAGCAGCAGATTGCAGGCGGCATGAATCAAAAAGAACGCTGTCAAAAGCGTGAGCCACGCTGGCCGTGGTGGGACGGCAACTGCGGCCTTGCTGGAATCGTCCCCAACACCGCGGGCTGTTTCCACCGTCTTCGCCCACTCCCGGATAGTGGCAAGGATCGTCCGCTTCCTGTTGCCCCACTCCGCCGCCTCTGCCGCCCATGAGGTCGTCCAGCAGCCGATGACGATGCCGATCGCGTCACCGAGGCACACGCCTACGAGCCACGGTAGACGCTCCAGGCAGCCTGCGGGGTCGCGGCTCACCAACGGGATCACGATCGTGGGCACCACGCCGACCAGAAGAATCAGGCCGAATCCCTTGCTGAGAAGGATGGCCGGAGCGACGAGCACCCGAAATGCCTCGCTTTCCAACTGATCGCTCACAGCAGCGGGAAGGACCGTCGCTGCGGCTGACCCACCGGATGCCAGTGAGAGTCGCGACGCGAGGTCGATGGTCTTGATGTCCGCGCGTGTCAACTGCTCAAGAAAGCCATTGGCGAGCACTGATTGGACGGGCCGCGAGCGATTGTTTGCCGCGTTCACACCTCGCAGGAACCTTGAGACTCCGTGCAGCGCCGTCCACCACCCGCGGCGCGAGGTGCCGAGCGTCACGTAGTGGACCGTGATCGTCGCAAGCAGCAGCATCACCGTCGCGCCGAGGAGGACCTGTGTCAGCGGGTCCTCATTCAGGAACAAGCCCTGAAGTCCGAAGCCGGTACCCACTTGCCCCCAGATGACGAGCACGAGCGTCGCTGTCAGCAGGAAATGAAAGGGGTAATCGACGCCCCAGACGAAAAAGTCCCGGATCGGCTCACGACCGCGGACGTTCAGCCTCCAGAGAAATACACCGAGGCCCAGGCAGAGCACGACTCGAAAGATATCCACGGCAAGTCCCCGTGATGCACGCTGGTTACCACTCGGGAACGGAATCGTGAAACGATAGGAGCAGGGAACTGGATTTTCAATTTTCTCCGAATATCGTAGAGGGCATCGAGCGGCAACGAGGAAGCCAGCGAGTCTGCCTGGTGATCTCGTGATGACGCTCATTCGACACCCTCTTTTATTTGCCGCGTTGCTCCTGCCACTCGGGGCCCCGATCCTCCATGGGACGCCGCCGAAAGAGGAGTTTGTGACGGGATCGTGCGGCACTCTGCCACCGTCGCCGCTCACATTGTCTTCACCGGCAGAGATCGCGGCGGCCCGCCATGAGGTCGCCGCACAACTGATCTCCGTGCGAGCTCATCTGGAAAAGCAGGCAATCGGTGTCATCCTCGACGATGAACTCGCACTCGATCGGCTGGATGCCGAACTTCAGCGGGATCGCCCTGATGAGGCCGAACTGCGCCGCATCGAGCGTTCCCTGTTTCGCATCCTTCCTGGCAAGATTCAGGCATCCGTGAACGATCTCCGCGTGAGCGTTGCCCGGCTGGCTCGCATGGTCCGACTGACCGGCGGTAATGTCGAGGCCGCGAAAAAAGCCCTGATAACGATCGAGATGCACCTTCACGATGACAGGCTGCGGTCGTCGCGGGATGGCGAGTCTGCAGTTCGGCAGGCCTATGCTCAGGTGGCGGATCTGCTGCCTTCGGCAGCCGTCGTGGAGACGATCCAGCGTCGTCTCTCGACGGCGAATTCCACGTCGTTTCTCAGCGGTGAATTCGTCACCGCGATATCGCGGCAGCACTTCGACCAGCCTGTGAACTTCCGGGAGCGTCGGCAGGGAGCCACGATCGCCGGCCGTGGTGACATCCGCGTCACGCTGTCGGCGACGGCACCCGAGAGCGACGGCGAGAACCGGCTGCTCCTCCACGCGGTTGGAGCAGGCCATGTCGCTGCCTCGGCCGATCAGCGCAGGATCCACGTGCGGGCCGGGGCCTCCCCGAGCGTCGACGGCGTCCAGCCCCTGAGGATTCTGCCGTCACGCGTCGTTGCCGATGCCCCAGCGGTGACGGCCGACTTTCACACGCGACTGTCAGGGATCTGTCTCGACGGATGGCTCGGGCAATGCGGGCTGGCGAGGAGGGTGGCCGGCCACGCGATACAAGACCGGCTGATCGTCAACGACCGCATCGTGGCTCATGCGATCGAGAAATCGGTCGGCGAACGTGTCCGTGAAGAGGGGCTCAGGCTGGCCTACCGCGTCAATGGTCTGCTGCAATATGCCGCCTGGGATCGCCTGGCAGCCCTCGACTACATCCCGCGTGTACGACTGTGGAATGACGCAGCGGGCATGTGGAGCGAGACCTTCTACGCGCGCGACAATCAGTTGGCGGCAGTCTCCGCACGCCCCCCAATTCCTCCGGAGCGGCGTTCCGACCTTGATCTCATCACCTGGGTTCATGAGTCGGCCGTGACGAACAGCCTCGCCGTCATTGGTGGTGGCCGCGTGGACGAGGCTACCGTGCGCGGGCTTTGGGAGGTCCAGTTCAAGCTCACGAGCACCGATTGGGATGCGCTGGCTCCCGGGCGGATTCCCGCGACGATCACCCTTGGTGATGTGTCGCCCATGTCGATGCGGTTTCTGCCTGGTGGTATTGAGTTGGACCTCCGGGCGACCGGCTGCGAAATCGATGGAAAATCCGCCGACAGCGGGCCGTGCAGCGTGCGGATTCGATACCTCATTGACAGGGATCCAGGGGGACCGCGATTGATCCGGGAGCCGTTCGCATTTTCGGAATCGGTTCCCATAGGGAAGAGGGCCGTCTGGCAGAACGTACTCGGGCTGTTTTTCGGTCATGAACTCCACCCCATGCCTCGTTTCCCCAACGCACGCGTGCAGCCGTTTCTTGAGCTGGACTATCTGAACGTGATCGATGGCTGGATGGTCGTGGGGCTGCGGCGGGCGGTGTCAGCGACTGAGCGTCGGCCGCAGCCGCTGAGCGAGGTGCTCAGATGAGATGGCGTCTCCGGACGATCGTGTGCAGGCCCGCGGGGCTGTGGGCGGCGCTCGTCCTTGGCCTGGTGTGTGACCGCCCGACTTCGGCGCAGGGCACCGCCGATTCGGCATCGGTGGCGCTGCAAGCCCGGTTTGCCGCGATGGAACTGCTGCTCTGTTTCCAGGGCAAAGGCTCGAGCCTCCCCTACGATGCCGGCGTCATGCATGAAGCGTATGTTCGAATCCCGTCGCTCCGGGAGGGGCGGACGATCGTCGCCGGAAACAGCAGTGGCTCAATTCCTGCCGCCTATTTCTGCTGTCATGGATTTACCGATGCCACCGTTCAGCATGCGGAGGAACGGCTAAAGCATGGAAACCGTGATGAAGTGCGTGCCATGGAAAACGTCAACAACAAGATGTCGAAGCTCGCCCGCGGCCTGGGCACGGAAATCAAGCACACTGCGCTCAGCGAATTCATCGCGTTCGCGCTTGGAGTGCGATCCTGGCAGGACACGCGGTCGATCGACGAGATCGTGCGACGGAGCGTCGCGACGCCCCAGCACCCCTGTCTGATTGTGGCCTGCAACAAGGAGGTGCTCGAGGACCGCCACCCCGAGGATTCCTTCTCGCCGGGGAGACTCAAGGAGATCGATCTCACGAACATGGAGGTTTCCTGGAAGCCGGAGGTACACGCGTATTACCTGCGGCATCCGGACAGGTTCCGCCGCGAGCACCCGAACCTCGTGCTCGGACCGGATCGGAGGGTAGGCCGAGCCGTGACGTTTTTCGTGGACCGGGCGATGCACGACCTGCTCAGCCGGATTCCGCCCGAGGAACGGCTCGGCGACTTGCGTCTGATGACCGATGCCGCCGACGTGGCACTCGCGATCCTCGCCTCCGCCTCGGAACCAACCTACTTCGAGCCGGTCGTCGACCCCCGGCCCGGGAAGATCCTCGCCGCCGACCGGACGAACCTGCTCGAGGCCGTCCGGCGACGGACATATTACGGCGGATACATCATCTCGATGCCTGCGCAGGATGTCCGCCGGATGCTGCCGGGCGTGCGTGTGCTGGGCACGGGCTGGCGGCACAATCCGCTCTTCGCGCGCACGCTGCTGAAAAACTGGCTGCTTGCGGATTGCGAGCAGGTGGCCTTCCTGAGCGAGTGGTGGGCCGACATGGAGGTGAATCCCGACCCGGAGTTCACCAGCCACATGGAAAATCGTGATACGACCGGCGAGCAGGAGTATCAGTACGGTCTTCGGCGGGCGAGGGAGGTGTTTGATCGAGACGGTTGCCTGCCATCCTTCGTCATGCGACCGCGATTCGATTACGCAGCGGAATCGTCGATCGCACCAGCGTACGCCGCCGCTGACATGGTTGCTGATCCGGCCGGCCCGGACGACAGAGCGACACTCAAGACGATGCGGGGTCTGACGCCGCTCATCGAGCCAGCCCTGAAGCAGGGGGAGGAGCTTCCCGGCCTACTTCAGCGTTCCGAACAAGAGTGAGTACCGTTCGTGGTTTTCACCGAATCCAGTTGCGCTCGCTGGAGGTGGCGCCGCTCAAGGAGTGGAGGTCTGCGCCGCTTCGAGGATCATCTCGACGTCAGTCCCTCTGGGTGGCACGCGGCCATCGAAAGCGTCGAACAGGAGCGCATCGTTGGACTGTGAGCTCTCGATCGTCAGATCAAGCATCGCTGTCGGAAAGTTCGACAGGCAGACCAGGTCGCCGCCGTCGGCCTGGTAATACTCCTTGCCGTCGGAGGGGTCGGTCCAGAACACGCTCCCGGCGAACACCCAGTCTTCCTGCATCGGCTTGGCGGTGCGGGTGTCGCGGATCCACTGTTGCGCGGGCTGTTCTTGCATCTGGCCCGCCTCGTCCTTCCACCGCATCGTGACGCGGACCACCGGTCCGGTGGCAGCGACGTATTCGGGGTCGAACGACACGGGCTTGCCGGGGATGAGGCCGATGGCGAGCAGGCCGACGTGCACCAGTTGGGCCGTTGATCGGGTGGCCACGATCGACTCATGTTCCTTCGTCCCCTGCGGGCATGCGAAATATTCGATCGGTCCCTTGGCGACGGCGATCGCGCCCCCGACCACGACGCGTTTGCCCTTGGCGTCGATCCAGACATCCTCCTTGGGGGAGAGCCGTTTGAGCTCCGGATGGCGATCGGGGGCGGCCGGCTCCGCAGCCCAGGCGGCGATCGAAAGCACGAGGACCGCCAGCACCGACGGGGCCGCGACGGTGACCCACTGTAGGAGGTGCGAAGTCGGGGGCAATGTGGAACGCATGGGCACTCAGGTTTCTGGGGTGACCGGGCTCGTGGATGCCTGGGCTGCCGTCGGTTACCATACCGAACCTTGACGGCCGGTGCGAATCCGAGCCAGACGCTGACGATTCCCAGACACGGGTGCACTCATGGTCACGACGAACACAAGCCAGATTCGAAACGGCAAGCCCAAGCGGGGCGGGAAGCGGGGCAAGGCCGCCTCTGAAGACCGTATGGAGAATGCCCCTGTGGCGGCTGAGACGGAAGATTCCGGGAATGCCGGCTCGGCCGAAGGAGCGACCCCAGCGGCGCCCGTGGTTGGCCCAACGCCAGCCAGGGTAGGAACCGGAGCGGCTGGGCGGCGGATTCGCGGGCTCGCCGACATGAGTGAGTCAATCGATGTCCGTCGCCGCCTGCGGCGTCTCGCGCGGCAGGTTGATCGCGGTTCGCAGGATGTGCAGCACATGACCTTGATCGAGGGGGCGATTGGTGATTGCCTCGACGACGCGGCCGCCACGACCGTGGACCGCGAACGCTGGCTCCTGTGCGAGGCGGCGACCTGGAGCCTGGCCTGGATGGCCCGGACGCGGCGGGCTGGTGGTTCGGCGGGCGGGCTGCTCGAGCGTTTGGTGAAAGCAGCACGGTCTGCTCAGCCTTCGCTGACGGCAGCTGACACGCTCTCCACCCGATTCGTGCTCGCCGTGGCACGGCTGTTCTGCGATATCGAGGCCTGCAGATGCCTCGAGGGCGACGCCACTGCGGCGCTTGTGCGAGAGATCGGCCGGCTCGTTTCGGCCGAGGGGACGGTTCGCCTCGAGGGCTCGTCGGCGAGCATCGAGCGGGTGGTGCAATGGTGCCTGACGCGGGATATTGCGCTGGCGACCGGGACGCTGCCGTGGGACGCCGCCACTGAGAAACTCTTGCAGAAGGCTGTGGCCACGACGCTCCGCCTGCTGGGCGGCCAGGGAAGGCTTCTGGTAGGGGCCGGCCGGATGCCGGCGGCGTATACCGATCCGCTGTTCACGGTGGCGGCCGAATCGGAACGCAAGCGGGTTCGCCGCACGGCGGAGGTGGTGCAGGGGCCGGTCGGATCGCGGGCGTCGGGCAAGTCCAACAACAAGGGAAAGAGGAACAAGGGGAAGAGCAAGAACGCAGACAATCAGGACAGCCTGTTGCCGCGGGATCTGCACGATCCGGCGGCGTCCGTCGCGATCATTCGCTCTGGCTGGGAGCGGAATTCGATCCGTGTGCTGCTCGAATACCGCGACGTTGTGCCACGGTTGGAGATCGCCGTTGGCGATCGGCTGCTCGTCGATGGGCCGTGGCAGTGGCGGGCATCTCGGGGCGGAGAGACGCTCGACATCGAGGGGCCTTGGACGCTGTCCTGTTGGGAGTCGGACAAGAAGGCAACCTATCTCGAAATCATCGCGCCTCTGACGGGTGGCCTGCAGATCGACCGGCAGATCGTGCTTCTGCCCGCGGACCGCATCGTGCTCCTGGCCGACGCCATTACGCAGCGGCCGGACAAAGCCGCCAGTGGCACGCTGTTTGACGGGCTGACAAACCACAGGCACTCCGATGACGCCACCGCCGGTGGGTTGCGGGTGGAATCAGTGGTGACGCTGGCCGCTGCGCTCGAAGGAGAGCAGGCGAAGGATACGCGGGAGGTGTCGGTCCACGACACCAAGCCGCGACTGCTGGCGCTGCCGCTGGCACTTCCCGAATGGAAGACCGCAGGACGCGGCAGCTTCGCCCTCACCACAGAGGGACTCGCGCTCGACCATCAGACCCCCGGCAGCCGCTGCTACTCGCCTCTCTGGCTCGATCTTGAGCCTGCCCGGCAGGGACGGCCGCTGACCTGGCGGCAGTTGACGGTGGCCGACACGCGGCAGAATCTGCCGCCCCAGCAGGCCACGGGCTTCCGGATCCAGGAGGGACTGGATCAGTGGCTCGTCTACCGCACGCTCGATGAGCCGCGGAACCGCACGGTACTCGGCTGCAACATCTCGTGCGGCTTTCTTATGGGCCGCATCGAGCGGACCGGCGTCGTGGACCGATCGATCGAGATTCACTGAGCCGCGGGCTAAGGTGCGCGATGGCTGCCGCGGACGATCTCGCTGACCGATGTCGCAGTAACCTCGCCGCGGTTCGCGGCCGCGTGGCAGAGGCCTGTCGCCGGGCTGGCCGCGATCCCGAAACGGTGCGGCTTGTCGGTGTGACCAAATACGTGTCGGCCGGGTTGACCCGGATGCTCCTCGATGCGGGCTGCGCCGATCTGGCGGAGAGTCGTCCGCAGTCGCTCTGGGAAAAGAGCGCGGCGATCGCCGATCACGATCCCACGCCCCGGTGGCATCTCGTTGGCCACCTGCAGCGGAACAAGATCCGGAAGACGCTCCCTCTGCTGACACTGCTACACTCGCTCGATAGCCTGCGGCTCCTCGAGGCGATCGAGGCCGAAGCGGCTATCGCAGGGATCGTCTGCAATGCCCTGATCGAAGTGAATGTCGCAGGCGATCCCGGTCGCACGGGCGTGATGGAGACCGACGCAGCGGGCTTACTTGAGGCGGCTGTGGACATGCCACACGTGCGGATCCTCGGCCTGATGGGCATGGCGGCCGCCCCGGAGGAGGATGCCACGGGTTCGGTGGCGCGGCGGCAGTTTGCCAGGCTTCGCGGACTGCGCGACGAGTTGACGGGCCGCATGACGACCGCGACTGGGCTGCAAGAACTGTCGATGGGGATGAGCGGCGATTTCGTCGAGGCGATTCTCGAGGGGGCGACGCTTGTGCGGGTCGGTTCGGCCCTCTGGGAGGGGATCGAGGAGTGTTGAATCGGTGTCGTCTCTGGTTGCCGGACGCCTCACCGACGCTGATGGCGCGGTAGGATGCTTCGCTGGCCATCGAGTTCGCCAACCAGGAGCCCATGTCATGTCGTCACAGACGCTGCAACTGATCACTTCACACCGTGGAACGTCGTTTTCCGGCGCCGACAAGGTCGACGTGTCCATTGGTCCGCTCTCCGTGCGTTCTCGCAGGCTCGCTGGTGGCCGCCGGGACGGGGTGCTTCTCGTGGAACTCGTCGCAGGGTCCACGAAGGTGTTCGTCCTTCCCGACCGCGGCCTCGGTATCTGGAAGATCATGGCGGGGGAGTTCGAACTTGGCTGGCAGTCGCCCGTGCATGGTCCTGTGCATCCGCGATTCGTGCCGCTTGTGGAACCGTCAGGGCTCGGCTGGCTTGACGGGTTTGACGAACTTGTCGCCCGCTGCGGTCTTGTGAGCAACGGCGCCCCCGATTTTGACGAGGCAGGCCGCCTACAGCACCCACTGCATGGCCGAATTGCCAATCTTCCCGCTCACCATCTCGACGTGACGCTGGATAGCGCTACCGGCACGATCACGCTCACAGGCGCTGTCGACGAGACGCGGTTTCACTTTCACGCCCTGCGAATGACGACCGCGCTCACGTTGCATGCCGACCGCCAGCGGGTGTCGTGGACCGATACGGTGAAGAACATCTCCGACAGACCGGCCACGATGCAGATGCTCTATCACATCAACTTTGGACCGCCGCACCTCGGGCCCGGAGCAGAACTCGTGGCGGCGGTCGAGGAACTGGCGCCCCGCGATCAAGCGGCGACGGTCGATGTGGGCAGTTGGAATCGCTTCGACACGCCTCGGGCCGGCCGCAGCGAGGAGTGCCATTTCATGCGGCACCTGCCCGACGCGAAGGGGATCGCCTCGGCGATGCTCGTGGCCCCGGAGGGGCGGCATGCCGCCTGCGTGTCGTGGCAGACCGACACGCTCCCCTGTTTCACGCTCTGGAAGAACCAGGGCGGACTCGCCGATGGCTATGTGACGGGGTTGGAGCCCGGCACCAATTTCCCGAATCCACGTTCCTACGAGGAATCGCAGGGGCGGGTGGTGCCATTGGCACCGAACGCGAGCGTGCGATTCGACCTCGCCATCGAGCATCTCACGGGCCCGGCCGTCGAGGCGACGCGGGCACGACTGGCCGCGCTCTCCGCGGGCGCGTCACCGAAGGTGCACCCACAGCCGCGACCGGGCTGGAGCCGGGGGTGATGGCACGGGGTGGTGGGTGATGGGCAGTGGGCCGCAAGAAACGCCGCCTTCCTGATCCGGCCTTTCTAGCCTCGCGAGCGAAGCGGCATCACCATCTTCACCGCAGGCGTGTTGCCGTCGATCAGCGGATGGAATGGCGAGCGTAGGAATACGTTTCCACTCTGTTGATCGACATGCATCGTCGTGATGTTGCAGAAGTCGTCGCCGAGAGCTGAGAGATCCCACTCCGCGATCTCAGGCGCGCCGGAGAGAGCGAGATCGAAGAGTCGCAGCCGCTTGGGATCCCGGCTGATGACCAGCAGGTACGTGCCGAACTGGGCCGCATCGATGGGGGTGCCAGGCGTCGGGAGCGTGCCGGCCAGCGTGTTGTGCTCCTTGTCGATGAGCAGGACCTGGTCGGCCCAGCTTTCGACTGCGGCGAGCCAGGGGTATCCGTGCAGATCGATCAGTGTCGATAGCTTGTTGCGGGGCTGCCGGAAGGTCCTCTCGATCCGCTGGCTGGCGAGATCAATTTTGGCGATATTCTCGGCCCCTGCTCTCAGCCAGTTGCGTTCCAGCACGAAGACGAACTTCTCGAACGGCAGGATGGCGCCGGGGAAATGGATATCAGGAGCCAGCGGACGGGCGCCCCAGCGGGTCCAGCGAAACACCTTCCGTGAACCAGTTTCGTTGAAGTACATGCGACCAGAGTCGCCACCAAATTGCTCGACTTGCAACGCCATTGGCATGGCCCGGGTCTTCACCCGCAGCCGGCCGTGTTGATACCGCGCGATGGAGTGGTAGGTCAGGCAGCCCCAGCGGTGCGTGTAATGCTTGCCCACGCTCAGGATGGTTTTGGGGCCGAACGGATAGAGATACTCCTGCGTGTGTGGCACGCGGGCCGTGGCCAGGATCTGTGTGCCGTCAGCGGTATGGACATCGAGTCGGTAGGAGGCGACACCGCCGGTACTGTGGCCTTCCCAGAGTTGGCCGTCGTGAAACACCTGTCCACGATAGGGTTCGCCTCTGTCAAGGACTGCTACCGTACGGATGGCGATGTCGGTGGATGGTCGCACAGCGTCGCTCCTCGCTCCCCCCGGGGCATTGTCACGAACTGCATGACAGCATCGAGCAGCCGGCCCGGTGACGGGCCCATTCGGGCCGTTTGGCCGCGTATTCCTCGCGGCCGGGCTGCTCGGTGTAGGGCCACCTCAAGACGTCGAGCATCTCCCGAACCCGAGAGAAGTCGCCCGCCTCGGCCTTGTCGATCGCCAGTTGGGCCAAATAGTTTCGCGGCACATAGAGCGGATTGACGGTATTCATCCGATCCCGGCGGATGCTGTCAGGAAGTGCTTCCGCGCTGATGCGGGCCTGATAGCGAGCAAGCCAGACGCCCAGAGCAGTCCGGTCGACTGCAACCCGGGCCTCGGTGTCGTAGAAGCCGGAAGACACTGCCGTGAGAAAGCGGGCAGGATCAGCCGTGGCGTCGTCGCCCGCTTTGATCGTTGCCAGATCACGGAAAAAGAGCGTCATATCGATGTCAGCGGCGGCCAGGATCGGCCAGAGATCGGCGACGAGAGAGTCGTCAACATCAGTGGTCATCAGGCTGATTCCGAGTTTGTCGGCCATCATCCGCCGATAGCCCTCCTGAAAGTGGCGGGCGTAGGCGTGCAGTCCTGCCTCGAGCGGCTTGGCATCACCCACGACCGGCAGCAGTGCATTGGCGAGTTGGAGGAGATTCCAGTGGCCGATCTGCGGCTGGGCGATGAAACAGTAGCGCCGGCCCTGGGCATCGGTCGTGTTGGGCGTCCAGTCGGGATCGACGTTCTCGAGCCAGCCGTAGGGGCCGTAGTCGATCGTCAGTCCCAAGATCGACATGTTGTCGGTGTTCATCACGCCATGCACGAACCCCACCCGCATCCAGTGGACGATCATGGCGGCGGTTCGCCGGCAGACCTCGTCGAACATCGCTGCATAGGTTTCGGCCGTAGGCGGGCCCGAAGGTGGCAGCAGGTGGGGAAAGTCGGTCCGGACGGTGAAGTCGACCAACTGGCGAAGCTGATCGATTTCCTGCCGGGCCGCAAAGATCTGAAAATTTCCAAACCGGGTGAACGATGGCGCCACACGACAGACCACGGCGCCCGGCTCTGGCCCCGGGTTGCCGTTGTAGAACATGTCGCGGACCACCTGCTCTCCGGTAGCGACGAGGCATAGCGCCCGCGTGGTGGGCACTCCCAGATGGTGCATAGCTTCGCTGCAGAGAAATTCACGGACCGATGACCGCATCACGGCGAGACCGTCGGCGGTGCGGGAGTAGGGCGTGGGTCCTGCACCCTTGAGTTGGAGCGTCCAGTGCTCGCCGCGGCTGTTGATCACCTCACCCAGATTGATGGCCCGACCATCGCCCAATTGGCCTGCCCAGTTGCCGAACTGATGGCCGCCGTAGCACATCGCAAACGGCTCCATGCCCGGCAGCAGCCGGTTGCCGCCGAATACGTCCGCGAACGCCTGCTCGTTGTCGGTCGTCACTTCAATGTCGAGGAGTTCGGCGACCTCACGGGCATGGGCCACGAGCCTGGGCGCGGCAACGGGTGTGGGGTTCACGCCCGACCAGCAGGCTTGGCGCACCTGCCGGCGACGATTCTCCCGCTCGGTGTCGCCGGGCAGTTCACGCGTGAAGCGATTGGTGAAGTGGAGCGACTCGAGGCTTGGCATCGGTTTGGCTCTACGGCCAGACGGGCTTCTTACCCACCCCTGGCGGCTAGTCGTCGAACCGGACCGCTCGGATTTCAAACTTCATGGTGCCGGCGGGCACGTCGATGGAAACCTTCTCGCCCACCTTGCGACCCAGCAGGCCCTGCGCCAACGGGCTGGCCACATTGATCCGGCCAGCGTCGTAATCCTCTTCGCCGGCGCCGACGAGCACGAAGATCTCCTCGTCACCGAACTTGAGGTCCTTCACCACCACAGTGGCCCCGAACACGACCTCGTCGCCTGCTTCCTTCGCCCGTTCCACGATCACCGCCCGCGCGAGCTTGTCGCGGAGGACGTTGATTTTGGCCTGCATCATTCCCTGGCTTTCCCGTGCCCCGTGGTATTCGGCGTTCTCACTGAGATCACCCTCGCTCCGAGCCGCGGCCACCCTCTGGGCCAACTTCGGCATTTCCACGGTTTCCAACTGGTCAGCTTCCGCCTTGAGCTTGTCGTAGCCGGCGCGGGTCATCGGAATGCGGTCGGAGGACATGAGGTACTCCCTGAAAAATATCGGAGATCGTGATGATGAGAATGGGCATCACCGAGCTGTGGCTCGGAAGGAATACCCAGGAAAGAACACCCCTGCAAGAAAACCCCGGCAAGAACACACAGACAGGAAGACACCGGATCAGCCCGACGATGTCTTCTCGGGCAGGTAGAGCAGCCGGCCGCAGCTACGGCACATCACCACCTTGCCTATGAGCAGTTCAGAATACATGTTGCCAGTAATCTGGCGGAAGCAGCCTCCGCAACTCTCGCCATCGAGCGGTGCCAGCCCTTCCTCGCCCTTGTTCTTGACGGCGCGGTCGTAGAGGTCGCGGATGTCGGTGGGGAGTTCTCGCTCGGTCGTCTCGAGTTCGCGAAGGAGTCGCTGCACCTCACTGTCGAGCTGGGATGCTTCGGCGGCAACACGGGCCTTCGTCTCGCCGAGCACCTTGCGGGCGGCCTCCACGGCGGCCTCCGCGGCGGGCAGCGTCTTCTTGACCGTGTCGATCCGCTCGAGCGACTCGAGAATTTCGTCTTCGAGCACCTTCGTGGCCATCCGATCGGCTGCGATCTGCTCGGTGAGCGTCTGGTATTCGCGATTGGTCTTGCAGGCGTTGAGCTTGCCGTCGAGGTCGTGGATTTTCGACTCGGCCGACTTGAGTTGCAGTTGCTTTTGGTCCGCCGCCATCTTGGCCTTCTTGACGTCCTCTTGCACGCCCGTCCGCCCCGCGTCGGCCGCGTCGACCTGGGCTGTATACGCTGCAATCTGTCGGGGGCCGGCAGCGATCCGACCGCGGAGGTCGGAAAGCTGCGTGTGGATGCGGTGCAGGGTCCGCATGATGTCGCTGATGACGGCAGTGGACATGAAGTTGCTTTCGGTTCGGTCGGGGCACTGTTCCCGGGAGCGAGTTTATCAGATCGCAGCCCGGAAAACACCGGGCCGGCTACTCTCGCAGCCGGCCCGAATTCACGCCGGGCACGACCCGTTGTGGCCGGCCCGGCGTGGCGGGAATCGAACGTTCACGCAGCCGGCGATCAGCCAGGCATCGCCTCCATGAACGTCTCGAGCTGTTTCGAGCGGACCGGGTGCTGCAGCTTCTTGACAGCCTTGGCCTCGATCTGCCGGACACGCTCCCTGGTCACCCGGAAGATTCGTCCCACCTCTTCCAGCGTGTAGGTGTAGCCATCGGTGAGGCCGTACCGTAGACGGATGATCTCCCGTTCGCGGTAGGTGAGTGTCTTCAAGAGCGACTCGAGTCGATCCTTGAGCAGGCCGTGCGTAGCCGAATGGGTTGGGCTGACGGTGCTGACGTCTTCCACGAACTCGCTGAAGCTGGCGTCCTCACTTTCGCCGACGGGCCGGTCAAGGCTCATCGGCTGCCGACCCATATCAAGCACCCGCCGCGCCTCCTCCATCGGCACGCCGGCGGCCTGCGCGATCTCCTCCGATGTCGGCTCGCGGCCGAGTTCATGGAGCAGCTTCTTGGCCGTGGTTCGCAGCTTCGAGAGGACGTCGATCATGTGCACCGGGATGCGGATCGTGCGGGCCTGATCGGCAATGGCCCGCGTGATCGCCTGGCGGATCCACCAGGTCGCGTAGGTCGAGAACTTGAAGCCACGGCGGTATTCGTACTTGTCAACCGCCCGCATCAGGCCAGTGTTGCCCTCCTGGATCAGATCCAAAAAGCTCAGGCCGCGATTGCGGTATTTCTTGGCGATCGACACGACGAGCCGCAGGTTGGCAGCCGAGAGGTTTCGCTTGGCGGCCTCGTATTCCGCCTTGAGTCCGGCGAACATATCGACCCGACGACGTAGGGAGCGCGGGCTTTCGAGCGTCGTCAGCATCAGGTCGCGGAGTTCCTTCCGCATGTCGGCCCGGTCATCACGGGATATCGTGCCGGCGTCCATCAGCCGCAGGTCACGCTGGAGGCTGTCCATGCGGCCTGACATACCACGGAGCAGTTTTACCAGCGGCTGCACTCGTCGCGTCCGCAGGCTCAATTCCTCGACCAGCATCAGTGACTTGCCGCGGCTGCGACGAAATCGCAGCCGGGCAGCGCGGGCCGCGGCAGGCGTCGTCTTCCGACTAATGAGCAGTCGGAAGTCGTCCTTGTCCTGCTCGATCAGGCGTTCAAGCGTCTGAAGGTTATGAGGCATCCGCGACTGGATCTGTTCCTTCGTCAGCCGTTCGGTGAGCGACACCTTGATCGTGCGATCGAATGGCAGCTTCCCCTCGTGAACGCGGCGAAGCGTCTCGACTGTCGCCTGCAGCGAATAGGAACAGCCGAGGATCGCACGTCGAAACCGCTTGCGGGTGACTTCGATCTTCTTGGCCAGCGAGATCTCCTCGGCCCGGGTCAGCAGGGGGATTTCGGCCATCTGGGCCAGATACATCCGGATCGGATCGTTGCCAGCGTTCGACGGTGCCGTTGTGATCGCCTCGTCGCGGCGTGGCTGCACTGCCCGCGGCTTGGCTGCCTTCGCGGACACGCTCGCCACCTGCTCACCAGGCTCGGGCGGGGTGTCGACGAGCTCGATTCCCTGCTCCTCGAGCGCTACGAGCAGGCAGTCGATCTTCTCCGGGTCGACGGCCTCGTCTGGGAGGTAGGAATTGACCTGATCGAACGTCAGATAGCCCTGCGCCTTGCCGGCGACGATCAGTGCCGTCAGATCGGCGTCGGCGTGGGCCGAGGAACCGGACAGCGGTGCAGCAGGCTCGACTGCTGCTTCAATCTGGTCATCGTGATCGGTTCCGGTATGTGCCGGACCGGAGTCGTTTGCAGAGTGGGACATCGACGGGGTGCTCGCAGATCGGCGCATCAGTTGGGTTCTCCTTCACCATCGTACCGTCACCTCGCGCACCGCCCCCCGGCCCGGTCGGAAACCAAGGTTCCCGGCGAGGCCGATTGCAGCGACGAGACGGGCACCTTCACCCATCCTTGGGTTCGGTCATGCCCACATCAACATCAGTCATTCCTTGAACAGCCCGTCGTTGGGCGACAAGCTGTTCCAAAAGAGCCGCCTCCGAGCCGGGATCCAGCCGGGAGGTTTTCAGTGTTCGTGCGCTTCGATGCGCCTGCCGCTGGGCGGAGCGGCGTCGCAGAGCGTCTTCGAGATGATGAACGCGTTCTTGGCTGTCGAGCGGAGTCCGCGTCGACGAGGTCTCGTCGACGGCCACGAGCAGGCTTTGTACGGCAGGGTCGTTGATTTCAAGCAGGAGTCCCGCCAGCGCGATCTGACGGCCGTCGGCATGGAGTCGGCGGGCAGCCTCCAGCACGGCGCGTCCCTCCTGGGTTTCGAGCTCGGCCGATTGGACATCGCGGACGATCAGGCCGGCGCCATCTGGCACGCCGACGAGCACCTCGATCACCTCTCGGTCCCACGCCGGCAGCCGCCGCATGAGGCCGGGTGTTTGCTGGGCTTCATCGCCCCCGTCGCCATCAGCGCCGCTGGGCTTCGCCGTCCGCTTGGCGGCACTGCTCCGCAAGGCCAGCATTCGGGACCGTAGGACCTCACGGGAAAGACCGAACCGTCGTGACAGCCGGCCCACCACCTGATCCTCACGGAGACGTGACTGCGAGGGGGCGAGGGACGATTGCGTCGACACCTTCGCGAGAGCCACGAGTACGCTCTCCACAGCCGCCAACGCCGCGTCGTCACCCGCGTCGGGAGCAAGGCGGGCCAGCGCCTCGTCGAGGCGGTAGTCGAGGGGATCGCCCGCGGTCGCGACGAGTGATTCGAACGCGTCACGGCCCTGCTCGAGCACGAATTCGCACGGATCCACTCCTACCGGCAATCGCGCGATTCGCACGTCGATCGGTTCGGCGAGCAGGACATCCAGAATCTCGTCGGCTCGGCGGCGGCCAGCATCGTCACCATCGAGCACAAGCACGATCCGATCGGCATAGCGCCGGAGCAACTTCGCATGGCGTTCGCCCAAGGCTGTCCCGAGCACCGCCACCACGTCATTGATCCCAGCCTGCCGTGCGGCCAAGCAGTCGGTATATCCCTCGACGACGATCGCCCGTCGCGACTTACTCATCGCATCGCGGGCGGTATCGAGACCGTAGAGCATCGAGCTCTTGGAAAAGAGCGGAGTTTCGGGGGAATTGATGTATTTCGCGGAGTCGGGAGGCGCGCCTGGGAGCACGCGGCCTCCGAAGGCCACGCATCGCGAGAAGTGATCGCAGATCGGAAACATCACCCGGTCGCGGAAGCGGTCGTAGTGCCCCGAGCGGTCCTGCCGTTCCACGACGAGGCCTGCCTTGGCCAGGTGGGCGGTGGCGATGCCAGCTGCCGAGGCCTGCCGGAGCAGCCAGTCCCAGGCCGGCGGGGCAAAACCGAGCCGGAAGGTGTCGATCGTGTTCTGCGTGAGACCGCG
Source organism: Planctomycetaceae bacterium (assembly GCA_947449135.1). Lineage (GTDB taxonomy): Bacteria > Planctomycetota > Planctomycetia > Pirellulales > UBA1268 > CAMCQY01. The sequence goes on along the minus strand of CANFQO010000005.1, from coordinate 39,637 downwards.
CGAGGCAAGATAATTACGAGCTGCCTTGGCCTCAGGGGCACCGCAGAGGCAGTCGCGGTAGCGATCGGCGGCCCAGGTGAGTGCGGCGAGGATAGAGGCTTTTTCGTCAGTGGGCAGGCCGCCGCGGCCGCGGGGCAGGTCGATGCCTGCCCTCTGCGCCAGCTGCTCGAGCGCCTCGCGGAACTCAAGCCGTTCCATCCGCATCAGAAAGCTGAAAACGTCGCCGCCGAGATTGCAGACCCAGCAGCGGAAGGTCTGGCGTTCTGGGTTGACGTGGAAGCTGGGGCGGGAGTCTTCGTGCCATGGGCACAGTCCCACCATGGCCTTGCCTGCCCGCCGCAGCGAAAGGTATGTCCCTACCAGATCGACGATGTCGACGGCATCGCGCACACGCTCCTTGAGGTCGTCGTGCGAGGCCGGCAGTGCTGGCTGGATTGTCACGGTGGGAATCAGGTCCGGAGACGAAGTGGAGGTTGCCGCCGGAATGTAGGGCCAGCCTGGAAATGGGTCAATCTCAGGAAATGCCTGCGCATTCGACCTGTTTTGCCAGCGGAAGGCTGGGGAGGCTGCGGTGGGGCTATGGCAGCAAACCGCTCCGAAATGCCAAACCAAGCCCGGTTTGGCCTACGACAGGAGTTTGTCGATGCTCTGCAGCAACCGGTCCATGGCGAACGGCTTGCGGATGTAGTCATCGACGCCAAGCATCTCAGCGTAGGCCTTGTGACGGCTGCCCTCGTTGGCGGTGATCATGATCACCTTCATCGGCACTTGGCGGCTCCGGCGCAGCTTTTCCAGCACCAGGAAGCCGCTGCGCTTGGGCATCATCATGTCGAGCACGACGAGGTCCGGCTCATCCTTCTCCGCCATCATGAGCCCTTGATTCCCATCACGGGCGACCAGAATCTCGTAGCCCCGCGACTCGAGCACTGTTCGCATCGACTCCACGATCTCGTTGTCGTCGTCGACAAGAAGAACCCGCTTGCCATCGCGTTTTGCCGACGCGTCAGCGGTGCCCTTGGCCGATTCGTCGCCCGAGGCGGAGGCGTCCGCCTGCTTTCCAACGGATGACTTGCGGGCTTTTTTGGGGGCAGGCATGGGGAAATCCCGGCTGAATACCGGTCGTCACACGAGGATTTGGAAGGCAGGATGCGGACTATCGACGTGGTAATCGTAGCACGAAGCCGGCCGAGAAACCACATTCGGAGACGAGAACCGTCTGTTTCGCGGCTGTGTGATCGATGCCGCGGCCAGTCTCTCCAGCTGAAATGTCAGCGGGGAACTAGCGAAGTGGTGGTGTTGCCTGTCGTGCTTTCTGGCTTCGAGTTGCCGAGAAGGAGAGCCGCACCGACCAGCCCCACCGCGGCACCCAGCAGAACATCGCTCGGATAGTGGGCCGAGCTTGCCACCCGCTGGGCCGCGGCGGCAGTCGCCAACGCGACAAACAGCCACGCGCCCCGCGGATACTTCCAGGAGAGTGCGGCAGCGAAACCGGCCGCGACGGCGGCGTGACCGGAGGGAAAGCTGTTGGCGTCGCTGTGGCTGATGATATTGGCCGCGATGGAGTCTCCAAACGTGGCCAGCGACGAGGCAGCAGTTGCAAGATCGGCGGCCCGGGGCCGGATTCTGTCGACAAGCGTCTCCTTGATCAGGTTGGCCATGATTCCGCCCGCGAATGCGGTCATCGCCATCCGCACGAAGTCGCGGCTCACCGGCAGAATGCTGAAACTCGGCGTCGCCCGTCTGCCTGCGAGCGTCGGGTCGAGCACCGCCGCGGTCAGCAGCAGGGTGGCCACGCCGATGCCATGGGCAAACACCTCAGAAAAGTTGAGAAACCGCATGATCTCTTTGGGGATGTGCCCCGCCTTGCACCAGCGGGCGACGTCCAGATCGACGGAGAGTGCAAGCACGCCGAGGCACGCCAGGGCGATGGCAGCAGCGAGCAGTCTTCGCCGCGGGTGTCCGGTGGGGGGGGAATTCGCGCGATCAGACGTTGAAACAGTGGAGGTCATTCTGCCATTGTCGCAGAATGCCGCGCACGGTGTCGAGTGTCCGGTTCACCTCTGATCAGCGTGGCCAGATCCGCGCTGGTTTCACAGGGGGGCGATTGGTCATGCGATCAGGCTAGCAGCGGAAGCACGCGGCCGTCGGTGGCGGCCATGGGCCGCCCGAGATGGTCGCGGAGTTCGGCACGGGGTGAGAGCCCGAGTGCCTGGAAGATGGTGGCGTGAATGTCGGGCGGGCCGCAGGGGTCGGCGTGCGGGCGGGAGCCAGTGGCATCGCTGCTACCAAACACCTGTCCTCCGCGGATGCCGCCGCCGGCAAGCGCGACCGAGTAACATCCCGGATAATGATCACGGCCGGCGATGCCATTGACTCGGGGTGACCGACCGAAATCAGTGAGCACTGCGACGAGCGTTTCGCCAAGTGTGCCGCGGTTCTCGAGATCCTGTAGCAGTGCCGACAGCCCCTGGTCGAGCACGGGGAGCAGTCTGGTCTTGAGACGGTTGAAATTGTCGGCGTGGGTATCCCACATGTCGCCGACACCACCGTTGAGATTTCCCGCGGCGCAGCAGACCTGCACCACGGGAACGCCGGCTTCAGTGAGCCGGCGGGCCAGCAGCATGCTCTGGCCGCCAAGATGATTGCCGTACGACTCGAGAACGCGGGGGTCCTCCCGGTCCAGATCGCAGGCGGTCTTCACCGCCGAGCCCAGCATCATTTCCCTGGCCAGCGAGTGGAAATGGTTGAAGCCGGCAAAATCACTGGGCAGACCGATCGGGCGATCCGTGTGTGAAAGACGATCCAACTGGGAAAGAAGCCCATGACGCTCAGCGATACGCGAGCGGTCGAGTTCGCCGTACCGCAGCGGCTCGAATCCCATCGACGGTGAGACACCGCCAAATTCCTCGCCCCGGGATGGTCGCATGATGATGGGAGTGTGCTCCACGCCCAGCCAGCCACCATATTCGCCCGCCTGGATCACGCCATCGACCATCGGGTAGGGCAGTCGCACCGCGGGCGGAACGTCCGATGGCGGCGGCTTGAGCTTGGAGACCATCGCCGCCAGGGTCGGCCAGTCGGTCGATTTTGGCGAGAGGCCGCCGCTGGTGGGCGGGGCATGGCCGGTGAGGTTCCAATACATGCCGCGGCCGTGGGCGGAGTCGTCATGAAAAATCGAGCGGATGATCGCCATCTTCTCGGTGTGGCGAGCCAGCAGTGGTAGGTGTTCGCAGAGCGCGATGCCTGGGGTGGCTGTGGAGATCGGCTGGAATTCACCCCGCACCTCGCTCGCAGCCTCCGGCTTGGGATCGAGCGAGTCGATGTGGCTCATGCCGCCCCAGAGATAGACGATGATCAGCGACTTTGCGGGGCGTCGGGTCTCCGGGGTCGGTGAATCCTTGGCCGCCGCTTGAAGAGCCAGCATCACAGGCAGCGACAGCCCACTCGTGCCGACCGCTGTGGCCAGCATTCGCCGTCGCGACATGAGTTGCATGTCGGCGACGAATGGTGGGGGCATGCGGCGGGGCATGGTTCTGTTCCGGTCAGTTGGGGCGACGTGTGAAGTACCGTCGCGATTATTCGCGGGGATCTGCTCGCCCGGACTGCAAGTATGATACAGCCGAAAAGAACGTGACAACGCCATTTACGAGCGTTGTGCGTTCGGCTCGTCAGGTCCACAGCCCGCGGTCGAGCACCCGGTAGTTGATCGCCTCACTGACATGGGCACAGCCGATTTTGTCGGTGGCATCGAGGTCGGCAATCGTCCGGGCGACGCGGAGCACCTTGTCGTGGGCGCGGGCCGAGAGGCCCAGATCACTGACTGCCGACTTCACCAGCTCCGCGGCCGCCGGGTCGAGCGGACAGAACTCACGGACCTGCCGGCTGGTCATCCTCGCATTTGAGCGAACCGGCAGCCCTGCAAACCGCTCCGCCTGCCGAAGTCGGGCTGCCATCACCGTCTCTCGCATCTGGCCGCTCGACGTGCCGGCGCGACTGGCCGAGAGTTCGCGGAACGGCACGGCCGGAACCTCCAGATGGATGTCGATGCGATCGAGCAGCGGCCCCGAGATTTTGCTCATGTAACGCTCGACCTGCGGCGCCGTGCACTGGCACTGTCGTCGCGGATCGCCTCGGTAGCCACACGGGCAGGGATTGAAGGCAGCCACCATCATGAAGTCGGATGGAAATCGTGTACTTCCTTTTGCACGACTGATCGACACGAAGCCATCTTCAAGCGGCTGTCGCAGCACTTCCAGTGTGCGACGGTTGAACTCCGGTAGTTCGTCCAAAAAAAGCACGCCGTTATGTGCGAGACTGATCTCGCCTGGCATCGGTATCGATCGGCCGCCGATCAGTCCGGCTTCGCTGATCGTGTGGTGCGGGGCGCGGAAGGGCCGTGTGGCCAGGAGCGGCTGGCCGGCTGACAAGAGACCAAGCGCACTATAGATTCGAGTCGTCTCGATCGACTCCGCTGCCGAGAGCTGCGGCAGGATCGTCGGGATCCGCTTGGCGAGCATTGTCTTGCCGCCACCGGGAGGCCCAACCATGAGACAGTTGTGCCCGCCTGCTGCAGCCACGCAGACCGCGCGTTTGGCGGCCTCTTGGCCACGAACATCGGCGAAGTCGACATCGTAGGCCGCAAAGCGATCAAACCATTCAGTGACGCGGGGCGGGCACCGCGGAATGTTGAGATCGCCTGAGAAAAACTGGACGGCCTCGGTAAGCGACGAGACCGGAATCACCTCGATGTCCTCCACGACCGCCGCCTCCGTGGCGCTCGCCGTGGGCACCACGAGCCCCCGCAGTTTTTTCTGCCGTGCCGCAGAAATAGCCACCGAGAGGGCACCCCGCGTCGGCCGCGTGGAACCCTCCAGCGAGAGTTCGCCCACAACGGCATAGTCCTGGAACCGCTCCGACGAAAACTGACCGCTGCCGGCGAGGATGCCGAGGGTGATCGGCAGGTCAAACGTGGCCGCCTGCTTGGGCATCTCCGCCGGGGCCAAGTTGATGACGATCCGATCGTTCGGTCGGTTGAAGCCCGAGTTGACCATTGCCCGTGCGACGCGGTGCGTGCTCTCCCGGATGGCGGGGTCGGGCAGGCCGACGAGCACGGTCGAGGGCAGGGCACCGGTGGAGACGTCGACCTCCACGTCCACCGGCACCGCGTCGATCCCCAGCAGCGAAAAGGTCTGCAGTCGTGCGAGCATGGCGAAGTCCTCCAAGGCGTGCGGATGCTTGTCTCGCCGGAACTGTACAGAAGTATAGTCACTGTGTCAACTGCCGGAGTTCGCCTCGATCGCAGTCAGGCCACGGCTTCGAAGAAAAAAACGCCAGCCACGACGGCAGCCAGCGCCGTCACAAGGTCGTCGGTATCCGTCACGGCCTGCGTGCCTCCAGCCAGCGGCGGTGGACACGTGCTGGTGGGTTTGGGATAGGCTTTGGGGGAGAGAGACGCCACCGCAGCCGAGAGACGACATCCACCATGCAGACAACTCAGCAGACGTTTATCCGACCGATCCAAACGTTGGTCATTGCAACCATGGTCGTCTCGACGTTGGTCGCGGCCGGGGTCCGAGCCGATGAGGGAATGTGGCTCTTCAGTCATCCGCCTCTTGCGCGGCTGGAGAAGGACCACGCCGCCGCGCTCGGCGGGAAGAACATCTCGCCGGAATGGCTGATGCACCTCCAGCAGGCGTCGGTGCGGTTCAACTCGGGTGGCTCGGGATCGTTCGTCTCGGCCGACGGCCTCGTGCTGACCAACCACCATGTCGGAGCCGATAGCCTGCAGAAGCTCGGCACCGAGCAGCACAACTACTATCGGGACGGCTTCGCGGCGGCCTCGCAGGCCGATGAGCTCAAGTGCCCTGACCTCGAGCTCAACGTGCTTGTCTCGATCGAGGACGTCACCGCCCGCGTGCAGGCAGCTGTCACGGTGGGCATGCCTGCGGCGGAGGCGTTTGCAGCTCGGCGGAAGGTGATGGCGGAGATCGAGAAGGAGTCGCTCGCTGCGACGGGCCTGCGGAGCGACGTTGTCACGCTCTATCAGGGCGGCCTCTACCATCTTTATCGAGCCAAGAAATACACAGACGTGCGGCTCGTCTTCGCGCCGGAGCAGCAGATAGCCTTCTTTGGCGGCGATGCCGACAACTTTGAGTTTCCCCGCTACAACCTCGATGTCTGCTTCTTTCGGGCCTACGAAAACGGCAAGCCGGCGCGGGTGCCGCACCACCTCACATGGAGCCGGCAACCGATCGCCGCAGGTGATCTCGTCTTCGTCTCGGGCCATCCGGGCCATACCGACCGGGCCGACACGCTGCCGGAACTCCTGGCGATGCGAGACCGGCAGATTCCGTTCTCGCTTGCCATGCTCAACCGGCTTGAGGTAATGCTCGACGCCTATTCGGACGAGGGGCTCGAGGAGAGGCGGCAGGCGATGGGCGACCTGTTTGGCGTGCAGAACGGCCGTAAGGCACGAGAGGGAATTCTCGCCGGGTTGCTCGACCCAAAGTTCATCACGCGGAAGCGTGCGTCAGAAGAAAAATTGCGTGAGTTGGTCGCGAAGCGGGCCGCCGGAGCAGCAGGGGCGTCACGGCCGTCGCCTTTTGACCGGATCGAGCAGGCGGAAAAAGAAATCGCCGCCGTCGCCCTGCGGCACAACCTGCTTGAAGGGGCAGTCGGCTTCAACAGCCAGTATTTCGGCAATGCCCGAACGCTCCTGCGGGCTGCGGCCGAGGCCGCGAAACCGAGCGGCGAACGGCTCCGTGAATTCAGGGACTCCAATCGCGAGTCGCTGGAGCTTGCGCTCTTTTCCGACGAGCCGGTCTACGACGCCTTTGAGATCGTGAAACTGGCCGACTCGCTGACGTTTCTAGCAACGTCACTTGGACCTGAAGATCCACTGGTTCAGAAGGTGCTCTCAGGAAAATCGCCGCGGGAACGGGCAGCGGAACTCGTCGGTGGCACTGGCCTAGCCAAGCGGGGCGGAGCGGACGCCGTGCGGCCAGATACACGTCGCGGTCTCTACGACGGCGGCCAGGCGGCTATCGACGCGTCGACCGATCCGATGCTTGGTCTGGCTCGCATCGTCGACGAGGAGTCGCGGTCGCTGCGAAAAATCGTCGAGACAGCGGGTGAGATCAAGCGGCAGGCGCATGCGGAGATCACGCAGGTGGTTTTCGCCAGTGAGGGGGAGAGCGTCTATCCCGACGCCACCTTCACGCTGCGACTCGCCTATGGCACGGTGAAAGGGTATGAGGAGGCGGGCAGGCAGGTGCCGGCGATCACAACCTATGCCGGTCTCTTCGAACGGGCCCAATCGAAGAGGGATGCGTCGCCCTTCGATCTGCCGCCGCGATGGGAGAAGCTGCGGCCACAGTTGGAAGGGGATGACGCCTTTCTGAAGACGCCTTTCAACTTCGTCTCCACCGCCGACATCATCGGAGGCAACTCCGGGAGCCCCGTCGTCAACACTGCGGGCGAACTCGTCGGCCTGATCTTCGACGGCAACATCCAGTCGCTCGTGCTCGACATCGCCTACGACGACGCGCAGGCCCGCGCGGTGTCGGTCAACTCGGCGGGCATCCTGGCGGCGCTGCGTACCGTGTATGCCGCCGATGCGCTTGTTGCTGAATTGCTCGGCGGCGGTGCGGGCGGCTCCACCTCGGCTGAGACCGCTCAGGATGACGCGTGGCGGTCGCTCTTCGACGGCACGACGCTCGGGAAGTGGCGCCCGACCCGCTTTGGTGGCGACGGGGATGTCGTGGTGGAGGACGGTGCGATTCGAATCGGCATGGGTGCCGACTTAAGTGGCATCACCTGGACCGGCGATGTGCCACGTCAGGGCTACGAGGTCTCCCTCGACGCGCAGCGGGCAGATGGCAACGATTTTTTTTGCGGGCTGACGTTTCCGGTGGGAGAGGATCCGTGCAGCCTCATCGTCGGTGGCTGGGGGGGCGGCGTGGTGGGGCTGTCGAGCATCGATGGCGATGATGCCGCCCATAACGCCACGACGCTCTATAAGGAGTTTAAGACCGGCCGCTGGTATGCGGTTCGCGTGCGGGTCACCCCCGATCGGATCGTCTGCTTCATCGACGACGAACAGGTGATCGATCAGCCGCTCAAGGGCCACCGTGTGTCGGTCCGCAACGAGGTTTTGCCGTCGCGGCCGCTGGGCATCGCCACCTACGCGACAACGGCACTGGTGAAGAACATCCGGTGGCGGCCGGTGGCGGCCCGTGACGAGTCTGACGATTGATGAAATCGGAGGTGAGACGATGGGTGATGAGCGTCGCGATGCGTCCGCCGACAAACTCCGGCAGCGAATTGCGGAGGAGGCGGCCCGAATGGTGGCCAATGGCAGCGACGCGAGGCGGTCCAGGTTTCGGGCGGCACGGCGGGTGGCCCGTGGCTGGGTGCCGGAAGAGCAGTTGCCCAGTCACGACCAAGTCCGTCGCGAGGTCAGTCGCGCCAGCGGTCGGGCGGGCGGGGCCGCCCGGCCCGGTGATGACCGTCTGGATACGATTGCGGATCTTGTGCGGATGCTGGAGCATGTGAAGCAGGATCCGGTGAAGCATCCGGAGGGGGATGTCCTTGACCACACGCTGCAGGTCTTTGACCGGGTGTACGAGGAGCGGCCCTTCGACGAGGAATTGCTGACGGCCGCTCTCGTGCACGATCTGGGGAGGGCGATCGACCGGGCTGATCCGGTGGCAGCCGGCGTATCTGCTCTCGGCGACCTGATCACGGAGCGGACCCGCTGGCTCGTCGAATCGTTGGAGGCAGCCACGGCCCACGGCAACCAGACACTCGGAATGCGGGCTCGGCAGCGGCTCGAATCGCACGCCGATTTTCTGGACGTGCTGCTGCTTGCCGAGTGCGATCGCAAGGCCTGCATCCGTGGCTACGATGCGGTGTCGCTCGACGAGGCGATTGCCATCCTCCGGGAGTTGGTCGATGCAGACGAGGACGCCTGAGCCGCGTCAGGGGGGCTGGCCGTCGAGTGCCGCGCGAACGGCCTCCCGGGCGGATCGCCAGCGGTATTTGACGGTGCGTTCGGAGCAGTCAAGGAGCGTGGCGATCGTCTTCTGATCGGCGCCCAGATACCAGACGAGATGGAAGACCTCGCGATCCTGCTCGGACAGACCTGCGATTGCCTCGTGAAAGAGCGTCCAGCGGTCGAGGCCGGTTTCCGCCGCAGGGCTATGATCGATGTGGCGGGCTGGCTCGCTTTCGCCAGTCGCGGTGGGCAATACGTTCGTGCCGTGGTTGGCAGCGTAGGACGAGGGGCCGTTATGCCGTCGCGCCAAGTCGATCAGCTCCCGGTGCAACTGCGTGGCGGCCAGGGCCATGATCGATCGGGGTGACTCGAACTGCATCGCGGCCAAGGCCCGGTGCAGACGCATGGCGGCATTCTGAAAGACGTCGTCGGTGTCCTCCCAGCGGCGAACGCCGGGGAAGCGGCCAAGCATCCGATGGGCCAGCGCATGAAGCCGGTCGGCAACGAGTTCGATGATCCGATCCCGCGCAGAGAGGTCTCCGGCGGCCAACCTCTGGAGGCACGCTGCAAATGCCGGCGAGATCGTGTCGTCGGTATCCATACGACGTCTTCGGACTCGAGTATGGCGGGGTTCAGTGCGACAAGGCGGTATGTCGGGCTGTTTCCGGGGAAGTGTATCCGCTTTTGCCCCTGAGGGGCTCCGCTCTCGCCATATCTCACAGGAGCGGCCGTGCGGCCGCAGGCCTCAATGCACCATCTTCCAGACCACACATCATGTCTGAATCCAATAACCCAGCGATTTTCAGCCATTCTGGTGGGTGGCCCGCCGCCGCGGCGGCATGCTCTCGGCCGCCCGTGCAGCCGCACCGGGTGCTGCGGGTTTCCCCGGACGAAACAGATATGGAGCGGATCATTGTCGCGGCCCAGATTCAGCTCCGACGTTGGCGGCAGGGTGAACTGGGGCACACGTCATTCAGGAGCCTACACCGGATCCGTCGCATCATCGCAGCCCGGGATTCGCTGCTGGCTCTGGCGGCGAACCGTACTGCGATCCTGACGCAAGCTTTCCCGATAGCTGTAGACGGCAGAACGTCTCCACCATCGGGCGACAAATCTGCCGCGGGGACGCCAGCCTCGGCAGGAATGGCAGCCGCTCCAGAGAGAGCAGTTATCTCAGGCGATATTCCGGGCCAGAGTCCTGAGCAAAGTCATGGCATGAAAAACATCGGATAAAGACATCCCCTCGCGAGGACTGTATAACCGCCGGTCTATGCGCCGCTACGTCGGAACGGATTCCACCACCGGATCTCCTGCGGCAGGCCCCGCGGCAGGAGAGGAATTGCTTGGCCTCTCCGGACAGCTTTCGGGCCAGGCGGACTCGTTTGGCTTTGATGGCGAAGAGATTATCGATCTCGTAGCCGGCAGCGATCTCGGCGGCGTGACGATTGTTCGCCTGCTTGGTGAGGGGGGCATGGGGCGGGTATATGAGGCGCGTCAGCAGACGCCGGCCCGGCCGGTGGCAGTGAAGGTGCTGCGGAATGGCTTTGCGAGCCGCGCGATGATGAAACGCTTTGAGCTGGAGGGACACCTGCTGGCTCGTTTGCGGCATCCTCATATCGCCCAGGTGCATACCGCGGGCACCTGTCGGCACGGTGGCGGCTCGGTACCATTCTTCGTGATGGAGTTGGTGGCAGGGGCGCTGCCAATCGATCGGTTTGTGAGAGACCGAGGCCTCTTGATCCGGCAACGGGTCGCGCTGCTCCGTCGCGTGGTAGGGGCAGTGGCCTATGGCCATCGCCTGGGGATCGTGCACCGTGATCTCAAGCCCGGCAATATTCTCGTCGGCGATGACGGCGAGCCAAAGGTCATCGATTTCGGCGTGGCTCGGACCACGGATGCCGATCTCGCGGTCACGACCCTGCAGACCGATGTCGGACAACTCGTGGGCACGCTCCGGTACATGAGCCCGGAACAGTTCGATGTCGACGCCTCTCGAATCGATTCGCGTACCGACGTCTACGCACTTGGCCTGGTCTTACATGAACTGCTCACCGGCGACCTTCCCTACGACGTGCGGGGCATGTCCGTCCTAGCGGCGGCCCGAATCATTCGTGAACAGGAGACGCAGGCGGCGGCGACGGTCTCTCGGGCGTTGGTCGCTAACGCGGTCATGCGGGCAGCGGACGCGCGACAGTTAGCCGCCGTCACCGAAAAGTGTCTGCAGAAGCGGCCGGCTGATCGTTACGCGACGGCCGATGAACTCGAGGCCGATCTCACGCGGTGGCTGACGGGCGAGCCGGTTCGGGCTCGGTCTGCGACGATCCCCGAGCGGGCGGCGCGGTTTGTGCGACGCCATCACATCCTGGTTGCGGCTGTCGTGGTGGTCTCTCTGGTGGGCATGGCGGCGGCCTTCTACTCGAACCGTGCCTGGCACCAGGAGCAACTCGCCGATCGGCATCGCGCCGGTGAGCGGACGGAGTCGTACTATGCGCTCGTGCAGCGTGCAGCAGCGGCCGCTGGCCGACGCAACATCCCGATCGCAGCAGGCCTCCTGGAGCGGGCTCGAGCGGTCGATGTCGTGGATGGCAGGCCTATTGAAATCGACTGCCTCGCCGCACGGATCGACGACTCGGTCATGACGCTTCACGGTCATGATGTGACGGTGAGGGCCGTGGCCGCGACGACGACGGGCGACCTGCTGGCAACCGGCGACGATCAGGGCATCGTTCGTCTCTGGGCGACAGACGCTGGGGGCATGTATCGGGAATCACATCGGCTCAGTGGGCATCTCGCGCCTATCTGGTCGATGGCTTTCGCCCCAGACGGACTGCGGCTGGTGACGGCCGCCGAGGATGGCATGGCGATCGTGTGGGACGCCGTGCAAGGAAGGATGATCGGCAGGCTGAAGGGTCACTCCGCGGCCATCTATGGCATTGCCTTTGCTCCGGATGGTCGCACGATCGCGACCGCGTCGGGTGACGGCAGTCTCTCCCTCTGGGATGCAGAACGGTGCGAGCAGCGGGCTGCCTTCACACCCGCATGGAAATCTGCAACCCGCGACCGGAACATTTACGGTGTTGACTTCGCGGCCAGCGGCGACCGACTGGCCGCCGCCTGTGGCGACGGTGTGATACGGCTCTGGAATGTCACGACCGGTGAGCCGCTGCCCGACTTGCGCGGCCATACGCGACGGGTGTTTGCGGTTGCGTTTTCCCCCGATGATCGCCACCTGGCGTCGGCGGCAGAGGATGGCACAGCTCGGCTCTGGAATGTGGAGGACTCAGCGGTTGCACGGGTACTGCGGCATCCATTGCGGGTGAACGGCGTTGCATGGAAGGCGGATGGTTCCGGTCTTGCGACGGTGTCGGCCGATGCGATCCTCCGCATCTGGAATTCCACGACCGGCACTATCGAGCAGCAGTTGGTGGGGCATCGTGATGTCGTCTGGTCGGTCGCGCGTCTGCCAGCCGGCCGCTTTGCGACCGCCTCTGCAGATACGACCGCGCGGGTCTGGGGCGTCGGTGAAGGGATCCAGCCGATCATGCAGTGTGGCAGCGATGATGGCGTTGGCGTGCGGGGAGTGGCCTGTTCCCCCGACGGCAGGTTCGTGGCAACGGCCACGGCGCAGGGCCGTCTCGGGCTCTGGGACCTGGAGACATGCGGCGTCGTGCGCGAGATGCCGGCCATCCGCGGGCGGGTGAACGCAGTCGATTTTTCCCCGAGCGGCGATCTCGTTGCCGCCGCGTGCGGTGACGGTAGCCTGCGTCTCTATGCCGTCGCCGATGCCAAGCCCGTGGGGCAGCTCGATGCCCACTTGGGGCCGGTGTTCGCGGTGGACTTCTCGCCGGATGGACGCCGGATTGCCATTGCCGGTACGGACCGGGAAGAAGCGGGCATCGAGCGAGGCGCTGTAAGAATCGTCTCCCATCTGCTCGACTCCGGTAGCATGGTGACGCTGCCCCACCCATTGCGCGTGCATGGCGTGGCCTGGTCTCCCGATGGCCGGCGGCTGGCAACGGCCTGTGCTGACGGTCTCGTGAGGGAGTGGGACGCGGTCACCGGGGTGTCATGCGGGGCATTCCCGGGGCATGCTGATGACGTCAACTGGGTGGTCTACTCTCGGGATGGGAGTCGCGTCGCCACCGCATCTTCCGATGGTACGGTGCGGCTCTGGAGCCCGGCGGATGGTTGGTCGAGCATCGAGTTGACGGGCCCGGTGGGGCAGGTCTGGGAGGTGGCGTTTTCGCCAGACGGCACCAGGATCGCAGCCGGGGGTGCCGACGGCAGCCTCCATCTCTGGCAGACCGAGAGCGGACGTCACCTGCTTGCACTCGATGCTCACGAGGGCCCCATCTGGGGCGTGGCCTTCGGGGCCGAGGGACGCTTCATCGTGACGGGGGCCGACGACGGCACCGCCCGCGTCTGGGGCGTCTCGACAGGAGAGTTGCATCGCCAACGCATGGGCATTCTGCCGTGACGCATGAAAGGGCGGTCCATGAATGAGACAGCGCCGGGGTAAACATACCCAGTGAGCGAGATTCTCCGAGGATGGCCCTGGCCCGTTTTGCGAATCGTCGCGTTGTGAGTAGCATACCCACCCGGCGAGGTGGCTGGGCTCCATTGAAGCTACCCTTGGTTGCCAGTCACGAAGCATTCTCAGCCCACTGACCCCCACAGAACCCAAGAGCAGCAGGTTCTCAATGGATCGGTGTCAGTACATTTCGTTAAGAGTTTTCTCCTTGGTCGGTGATCTCACGCGGCTCGCTAAGGGAAACCGTCATGGTCACTGATGTTCCGGAGGGATCACGACGTCGTAAAACGATCGCGGGTCGCTACCGACTGATTTCGCAACTCGGCGAAGGGGGCATGGGGATCGCCTACCGGGCATGGGACATCCAGGATGGCATTCCAGTCGTCATCAAGATGCCCAAGAAGGAGCTGCTGTACAGGCCACAGATCGCAAAGCGATTTGCGCGCGAGGTCAGTACGATGGCGGCGGTACCCCATCCACACATCGTGAAGATCGTGGACTGCGGTGAGGATGCCGGCGGGGATTTTGCGGGCGTACCCTTTGTCGCGATGCGGTTTCTGCCAGGAGGCTCTCTGTCGCAGCGGCGACTACGGGATGCAGCTGGACGGCCCCTGCAGAATCACCCCGCGACTCTCCATCTGTGGCTTCCGGATATTGCATCGGCGCTCGACGCAGTGCATGCAGCCGGGATCGTGCACCGTGATGTGAAACCAGCCAACATCTTCTTCGACGGCTTCTGGCATTCTTTCTTGGGCGATTTTGGCATCGCAAAGCAGTTGCAGGATGCGGACATGGTGGGGGACGCGGCGGAACCGCTCACGGGCACAAATATCGGCGTCGGCACTCAGGAGTACATGTCTCCGGAGCAGTTCTCGCCAAAGGCGGTGATCGACGGTCGTTCCGATCAGTATGCGTTGGCCGTTATGGTCTACGAACTGATCGCTGGGTCACTGCCGTTCACAGGAAAGACGGCCCTCGCGGTCGAGCATCTGACTCTGCCACCGCCGCCTCTTGCAGACCGGTATCCCGGCCTACCACCGCGGCTCTGCAACGCGGTGCATTGGGCTCTGGCGAAGAACCCTGAGGATCGATTTGCATCGTGCAGTGAATTTGCGGAGACCGTGCTGGCCGATGTAATGCCGATGACGGCGGAGCATGACGTTGTGCGGCTCTTGTGCCCGGGGTGTTCCAATATTTTAAAACTTCCGCTGACGGCAGGCGGTCGTAAAGGAAAATGCCCGCTTTGCCAGACGGCGATGAATGTAGCCAAAGATCTGGGATCGCTCTGGCTGATTGGCGAGGAGAAAGAGAACGAACAGGATTCCCAAAGCAAGCCAGACTCTGGGACGATGAAGACGCTTACCCCGGTGCCGACAACGGTTGCGCCGACCAACCCACCACGGAAGTGGCCGAAGGTCGACCCGTACGTGTTTATCGTAGGGTTGGTGGCCTGGGGATCATTCCTGTTCATTTCCTATCTGCTGTCCGAACATTTCAAAGACACAAGCCATTTGAGCCAACAACTGCAAGAGTTGCAGGAAGACAACGAGCGGCTGACAGACGAACTGACAAAAGCAAAAGACGCGATCGCGCAGGCCAACGCAGCCAGGCTCTTGCTGGAACAACGGTCGGTGGAAGAGGTTCAATCGCCGGCTGCCGACACGCCTGGCCCGTGATTTCTGCCGCTTACGAATGCGCAGTGGTCATGTGCTTGTCAGGTAAGAGCAACGGCAGCCTCGGTGTGGAATCGACACCCTGATCACATGGTGCTTTCAGGATCGCGGTGACGATCCTGGCGAGATGCCCAGTTCACGGCAGACGTTGGCGGTGATCGTCTTGACGAGATGTTCGTAGTCGATGCCCGCCGGCAGCGAGTGGCCTGCCGATGATCTTGTCGGTGCCGCTTCCGGGTGCGTGGCGAATGCCCTTCTCGCGACGCCCACTTCATGCCAGGTCGATTTGAACACTGCGTTGTCGCAGATGTCACGGTCGTTCATGTTGAGGTCGAGTCGGGCGTCGGTGTAGCCCCACTTCTGCTTGAGATCGAGCAGGGCCCGCGTCTCCTTGCCGGTGAGATAGACGATCCCGCCAAGGCCCTTCGCGAGCATCAGGATGCGGCAGTAGGCGTCGACGATCTCGGTCCACCAATAGGCTCGTTCGACCGTCTCGCCGAAGCTCACGGTGCCATGGTTGGCAAGCAGGATGACGTTTGAACGCTTCACGACCGGTCGGATGGTATCGGCAAATGTCTGGCTACCGGGTGTCTCGTACCGTGAGATCGGAATGTCGCCCAGAAACACCTCGACCTCGGGTAGCACGGCCTGCGGGATCGGCTCGCGGGCCACGGCGAAGGCCGTCGCGTGCGGCGGATGGCAGTGCACGACACTGTTCACGTCGGGCCGCTCCTTCATGATCGTCAGGTGGAGCAGAATCTCGCTTGATCGCTTCCGCTTGCCGGCGAGTTGATTGCCCTCCATGTCGACGATGCACAGATCGGCTGGGGTCATGAACCCCTTCGACATCATCGTCGGGGTGCAGAGCACCTTGTTCGGACCGAGACGGAAGGAGATGTTGCCATCATTGCCGGCCGCGAACCCCTTGTTGTAGATCCGACTGCCGATCTCGCAGATCTCGTCCTTGAGCGTGGCGAGCGACTTCGTCTTGGTCTTGGTGGCAGTCTTGGTCGCGGTCTTCTTGGCCATGATGGCTCCTATGGGATTGTCAGTGAGGTCGAACGAGCATTCGGGAAAGGTTCTGGAGATTACAGAGGTGGGGCGACCGATGCGACATCGTATGCCGACCGCTGTTTTTCTGGCGAGCCTGCCGTGGACAGGCCCGGCGGCGATTCGGGCACATCGGGTACTTGAGCGATCACAAGTTGAGCGGTCGCGGCGGCAACGATGTCGTGCCAACGCTGCGGCAGGCCATCGTCGCTCACGAATATATCGATGGAGTCGAGTCCCGAGACGAGCGTGAGGCTCTTGCGTCCGAATTTGGAGCTGTCGGCCACGACCATCACCCGACTGGCCGCCTTGAGCATCGCCTGCTCTGTTTCGGCCAGCAGCAGGTGCGCGTTGAAGAGCCCTTCTTCGGAGATGCCTGCGGCGGAGAGTACCGTCGTGGTGACATGGAGCCGGCCGAGCAGTTCATTGGCATAGGGGCCAAGGCAGACGCCCGTGCGGGGCGAAACATAACCACCCAGGAGTACGAGGTCCGTTCGGGCCTCAGAGGCGAAGAGATTTGCGACCGGAAGACTATTGGTGACCACCTGGAGCGACCGCCCGACGAGCAGACGGGCCACCTCGTAGGTAGTCGTACCACCGTCAAGCAGGACGGTCTCGCCGTCCTCGATCACAGCCGCCGCCATCGCGGCTATCGCCCGCTTGGCGGCCCAGTTCGCCGGCTGTCGCTCGTCAAACTCGGCCAATCTCGGCATGCCGCCGGAGTAGAGCACGCCTCCGTGCGTCCGCTTGGCGGAGCCGTGTTCCTCCAGGGCGTCGAGATCTCGCCGCACGGTCGATTCCGACACGCCCAGTTCACGGACGAGTTCATCGAGCGCGGCAAAGCCGCGAATTCGAATAATATCGAGAAGACGGCCGCGTCGTTCGTGGTTTTGCACCGATTCGCACTCCCTGCTGAAAGGAGTATGAAGGAAAAGTGGCTGAATTCAATCGCAATATGATGGAATTCAGATGGCAGCGGGTGAAGTCCGTCACGGCATTGAACGCAATCATTCATTCGCGTTCAAAACGGTATCCGGACGAGCCGTGCCTTTCCCGGCGTCAGGCGGAGCCGAGACCCTCCATGCGCCGCCAGGCACTCATCTGCCCGAGATGCATCATCATGTGGCCGCCGCAGTAAAACGTCTGCACGGATCCCAGCGTCGGAAAGAGTTCCTTCATCCGCCCCTCCGCCGGATTCGGCTGCTCGAAGGTCGCATTGGGGGTGCCGCGCAGGGCCCCGGCGAGCATGCGGTGGCCCTCGAAGAAGAATGCCGTGATCTCGTCCATGTGCGGATAGAGGTCGCCGTCAACGTCGTCCTTGCAACTGGCGTCCTTCGAAAAGAGATGCTCGAAGTGATCGGGTACTCTGGGAGCAGGGTGTCCGATCTGCTGGAGCACCTTCGGTGCGTAGAGGCTGAGGTGGCCGTAAATGAACGCTGGATTGTTCGATTCGACGACTGAGCCCCCAACCTGAGCGAAACGGCCGAACCGGTCGGCCGGCACCTCCTTGAGCAGCCGCTCTGCGTAGCCGACCGAAAGCTGCAGAGTGTCAGCGATGATGTTTCCGAGCGAGCGAGACATAGGAAAGACTCCTCATGGGAATGGAAAGTGGGTCGGATGGGGCGTGTTCAGGCAGTGTACCAGTGCCCGCATGGCGGTCAGGGTAGTGTTCCGGCCGCGATCCGATTGATCACCTCGGGAAGGGTCTCGCACTCGGCGGCAAAGACCCGCGCAGCCAGCGACTCAGGGGTATCGTCGCGGTGTACCGGCACCGTCTGCTGGAGGAGAATCCGTCCGTGGTCGTATTCGTTGTCGACGAGATGCACCGTGCAACCTGAAACCGTGCAGCCCCGTTCGATGACGGCGCTGTGGACATGCATTCCGTGATACCCCTTGCCACCGAAGGCGGGCAGGAGGGCAGGGTGGATGTTGATCACGCGGCCGGCGAAGTCGGTGGGGATTTCCACGAGATGCAGAAAGCCCGCCATCACGACGAGGTCGGGCTTGGCGAGCCGACAGGCTGTGAAGATCCCGGCACTCCAGTCGGCCGTCGGTTGGCCTTGTGGCGGCAGAATTGTGACCGGGATGCCGGCCTTTTCAGCGATCTGAACGCCGCGGACATCGCCGCGACTCGACACCACGGTCTCGATCGTCGCGGCAAGTCGGCCCGCGGCGATCCAGTCGAGCAGGTTTTCAAGCGTCCGTCCCGAGCCCGAGAGCAGCACCGCCAGGCGGAGCGTTTTTCCGGCCGTCGGTGGAGCATGGGCACCGCTCACGCCACACCTCCGGTCGAACCCTTGCCAGCAACGATCCGACGGATCGAGATCGTAAGCAGATGCCCATCGACGTCGATCGCTTCGGCGGCTGCCCCTTCGAGTGTGCCAAACGTGGCCGTACTGGCGAGCGTTTCGGAGGAGACATAGTCGCGATGACGCTCGATCGCGGCTCTCAACTCCGGTGACTCCGTCTCGAAGGCCAGTTCGATCCGGTCAGTGAATTCCAGATCGAGCGTTTTTCGCTGTGACTGAACGGCGTGGACGACCTCACGAACAAGTCCCTCGGCCAGGAGATCCGGGGTGAGTTGGCTGGCGACGACGACGACGGCCCGTGGCCCCTCTGCGGCGGCCCAGCCCTCGCGGGCGGTCGTGCGGATCATCACGTCGTCTGGTTCAAGCACCGCCTCACCACCCCCGGCCAGTGGGATCGTCGCCCGGCCATCGCGCTTGAGCGCCGCCAGCAACGCGGCGGCATCGGCCTTGGCGATCGCGTCCCTGGCCTTCGGCAGATCCTTGCCCAGCCTTGGCCCCAGCTTCTTGAGATCGGGGAGCACGGCCCGCGTGATGTAGCGATCGGGCTCGCGGCAGATCTCGAACTGCTTCACGTTGAGTTCGTCGCAGACGAGGTCGGCATGGGCCTCGAGCCAGGCGGCGTCGGCCGCATCGCTGCCATGTCCCTCGGCGAGGATCACTTCCACCTTTGAGAGCGGCTGACGAACCTTCAGTTTCTCCGTCGCTCTCGCCGCCCGGCCCAGCGACGAGACATCGCGGACGATTGCCATGCGGCGGACAAGATCGCGGTCGCTCAGCGCCTCGTTGCCAGTGGGGTAGAGAGTGAGGTGCACGCTCTCCGGGACCGCGTCAGCGAAGGGGGCCACGGCGAGATTCTGCCAGATCGCCTCGCTCACGAACGGCACGAACGGCGCGGCGAGCCGGGCGATCGTGAGGAGCGTCTCGTAGAGCGTCCAATAGGCATCGAGTTTGGCGGCATTGGTCTCGGGCCCGCCGTCGGCACGGCCTGCAGCCCAGAAACGGTCGCGGCTCCGGCGGACGAACCAATTGCTGACGGCATCGACCAGGCCGGAAAGTTCACCGGCGGCACCAAAGTGGTCGTAGCGGTCCATGCGGTCGACCATGGCGGCGGCTGTCGCATTCAGTTCAGACAGCATCCAGCGATCGAGTTCGCCACGGTCGGCGACGGGCCGAAAGCCGCGTGCCTTCTGCAGATCGTCATGGCCGAGACCGCCGGGCGCATTGAGCATCGCTGCGGGATCGAAACCATCGATCCGGGCGTAGATCACAAAAAAGCTGTAGACATTCCAGAGCCGTAGCAGGAACTCCGGCACGCTTTCGCGGATCGCTCGTTCGCTGTAGCGGATGCTCGTCCACGGCGGCTGGCCGGCAAGGAAAAACCACCGCAGCGCGTCGGCCCCATACTTGTCGAAGATTTCGGCCGGCTCGCGGTAGTTCCGCTTGCTCTTGCTCATCTTCTGGCCGTCCTCGCCCAGCATGTGGCCCAGCACGATGCAGGTGCGGAACGGGTGGGGATACGGCTTCTGTTCGTCGCCAAAGAGAAGCGTGCTGATCGCCAGCTGGCTGTAGAACCAGCCGCGGGTCTGATCGATTGCCTCGGAGATGAAGTCCGCCGGAAACTGGGCCTTGAAGTCCTGGTCGCCGTGATGCGGCCAGCCCCACTGCGCGAACGGCATGGCGCCTGAGTCAAACCAGCAGTCGATCACCTCCGGCACTCGCCGCATCCGCGCCCCTGGTGCAAAGGGAGACTCGTAGGTGACCGCGTCGATGTAGGGCTTGTGCACCCGGAGGTCATCGGAGAGTTTTGGGTTCGAGGCCTTGGCCTTGTCGAACACGTCGGTGCCCTGCACGCCCGGCTTGGCAATGAGCGTTGCATACGACGGCACCGCCTCGGCCTTGCCCGTCGTCTCGCACTTCCAGATTGGCAGTGGCGTGCCCCAGTACCGTTCCCGAGAGAGGGCCCAGTCGACGTTCGTTTCGAGAAAATTGCCGAACCGGCCGTCCTTGATGTGCTCTGGCAGCCAGTCGATTTGGGCGTTGTTGGCGAGCATCTGATCCCGGAACTGGCTCGTGCGAATGAACCAGCTCTGTCGTGGATACTGGATCAGCGGATCGTTGTCCGCCCGCCAGCAGAACGGATAGTCGTGGACGTACTGCTCCTGGTGCACAAGCAGGCCCCGCGCCCGCAGATCACGGGTGATGTCACGGTCACACTCCTTGACGAAGCGGCCGCTTCCAGCCGGAAAGACGTCGGTGAAGGTGCCGTCGGGAGCGACGCAATTGATGAGCGACGGCCCCTGGCCGTCGGCGAACCGTGCCTTCTCGGCCGCCAGCACCGTGTAGTCGACCTCGCCGAAGGCCGGTGCGATATGGACGATGCCGGTGCCGGAGTCAGTGGTCACGAAGTCGGCAGCCACGACCCGCCAGGCCGCCGGCTGTGAGCCGCCAGTCTTGAGCGACGCCAGTTGCGGCAGTTCCGCAAGGCGGAAACAGTCGAACGGTGGCAGGTAGGAGCGGCCCACGAGTTCTGAGCCCGGGAATCGGTCGATCACCTCGAACTGTTTTTTCGTCTTCTCGCCCAGAGACGCGGCCAGTGGCTCGGCGACGATGAATTCAGCCGCGTCTGACGCCACGGGCCCGTCCGCTTCGCCGCGGGCTTCTTTCAACACGACGTAGTCGAGATCGGCTTTCACAGCCGCGAACTGATTGGAGGGGAGCGTCCACGGCGTGGTCGTCCAGGCCACGAGGCTGCGAGTGGTCGGATGCCCTGTGTCGTCGAGCAGCGGGAACGCCACGTAGACGCTCGGATCGGCCACTTCGCGGTAGCCCTGGCCCACCTCGCCGCTGGAGAGGGCCGTGCCCCCCTGAGCCCACCACCAGACGATCTTGTGGCCCTGGTAGAGAAGCCCACGGTTGAAGAGTTCGGCCAGTGCCCACCAGACGCTCTCCACATACCTCTGGTGGTAGGTGACGTAGGCGGCGGAAAGATCAATCCAGAAGCCGATGCGCTCGGTGAGCGTCTCCCACTCTTTCATGTACCGCCAGACCGATTCCTGGCAGCGATGGATGAAGGGCTCGACCCCGTAGGCCTCGATCTCTGCCTTGGAGTGGATGCCCAGTTCCTTGCAGACCTCCACCTCCACCGGCAGGCCATGCGTGTCCCAGCCCGCCTTCCGCTCGCAGTATTCACCCCGCATCGTGCGGTAGCGCGGGTAGAGATCCTTGATCGTCCGCGTCAGGCAGTGACCGGGGTGGGGGAGCCCATTGGCGGTCGGCGGGCCTTCAAAGAAGACAAACCGCTTTGCACCGCGACGCTGCTCGAGCGACTTCCGGTAGATGTCGCCCTCCCGCCAGAGTCGTGCGATGGCCGCCTCGATGGCGGGGAAATCGGGCTTGCCGCGGACGGGTTCAAACATCGTTGAGGATCGGCAGAAAGAGGCGGGCATGGCTCTGGGACAAGGGCTCAATGGTACAGCAGCAGACGTCTGCGCCACAGACCGGCCCCCGAGTTGCCGCATTGCCGCGGTCCGGGATTTGTGGCTGGGAGAGGATGTGGCCACGCCAGAGCCGTCGGCCAAATCCTTGCGGGTTTTTCGGGGGGCGGCCTATTCTTCTCACACCTCTTTACCCCGGCAGGCACCAGTATGAATGAGCGTGATCGTCAGCAGCGGCTCTATGTGGCGGCGATGGCCGAGAAACTCCGGTTGGGTGGCATTGGCCGGCGGCAGTTCATCCGCGCCGCCGGCAGGGCCGGTTTTGGGTTCGCCTGCGCGGGGTATCTCGCGGGCGCAGCCTCCAGGCCATCGCGACTCCACGCCGCCGAACCGGCGACGGCACCAGCGGCTGCAGCCGGCATGACCGGCCAGCAGCGGCAGTTCCTCAAGGAAGTAGGGGGGGGGTTCAAAGGCACCCGAATCCGGGTCGTTTCCGAAAGCACCCCGCCCGGCGTGTCGATCGGCAGGATGATCCGGGAAGAGTTCACACCCCTCACCGGCATTGAGGTCGACTGGCAGAGCGTGCCGCTGGATCAGGTGCTGGCCAAGACGCTTCAGGACACGCTTGCCGGCGCCGATGGCGACAAGGGGCACCACGACATTTTCTACTGGGATCAGGCCTGGCTGGCCCGGTTTGCCAACGAGAGCATCGGCGTCGAGGAACTACTCGATCGGAAGGATCTGGCCTATCCCGACTACGACTTCGGTGATTTTCTCCCACAGTTGGTTGATGCGACCGCCAGCCACGGCGGCCGGATCATCGGCGTGCCGTTCGACATTCCGATTTTCATCATGATGTACCGCAAGGACATCTTCGATGAGCTGAAGCTGACTGTGCCGAAGACCATGGCGGAGTATCTGCAGGTGGTGCGCACGATCGACGAAGCAAAACGCGGCACGGGCGTCCGCGGCACCGTCGGCCAGTGGAAGACAGGGCACTTCTCCCTCCAATGCGACGCCTCTGCCTGGATGTGGGCGCACGGTGGCCACCACTTTGGTAGTGATGACCGTCCCGACTACGTGACCGATGCCAATGCGCGGGGCCTGCGTTACATGCTGGAACTGGGCACGTGCATGGATCCGGACGTTCGCACCTGGGACTGGGACGGACAGGCCCAGGCCCTCGCACAGGGCCGGGCTGGGATCGTCATCTCATGGAGCGAGTTCTTCCCGGTCTGCGACGATCCAGACCGCAGCAAGGTGGTGGGACTGATCGAGCCGGCCGACTGTCCACGGGAGGAGAAGCGATTGACCGCGGCGGAGTGCGGTTTTCACGAAATGCCCGGCATCAGCCGGCAGGGTGGCTCTTGCCTGGCACTGAGCAGGCACGCGCCCAATGCAGATGCCGCCTGGATTTTCATGCAGTGGGCTACGAGCGCCGACGTCACCGCTCGCGCCAATGCGGACGGCGCCGATACGCCCATCCGCCGAAGCAATTCAAAAGACCCGCGTGTACTGGCGAAGAACCGTCCGGTGCGGGGAACGACGCGGCACTTCGAAGTGACGCGACGAGCGATCGAAAGCCGCATGGGTACGTCGCCACACCTGCCGGCCTGGGTGACGCTGGCCACCGATGTCAATGCCGCGGAACTCGGACGGCTGACGACCGGCAAACAGAGCGTGGAAGAGACACTCGAGGCGATCCAGGCAAAGACCCTGAAGTTCCTCGCCGACTCCTGAAGGCGGACCGCACCATCGTGTCAGCCGGCGTTGCGGACCGCCGCGGTGATGATCGCTCGCAGTTTCGGTTCGGCCGACCGGGCAACCGCCAGAATCTTCTCGACCGTTGCCACCTCCAGATGATCTGGCAGGCACATGTCGGTGATCACAGAAAGCCCGAGCACCCGCAGGCCCGCGTGTACCGCCACGATCACCTCCGGCACCGTCGACATGCCGACCACGTCGGCGCCGATCGCCCGGAGAAAGCGGTACTCCGCCCTGGTCTCCAAATTGGGTCCTGTCACGGCCACATAGACGCCGCGGTGGGCCGCGAAGTTTTCCCGACGTGCCACCTCGAGCGCCTCGTCGATCAGATGTGGCGTGTAGGGGGCTGACATGTCGGGAAACCGTGGCCCGAGCCGGTCGTCGTTGATCCCAATGAGCGGATTGTCATTCATCAAGTTGATGTGATCGTCGATCACCATGATGTCGCCGGTGCGAAATTGCGGGTTCAAGCCCCCGCAGGCGTTGGTGACGATGAGCAGTCCGGCGCCCAAGTGCTTGAGCACCCGCACGGGAAACGTGATCTGTGCGGCCGGATAGCCTTCGTAGGCGTGCATTCGCCCCTCCATCACCACCACCGGCACGCCGGCCAGAAAGCCGCAGACCAGTTGGCCGGCATGGCCGTGGGCCGTTGATTTCGCGAAGTGGGGGATCGATTCGTAGGGGATCGTCACCGTGTCGGTCAGGGCCGCAGCCGCGGCACCCAGGCCGCTGCCGAGTATCAGGCCGACGGCGGGGGAATGTGGCCACTGCGAGGAGATCGTTGCGCAGGCAGCTGTGATTTTATCGAATTGGTCGAGCATGCGTGCTCCATGGGCCTGCGTGAGAAAGCGACGTATTGAAAAGCCCTATTCGTGCCCGAGCAGTTCCCGGAACTCGGGATGCTCGCGGAGCGAATCGAGGTCCGGGTCGACCTCCAGATGGGCAAGGTCGTCGTACCCGAGCAGGATGGCCCGAGAGAGTGCGTCGATCGCCTCGTCGGGTCGTCCGGCCCGTGCCAGCGAACAGGCGAGATTGTAGCGGGCCAGGAAGTCGTTGGGCAGGACATCGACAAGCCGTCGGTCAAGCTCCACTGCACGCTTCACGAGCCCCTTTTGTGAGACGAGTTCGGCCAGAACGCGGAGCACCTCGACCGAATCGCCGTTGCGGGCAAGCAACCCCTCGAAGAAGTCGATGTCGAAATCGAGTTGGTTCAGGCTGCCGAACCAGTCCTCGTGCGCTATTTGCGGCGATCGGCCGCTGGAGCCGCGGGCAGCAGCGTCTGAATCATCGGCAGGGGTATCTCGGCCGGACATCGTGAATGCTCTCGGTCGGTCTTGCTGGAACACATCTGCCGCAGGTCACTGCTCACTTCTTCCGGCCGCCACCCTTGCCTGGAGGAGGCGTTTCCGGAGCCGCGTCGTCGGGATGATCCCAATCGGGATCATTCTCCTCCTCCTCGAAGTCGTCGTCGAATTCATCGTCGAAGTCGTCGAAGCTCGACTCCTCGTCCGCTGCGGGCTGCGCGACCGCCAGATCCTCCTCGTCGCCCAGATCTTCATCTTCATCGTCTGGCTCATCGGCACACTTGATGTGTCCCGCCCCACTGTCGGGTGACGGAACGGTCTGCGTTCCTGGGACGAGTCGAGCGGCCCCGGCATGAGGGAGGGACGAGGTACCGGTCCACAGACCCGGCGAGATGTCGGTCGGGAGGGGCATGGTCAGCATGGGCGAACGATCTTGCTGCTTAGGGGGCTTGGGTGGCGTGGCTGGATAGTCAGAGAAAACAGTTTTAGGCCGGCCGCGTCAAGCCACGGGTGCGGTCCCACAAACTATCTGCATTCCAGCTGCCCTCCGGGTTATGAGCCTCAGGTATGGTAGTCGGCGTTGAGCCGGACGTATTCAGCCGTCAAATCGCTCGAATAAAAGCGGATGGAGCCCGGCCCGGAACCAAAATCGAGCTCGATAAGGGTCTCCCGCGCGGCCTGAATCGACGCGGAAACGGCCCCTCCGTCGAACGCCACCGGAGCCCCGTCCCGGAAAAGCAGGGTGCCGTTGAGTCGCAGGACGAGCTTTTCGGGGTCGAATTTCACGCCCGCATAGCCGGCCGCCGACACGATCCGGCCCCAATTGGGGTCCGCTCCACAGATCGCCGTTTTCACGAGGGGGCTGTCGGCGACACTCCGTGCGAGTTGTCGCGCGTCGTCGCGTGACGCGCAGCCGCTCACCTCGATCCGAAGCACGTGAGTGGCTCCCTCGCCGTCGTCTGCGATTTCACGGGCGAGTGTCTCGCAGGCATCTGAAAGTGCTTTGGCGAATGCCGCGAGGCCAGCGGCTTCGAGCGGCTTCCCGCCGGCGGCGCCGTTGGCCAGCAACAACACCGTGTCGTTGGTGCTCGTGTGGCCGTCCACGCTCACGCAGTTGAAGGTTTGTTCTGCAGCCTCCCGCAGGAGTCGCTGGGCATCGGCCGCTCGGACCGGCGCGTCGGTGAGGATCACGCCGAGCATCGTGGCCATCCGCGGCCCGATCATGGCCGCTCCCTTGGCCATGCCGAAGAGTGTGTAGCGGTGGCCATCCACCGTGAACGAAGAACCGGAGAGCTTGGGGCGGGTGTCGGTGGTCATCATGCCACGAGCCGCGGTAACAGCCGAATCGGCATCGCTGCCCAGTTTGGCCGCCACGCTCTCGATGCCAGCACGGATCTTCTCCAGAGGCAGGAACTCGCCGATGATTCCCGTGGACAGCACGAGGGCGGCCGCCTCGTGAACGCCCACAGCCTTGGCGGCGGCGGTGGCCATTGCCCGCGCATCGTCGAGGCCGCGACGGCCCGTGCAGGCATTGGCATTGCCCGAATTGATGGCGACCACCCGAAATCCCTCACCGGGCGTGCGGCTGCGATCGAATGCCACTGGCGCGGCAAACACGAGGTTCGTCGTGTAGACGCCTGCTGCCGTGGCGTCGTGATCCGATACGATCAGCGAAATGTCCTCCCGGTTGGGGTTTCGCTTCAGGCCGGCATGGGTGCCCGCGGCGCGGAACCCCTTGGGGAGAGGGGGGATCGGCAGGCGGACGGGGGTTTCAGCGATTGCCATGGGTTATTTCTCGCGTGATTCCGCCCGCAGGAGGCCAGGATGGCCCTGAGGGCGTGACATTACAGCAGTCCGGCGGTTTCCGGGAGACCGAACAGGCAGTTGAAGTTTTGCACGGCCGCACCAGCTGCCCCCTTCACGAGGTTGTCGAGGCAGCTGATGAGGAGCACGCGGCCGCGAACGACACGGGCCGTGATGTCACAGAAATTGGTGTCGACCGTGTCCTTCGTGCCGGGGAGGTGGTCGACGATCCGCACGAAGCGCTCCCCCGCGTAGGCATCGCGGAGGATCTGCATCACGGCCGCCTCGGTGATTGGCTGCTTGGGCCGGATGTAGATCGTCGAGAGGATGCCGCGATCCATCGGGGCCAGTTGGGGCGTAAAGATGACGGCGGGCATCGCGGCGGCGTGCCTGTTGATCACCTGCTCGATCTCCGGGGTGTGGCGGTGTCGGCCGACATTGTAGGCCGACATGCTCTCGTTGCATTCCGGGAAGTGCGTCATCAGCTTCGGCGACCGGCCGGCACCGCTCACGCCGCTCTTCGAGTCGACGATGATGTCATCCGTCTCGAAGAGACCGCTCTTCACCAGCGGCGCCAGCGGCAGGATCGCCGACGTCGAATAGCAGCCAGGGTTTGCGACCAATGCCGCTCCGGCGATCTGTGACCGGAAAAGTTCGGGGAGCCCGTAGACCGTCTGGCCGAGCCGGCCCGCGTCGGGGTGCTCGTGGCCATACCATTCCAGGTAGGTCGCGGCGTCGTCGAGACGGTAGTCGGCACTGAAGTCGACGACCTTCGCACCGGCGGCCAACACCCGCGGAATGATTTCAGCGCTGGCACAGTGCGGCAGGCAGCTGAACACGCAGTCGGCCCGGCTCCCCACCTGCTCGGGCGACAGGTCCTCCAACGGCAGATCGAGTCTGCCGACGAGGCTCGGATGCACGCTCGAGACCGGCGTCTTGCCCTCCTGCCGGCTGGTCACTGCGACGATCTTGGCCTGCGGGTGGCGCAGCAGGATTTTCAAGGCTTCGAGTGCCGTGTAGCCGGTGGCGCCGAGGACAGCGACGGTGATCATTGAAAAGAACCTGCGGGGTACGGGAGGGGAAACTTTATAGCGGTCTGGGGCAAAATGCTCCACATCTGCCCGGCGAGCGGTGCTGCCCGAGCAAATCCGGCAGAGGTCGAGCGGCCTAGACCGCATCCGACTTAAGGTCTAGCACCGGCTTCGGGGGCGGCAAAAGTGTTTTGTCCGCCGCTCCGACGGCGGAGGGGCTCTTCGCGGGGGCCGCGGCGGCCCAACGCTCCTCGAGCTTCCGCCGACCCCCTCGCCTACGTCTCCAGGTTTGCCAGCTCGTCGCTACAGCGATTGAAGATCCGCCCTAGTCACCCATCAGCCGCTGCTCGATCAGTCTAATCAGCCAAGCGGCGACCGCCGGCTTGGTGCCCTTCTTTTCGCCGACCAGCGTGTGGCGGTCATCGTATACCGCCACGGCGTTCGTGGTGGACTCGAGGGCGGCCAGATCGTTCACCACGATCAGGTCGCACTGCTTGGCCGTCACTTTGGCGCAGGCACGCGTCTTGTCGGCGCCGGGTTCCAGGGCGAAGGCCACGCACCAGGTCTTCTTTCGACGGCTGGACGGCTGGCGTTGGGCGCGGGCGGCAAGCGTGGCGATCACGTCGGTGGTGGCCCGCAGTTTCAGCGACAATCCGGCGGCCGCGCGGGGGATCTTCCCGGTTACGGGATGGTCGGGCTCGAAGTCGCAGGGGGCTGCCGCCGCGATCACGCCGTCAACCTGCGGCAGTTCTTTCACTGCCGCCGCCAGCATCTCGGCCGTGGTGATCACCGGGATGACCCGGGCCCCAGAGGGATAGCGGACCGCCACGGGACCGCTGACGATGATCACCTCATGGCCCCTGGCCAAGGCGGCCTGAGACAGGCTGCGGGCCATGCGGCCGCTGGAGGCGTTGGTGAGATACCGCACCTCGTCGATGTAGGCACGGGTCGGCCCGGCGGTGAGCAGAATGCGTGCCATTGGTATCCAGACCGCCGCCTCTTCTTGCTGAGTTTTATCAGGAGTTTTAGCCCGGCCGTTTTTCGGGCACGGTGGCGAGCAGATCCCTGATTGCCATCACAATCTCCTCAGGTTCGGCCATTCGCCCCGCCCCCTGCTGGCGGCAGGAGAGCCATCCAGTGCCCGGTTGGACGATCCGAACGCCGTCGGCGGCAATCTGCCGCACGTTTCGCTGCACGGCAGGCTTGGCCCACATGGCGGAATTCATCGCCGGAGCCATAAGAACGGGGCACTCTGTACAGAGCAGCAAGGTCGTGAGCAGGTCGTCGGCTGCGCCGCCGGCGACCTTGGCGAGGACGTCGGCCGAGGCTGGGGCCACCACGACGATATCAGCGCGGGCCGCCAACTCGATGTGTGCCCCGAGGGGATGCACACCCGGATCAAAACTCCTCATTGCCACCGGTCGCCCCGTGAGCGCAGCGAACGTGGCGATTCCCACGAACCGCTTTGCATTGCGGGTGAGCACGGCCGTCACACCCGCACCCTGCTGCACGAGCAGGCTTGTCAGCGCTGCCGCCTTGTAGGCCGCGATGCCGCCCGAAACGCCCACGATGATTTCACGGCCTTCGAACATGAGCATCTACAGTTCCGCCAAACCGACGCTCGCCAGGAAAACGGGCGTCGGCAGCCGTGGGGCCCTACCACTGGCTGCCGACAGCCTGCAATGGCACGCAGGGCGTTCAGACGTGGTTACAGGATGGTGGGGTCGAAGTCGAGCGGTCCGCCCGCCTCCGGGGAATCGCCGGTGATCCGCAGGTTCATCGATGTGTCGAGGTAGATCTTGTCCTGCTTGATCTCTTCGATGACGATCTGCATCTTGTCGTCGGTATCAACATCGACGAGCGGTCGGCCGCCGGCGTTGAGTGCCACCATCCGCTTCTGGATCAGGGTGGAGAGCTTGAAGCGTCCACCAACCTTGTTGACGATCTCTTCTTCACGCAGGTCGTCGATCATGTCTGGGCTCCTGAGGGGGTATGCTTGTCGTGGTCGGTCGTGGATTGTTGCTTCGGTTGGGCTGTTGCTGGGGCGTGAGGCAGACCGGCGTCGAACAGTATCTTCTCGATCGCCGCCACCGCCGCTGCGATGTCGTCATCGTTCACGACACGGTGCTGGTAATGGTGCGACTGCAACAACTCCCGTCGGGCTACCTCCAGCCGTCGGGCCATCGCTTCCGGCGATTCCGTGCCACGCCCCCGCAGCCGCTCAAGTAGCTGGTCGGGGTGGGAGGGCTCGACGAAGATCGTGATCGCTTCAGGATACCTTCCCAGAATCGAAAGTGTACCCTCGACATCGATTTCGAGTACGACCCACTCGCCCGAGGCCATCCGGGGGGCGACTTCGTCCACGAGCGTGCCGTACCAATGCTGCCTGCCATACACCTGGCAACACTCCAGGAAATCGCCGTTGGCCCGCCGCCGCTCGAACTCTTCCGCCGCCACGAAGTGATAGTCGACCCCGTTCCGCTCCCCCACTCTGGGAGGCCGCGTGGTGGCTGAGACGCTCGGTATCAGGTGGGGCAGGTCGGCCAGAAGCCGCCGCAGGATCGTGGTTTTGCCGACGCCCGAGGGGCCGGAGATGACGACAAGTTTGCCCGGGAGGTGTGCCATCCAGATGTTCTAGCGTGGCGACCGGTCGCTTGAAAAGATGCCGCTCACTCGATGTTCTGGATCTGTTCGCGGAGCCGCTCAATGTGGGTCTTCAGGTCCACCGCCATGTGGGCGATCGCGACATCGACCGACTTGGAGGCGATCGTATTGGCCTCTCGAGCCAGTTCCTGTGACAGGAAATCGAGAGACCGGCCGGGCGATTCCTCCTCCAGCAATCGGCTGAACTGGGCCACATGGCTCTCCAGTCGGACCAGTTCCTCGGCGATATCGGAGCGATCGGCGATCAACGCCACCTCCCGCGTCAGGTCGGCGGCGGAAAGTGTGGCACCGGAACCTTCCAGGAGCTTCGTCACTCGGTCGGTGAGCCGCGAGCGGTGTTCGGCGAGCACAGCCGGCACCCGCTGCCGGATGGCCGCAATCGACTGCGTGATTGCGCCGCAGCCGCTTTGCATGTCGTTTGCCAGGGCGTTCCCTTCGGCTCGCCGCATTCGCTCCAGGCCATCGAGTGCTGCCTCAAGGCTCCGGTTGACAAGCGGCCAGAGTTGTTGGACGGCGTCGCTGGAGGGGGGGGTCTCCACAAGGATGCCTGGGAGTCCGAGGATGCCGTCAATCGTTTGGGGTGCGGGGATGCGGTGCGTGGCGCAAAAGTCCTCGAGATCATCCAGGTAGGCGGCCAACTGACCGTGGTCGAACCGTCGGCCTGCAGGAACGGCCGGCCCTGTGACGTCGAGCGTCATCTGCACGGCACCGCGGCGGACGCGGCCGCGGATAGCGGCTTCGATTCGCGGCTCAAGGGTCGCGAAGGCATCCCGCGATCGGAGGGCGAGCTTGAAAAAGCGGTTGTTCACCACCCGCAGTTCAACGCGGCACGTGCTTTGGCCCTCGGAGGCGCTGCCGTCGCCGCAGCCAGTCATGCTGATCGCCATGGTCGGGGCCCCAGAAAAACGTAGCCGCTCGTGCTACTTGGTGGGGGCCGTCTCGGCAGGAGCGGCCGGGGCTGCTTCAGCCGTAGGTTCTGCCGGGGCAGTCGCTGCCGCGGGATCCGTCGCAGAAGGCGTGGCAGGCAGGCTGAGCGACTCGTCGGCTGCCGGAGCATCACCTGTTGCGGGCGGCTGGGGTTGGGTCATCGGCTGCGTGGGCGTCATCGGAGCGGTCGCCTGTGGAGCAGCACCACCCAGCTCGCTGGATATGAGCGATTGCTGACGGCTCAGCAGGTTGGTCGCCAGAATGCAGAGGATGATCCAGAACCCTGCGACCCCCACGGTGATCCGCGTGAACAGGTCGCCTGCCTTCGTACCAAAGGCGCTCTGTCCGCCCATGCCGCCAAGAGCTCCAGCCAGACCGCCTCCACGACCCCGTTGCACGAGTACGAGCAGGATCAAAAACAGCGATGTTAGAACGAGCGTCGAACCGAGGAGGAGGCGGACAAGCGTGGTCATGGGAACGGCGGGCTCCGAAGCTGCTCAGAAGGGTGAGGAGTTGATTGACATAGGGTAACAGAACCCGGTTGAAGGTATCGCAGGCGAGCCTGGAGGCCTACCCCAGATTGCGGACTCGGCCGCGAAACGCAATCAGGCAAACGCCCGAGCGATGCCCAGGAAATCGTCGGCCTTGAGGCTCGCGCCTCCCACCAGGGCACCATCGATATCGGGCTGTGCAGCCAAGTCGGCGGCGTTGTCGGGCTTCACGCTGCCGCCGTACTGGATTCGCACCTTGGCGGCGACTGC
The DNA here is from genome assembly GCA_947449135.1 of Planctomycetaceae bacterium. Classification (GTDB taxonomy): domain Bacteria; phylum Planctomycetota; class Planctomycetia; order Pirellulales; family UBA1268; genus CAMCQY01. The sequence continues at coordinate 7,391 of CANFQO010000005.1, read as the reverse complement.
GGGCGAGGCCAAGGCCCCAAGCAGACCGCGAATAATGGCATGCACCTCCTGCGCCTGCTGCGGGCTGGCCACCTTGCCGGTGCCGATGGCCCAGACCGGCTCGTAGGCGATCACGATCTTTTCCAGATCGGCCGCGGAAAGACCAGCGAGTGAGCCATTGATCTGGGTGGTGACGACCGCCTGCGTGCGGTTCGCCTCGCGTTCCTCCAATGTCTCTCCAACGCACACAATCGGCGTCAGGCCGACGGCCAGAGCGGCCTTTGTCTTCGCGTTGACCATGCCGTCGGTCTCGCCGAATAGGGTGCGACGCTCGGAGTGGCCGAGGATCACGAAGCTGCAGCCGACGTCGACAAGCATTGCTGGCGCGATCTCACCGGTGAAGGCACCGCTGGCCTTGTCGTGCATATTTTGGGCGCCGAGCGTCACGCCTGAAGGGCTGACGGCGTGAACCAGCCCGAGGGCCGTGCCGACCGTGGTCAGGTAGGCCGCTGGCGGGCAGAGAACGAGTTCGACGCTGCCCGCTTCGGCATGCCGGCCGGCCACCGCCTGAGCGAGTTCGGTCGCCTTAACGCGGTCGAGGTTCATCTTCCAGTTGCCGGCGACGATTTTTTTGCGGGACATGCGGGGGGTGCTCCTTTGGGCGGGATCATAAAGCGGAAAGCGGAAAGCGGAAAGCGGAAAGCGGTAGGTCCGAAGGGCCTGGTGAGTACCAATGACCTGCGGTCGCCTAGCCGAGGCGGCCAGGATGGCCGATCCCGGCGTGAACATAACCAATCAGCCGACGGCTGCTGCCGCCGCGTAGGAGCCGAGGATCACGACCCTCTTGCAGCGTTTTTCGAGCGACGAGATCGCTCGGCGAACGCGGAGGTCGTCGCGATGCCCCTCGAATTCCACGAAGAAGATGTAGCCGCGTTCCTCGCCCGGCATCGGGAACGATTCGATCCAGGTGAGATTGAGCTTCTGCTTCTTGGGGATCGCAAGGGCGTCGGCAAGCCCACCAGGCTTGTGCTCGATCTCCAGCATCAGTGACGTCTTGTCGCGGCCGGTGCGGCTGGCATCGGCATGTCCGATCACGGCGAATCGCGTGGTGTTGCCCGCCACGTCCTCGATGTCTTCGGCAAGGACGTTGAGGCCATGATGCACGCCAGCCTGGCGGCTGGCGATAGCTGCGGCATGTGGCGTTTTGGCAGCTGTTTCAGCGGCGGCGCTCGTGCTTGTCAGTTCCACGAGTCGTGCATTTGGCAGGTGCCGAGCCAGCCAGTTGCGGCATTGCGACAGCGCCTGGGGCCGACTGTAGACCTCCTTGATGCTGGCCCGATCGCAGGCGGCCAGAAGCGTGTGGTGGATTCGGAGGGGCACCTCTGCGCAGATCTTCACCGGCAGCCGCGAGAAATTGTCGAGGGTGTCCGCGATGCGGCCATCGGTCGAGTTTTCCAGCGGCACGACGCCATAGTGGGAGTGGCCTGCATTCACCTCCTCGAAGGCGGCTGAGATGCTCGCCACCGGCACAAACTCCACCGAACTGCCGAAGCGATGGAGGGCGGCCAGGTGGCTGTAGGTCCAGGCTGGGCCAAGATGAGCGACCCGGAGATGCTGTTCGATTGCGCGGGAGCCGGAAATCAGTTCCCGCCAGATGGCCTTCAGGCTCTCGTTCGACAGCGGGCCCTTACTCGAGGCGGTCACCCGCTCGAGCACCATCTCTTCGCGGGAGGGGTCGTAGGTGACCTGGCCGCTTGTCTGTTTGAGGTGGCCGATCTGCCGGGCCAATTCCGCCCGCTCGTTCACGAGGCCGACAAGGTCGCGATCGATCCGGTCGATCTGCGACCGCAGGGCTGCCAGGCCCGTGGGGCGGGGAGCCTCTGCCGACGACTTCCGAGGTGATCCAGCCTGCGTCATGCGACGAGTGCCCTTCGGGCTAGCGGAGTTTTGATTTGGTGAAAATGTCTGCGAAGTCGCGAGCGGCCAAAATGGCAGTCCTCGACCCCCGCGCTGGCGTGGCGAAACCGACAATTCCTAACTGTACATGGAACCACAGCCGGGTAAATACGGTCAAAAATGCCGCTTTCTGCGAATCTTAACCCTGAAACCTGCGTGCTACGGCATGCAAATCCGGGCTGGCACGGCCTTTGCATTATTTGAGGTCAACGACAACACGGGACAATTCTGGCGCACAGCATTTCCCGCAGTAATCCCCCAGAGCACAGGAATCCAGCACCCATGGCAACGAAGCAAGGCGAAAAGATCATCGGCATCGACCTCGGCACCACGAACTCGGTGGTCGCGGTGATGGAGGGCAAGGAGCCCAAGGTGATCGCGAACAAGGAAGGCAATCGCCTCACGCCGAGTGTGGTCGCCTTCAATGACAAGGGCGAGACGCTCGTGGGCGACACGGCCCGCCGGCAGGCCGTCACCAACCCCAAGCGGACGATCTACTCGATCAAGCGGTTCATGGGCCGTCGCCACAACGAGGTGGCAGGCGAGGAGAAGATGGTCCCGTACGAGGTCGTTGGTGGGCCTGAGGACTACGTGACGGTGAAGGCTGGCGATCAGACAAGCACGCCGCCGGAGATCTCGGCGAAGGTGCTCCGGAACCTCAAAGAGAGTGCCGAGAGCTACCTGGGCCATAAGGTCAACAAGGCCGTGATCACGGTGCCTGCCTACTTCAACGACGCACAGCGTCAAGCCACCAAGGACGCTGGCCAGATCGCAGGTCTTGAGGTGATGCGAATCATCAACGAGCCGACGGCCGCGGCCCTTGCTTACGGGCTCGAGAAGAAGGCGCAGGAAAAGATCGTGGTGTTCGATCTGGGTGGCGGCACGTTCGACGTGTCGGTGCTGGAAGTGGCTGACGGTGTGTTTCGCGTGATCAGCACCAACGGCGACACCCACCTGGGCGGCGATGACTTCGACCAGACGCTCATCAACTACGTCGCGGATCAGTTCAAGAAGGAGCAGGGGATCGATCTGCGGAAGGACACGATGGCCCTCCAGCGGCTGCAGGAAGCCTGTGAAAAAGCAAAGAAGGAGCTTTCTTCAGCGCAGAGCACGGACATCAATCTCCCCTTCATCACGGCCGATGCGACCGGGCCAAAGCATCTTCAGGTGACCATCACCCGGGCGCAGTTCGAGCAGATGTGCGATGGGCTGATCGAACGCTGTCGCGGCCCGGTCGTGCAGGCCCTCAAGGACGCGAAGCTCGACCCGAAGGACATCGATGAGGTGGTGCTCGTCGGCGGTTCGACCCGGATTCCGAAGGTACAGGAACTCGTCAAGAAGCTCTTCAATAAGGAGCCTCACAAGGGCGTCAATCCCGACGAGGTCGTGGCGCTTGGTGCGGCGATCCAGGGGGGCGTGCTTGGCGGCGAGGTGCAGGATGTGCTGCTGCTCGACGTCACGCCTCTCTCGCTTGGTATCGAAACCGAAGGCGGCCTGTTCACGAAGCTGGTGGAGCGGAACACGACCGTGCCGACCGAGCGAAAGCAGGTCTTCAGCACCGCGGCCGACAGCCAGACCGCGGTGACGGTGAGCGTGTATCAGGGTGAGCGGCCGATGGCGAAGGACAACCGGCTCCTCGGCCAGTTCAATCTGGAGGGGATTCCGCCGGCGCCGCGGGGCACGCCGCAGATCGAGGTGAAGTTTGACATCGACGCCAACGGTATCCTGTCGGTGAGCGCGAAGGATCTCGGCTCCAACAAGGAGCAGACGGTCAAGATCGAGCAGTCGAGCGGCCTGAACGAGGCCGAGATCGAGCGGATGCGAAAGGATGCCGAACTGCATGCCGAAGAGGACAAGCAGAAGCAGCGTGTGGCCGAGGCGAGAAACCGTGCCGAGGCACTCTGTTTCCAGACCGAGAAGCTGATCAAGGAGAATGCCGAAAAGCTGTCGGCCTCCGACAAGGCTCCGCTCGAGGCGGCGATCACGAAGGCCCGCGAGGCGGCGAAGGGCGAGGACGTCGATGCCATCACGTCGGCCCACGATTCGCTCGAGCAGGCATCCCACGCGCTCTCGAAGATTCTCTATGCGGCGACGAGCGGCCAGGGCGGTGAGGCCGCTGATCCGGGCGCGACGGCGGGGGCGGCGGGAGGCGGCCGTGGTCCCGACGACGCGATCGATGCCGAGTTTGAGGTCAAGAAGGATATCTAGTGTTCCCGGGGACGAACGCTGTCCACGGTTCATGTTCTGCACTGTCGGCGGTGGGATCGCGAAGGATTCCCACCGCCGACGGGCGTCGCTGCCGGCGATGCCCGTCGGCCATGCCTTCGCAGGGGGTGTCGCATGCCATTTCGCTTCGACAAGTTCACAATCAAGGCGCAGGAGGCGGTGCAAAACGCCGTCGAACTGGCCGGCAGCCGCGGCAACCCGCAGGTGACGCCAGTCCATCTCCTGCACAGCCTCGTCGCGGAGCGGGAGGGGATCGTGCGGCCGCTGCTCGAGAAGATCGGTGTCGACCGCGGGCATCTCGAGCGGATCATCGAGGCGGAACTGTCGCACCTCCCGAAGGTGTCGGGGGGCGCGCAGCCGCAGCCTGATCAGGAGCTGATCAAGGTGTTTGAGGCGGCGACGGCCGAGTCGGCCGTGATGAAAGACGAGTTCGTCTCGACCGACCACCTCCTCTTGGGCCTCGTGAAGACGCCGTCGAAGGCCAAGAATGTCCTGCAGCTGGCGGCTGTGGGTGAGAAGGAGCTCCTGGCGGGCTTGCAGGCGGTCCGTGGCCAGTCTCGGGTCACTGACCAGAACCCCGAGGAAAAGTTTCAGGCACTTGAAAAGTACGGCATCGATCTGGTCAAGCGTGCCAGTCAGGGCAAGCTCGATCCGGTGATCGGCCGCGATGCTGAAATCCGCCGGGTGATCCAGGTACTCTCGCGGCGGACGAAAAATAATCCCGTGCTGATCGGGGAGCCGGGCGTAGGCAAGACGGCGATTGCCGAGGGGCTGGCGGTACGGATCGTGCAGTCGGACGTGCCGGAAACCTTGCGCGGCAAGCGGGTGATCTCGCTCGACCTTGGGGCATTGATCGCCGGCACGAAGTACCGGGGCGAGTTCGAGGACCGTCTGAAGGCGATCCTTCGAGAGGTGGAAGCCGCCGCGGGCAACGTCATTCTCTTCATCGATGAGCTGCACACGGTCATCGGCGCGGGTGCGGCGGAGGGGGGCTCCGACGCGGCCAACCTGCTCAAGCCGGCATTGGCACGCGGCGAGCTGAGGTGCATCGGTGCAACAACGCTCGACGAATACCGCAAGCACATCGAGAAGGACGCGGCCCTCGAGCGGCGGTTTCAGCCCGTGATGGTCGGTGAGCCGAGCGTGGAAGACACGATCGCGATCTTGCGGGGGCTCAAGCCCCGCTATGAGGCCCATCACAAGGGCGTGAAGATTAAGGATTCAGCCCTAGTGGCGGCCGCCGAGCTATCCCATCGCTACATCGCCGATCGGTTCCTGCCCGACAAGGCGATCGACCTGATGGACGAGGCGACCAGCCGGATCGCGATGGAGCTACAGAGCGTGCCGAGCGAGATCGACGAGGTGCAGCGGCGGCTCGTTCAGCTGGAACTGGCCGCGCGGCAGCTGGCCGAGGAGACTGAGGAGCATGCGAAGGAGCGGCTCGTCGAGATCGAGGCGGAGTCGGCGGAGCTACGGAAGAAGCTGGCCAGCCTTCGGGAGCAGTGGGAGGCTGAGAAGAGCGGCGTGGGTAGCTCGCAGGAGCTACGGAAGCAGCTTGAGGACGTGCAGCTCGCGTTTGACAAGGCAGGCGTGCAGATCAAGGACCGGCAGGCTTCCGGGCAGCCAGTGGGCGAGGAGCTTTACCAACAGCTCTACGAACTCGACGTGAAGCGAAAAGCTCTCCAGGCGCGGCTGGAGCAGGAGGGCACAGAGAAGGAGGCAAAGGAGACCGCGGCGAAGGGCACTCCGCCGACGAAGCGGCTGTTACGTCGGGAGGTTGGTCCTGAGGAAATCGCCGAGGTCGTGAGCGCCTGGACGGGGATTCCGGTGACGCGGCTGGTCGAGGCGGAGCGGGCGAAGCTGCTCGTGCTCGAGGAGCGGCTCCATCAGCGGGTGATCGGCCAGGAGGAGGCGGTGGAGGCTGTCAGCAATGCCGTCCGCCGCAGCCGATCTGGGCTGCAGGATCCGAACCGTCCGATCGGGTCGTTCATCTTTCTCGGTCCCACCGGCGTGGGCAAGACGGAGCTCTGCAAGGCGCTGGCCGAGGTGCTCTTCGACGATCAAAACGCCATGATCCGCATCGACATGAGCGAGTTCATGGAAAAGCACACGGTCGCGCGACTCATCGGTGCGCCCCCGGGCTATGTGGGCTACGAGGAAGGTGGCCGGTTGACTGAGGCCGTGAGACGGCGTCCGTACTCCGTCGTGTTGCTCGACGAGGTCGAGAAGGCTCATCGCGACGTGTTCAACGTCCTGCTCCAGGTGCTCGATGACGGCCGGCTCTCCGACAGTCTCGGCCACACAGTCGACTTCACCAATACGATCGTGGTGATGACGAGCAACATCGGTAGCCAGGCGATCCAGGAGATCACGAAGGAAGGTGGCAGCGAGCAGGAGGTTCGCGACGCCGTGAAGGAGTCATTGCAGGCCCGCTTCCTACCGGAGTTCCTGAACCGCATCGACGAGACGATCATCTTCCATCCGCTCGACAAGAAGCACATCCACAAGATCGTGAGCCTCCAGATTGCGAAGCTCGTCGAGCAGGCCGCGAAGGCGGGCATCACGCTCGAATGCACCGACGGGGCAATCGACGAGATCGCTCGGCTCGGGTACGACCCAGTGTATGGCGCACGACCGCTGAAGCGGGTGATCCAGCAGCAGCTGCAGAACGAGCTGGCGCGGGAACTGTTAGGCGGGCAATTCCCCGAGGGGAGCTGCGTGCGGATCGACTTCGTGCAGGACGAGTTCACGTTCGAACGCGTGGCTGCTTAGGAAGTGGCGGTTTTCCTATCCCGCCATCTCCGACGAAACTCCCAGCGTTGATACCGCCGGGACGCTCGCGTTGAATCAGCCGCGCTTGCGCTCTTCGAGGCCCATGCGGGCGATGAGCCCATCGCAGCCGGTGGTCATCTTGCGGAGCTTCGCCGCCATCACCAGCTTCTCGGAGGTGGTGGCCTTCTTGAGCTTGACCTCGAACTTGGCGAGCTTCTGGCGGCGGTGCCGACGTCGCTTGATTTCCTTCATCCGGTTGCTGATGCCGCCCATGCGTTGTTGTTCCTGATTTGCGGGGGTGGGGAAAGGGACCGTAGGTGTGCGGGAGACCCGGAAATGTAGGGAATCCGGCCGTTTTCGTCAAAGGCTTTGCATGAAACGGGCGTTGGAGGGGTCTGCTGGCCGGGATAGACTGCTGGAGCGACGGCCCGACGCAGGTCTCGGTCGTCCGTTGTATT